>NZ_JBHWFF010000026.1:37218-80141 GCF_042733785.1 Streptomyces sp. NPDC059695 | reverse complement strand
CTGGGGGGGGGGGGGGGGGGGGGGGGGGGCGTCCGGGTTTGTGCCCCCCCCCCCCCCCCCCCCCCCCCCCGCGCCCCCGGCGCGCGCGGGGGGGGGTGGGGGGGGGGGGGGGGGGGGGGGATCCAGCAGCGCCGCTGCCGACTGCGCCACGGAACAGCTCGCCGTCTCCGCCGTGAAGGAACCCGCGGGGGACCGAGCGGCCGGGGCTACGAACCGTTCGCCGCGGCGATGTCCCGGTCCAGTTCCCGGGTGAGAACGTGGTCGTGCGTCTCCTCGGCGATCTGCCGGGCCTGGGCGAACCGCCGCAGGGCGACCGCCGCGGCCCCCTCGGCCGCGCTCACGCGGCCGAGGCCCTGCAAGGCCCGTGCCTCGCCCCGCTGATCGCGCAGCCCCTGCGTCATCTCCAGACTCCGGCCGAACGAGCGCGCCGATGCCGCCGGCTCTCCGTGCTCCAGCTGCGCCTGGGCCAGGTTGCGCCACGCGTACGCCTCCGCCCGCCGGTCGCCCAGGCTCTGGAACTCGGCCAGCGCCTCCTGGAACAGCGGGATCGCCTCACCGTGTCGCCCCTGGCCGCCGAGGACGATCGCGAGGCTGCGCTGGGACTGGGCCGCGAGCCTGCGGTCCCCGGCCGCACCGAGGCGTACGACGCCCTCACCGAGCAGGCGCGCCGCCCGGTCCCAGTCCCCCAGGTTGCGGTGGACGATGCCTTCGAGGAGCAGCAGCGTGGCCAGGCCGTGCTCGTCGCCCGCGGCGGTGTATCCGGCACGGGCCCCCTCGTACGCCACCAGGGCCTCGTCGAGCCGGCCCAGGTCCCGCCGCAGCGCACCGGTGTCGAAGAGCGTGATGGCCTCGGCCCAGCGGTTGTCCGACCGGCGAGCCGCCTCCAGGGCGAGTCCGACCGAGACCTCCCAGTCGTCCCAGATGGCGAGCATCTCGAAGAACGGGGCGCCGATGTGGGTGAGTTCCCAGACCGCGTCCCAGAACCCGCCCGACGCGGCGAGCCGTACGCAGGCGACGATGTTGCGCTGCTCGCTGATGAACCAGGCGACCGGGTCGCCCAGCAGCCGGTCGAGGTCACGGGCCTCGACGGCCTGGCGCGGATGGGAGCCGGTCTTGCGCACCTCGCCGGGCTGGAAGCGGTCCTCGGCCGTGGCCGCGAGGGTGAGGTACGCGCCCAGGAGCCGCCCGGTCGAGGCCGCTGACCCCGATTCGTGCTGCTCGCGAGAGAGCGCCCGGATCAGGTCGTGGAAGGTGTAGCGGATGGTCCCGGTCTCGTCGGGCCCGGTCGCGTCGATCAGCTGCGCGGACACCAGCGCGTCCAGGTGACGCTCGGCGGCGCTCGACGGGACGTCCATGAGCGCGGCGAGCGCCCAGGTCGTGAAGTCGGCCCCGGGGAAGAGTCCGAGCAGGCGGAAGGCCCGCTGCTGCTCGTCCGACAGCCCGCGGTAGCTGATCATGAACGTGGAGCGGACGTCGAGGTCGCCGATCTCCAGGTGATCGAGCCGGCCGCGTTCGTCCGCGAGCCGGTCGGCCAGGTCCGCCACGGGCACGTCGGGCCGCTCCGCGAGGCGGGCGCCCGCGATGCGCACGGCGAGGGGGAGACGGCCGCAGAGGGCCACCAGGCGTCGCGCGGCCTCGGGGTCGTCGGCCACGCGGTGCGCGCCCGCCACGCGGCCCAGCAGCTCGACGGCCTCATCGGGTTCCAAGAGGTCAAGCACGATGCTGTGGGCTCCTTCTATGGTGCTGAGCGGGGTGCGACTGGTGACGATCACCGCGACGTCCGAGGTGCCGGGCAGCAGGGGGCGCACCTGGCGGGGGCCGTTGGCGTTGTCGAGGACGATGAGCAGACGGCGGCCGGCGGTGAGCGTGCGCAGCAGCTGTTCGCGGTCGTGCGGCGCGTCCGGGATCTCGCGGGGATCGGTGCCCAGCGCACGCAGGAAGTGCCCGAGCACGGCCTCCGGTTCGGCGGGAACGGGATCGTATCCACGGAGGTTCGCGAACAGCTGCCCGTCCGGGTAGTCCTCGGAAGCGCGCTGAGCCGCTCGTATCGCGAGGGTCGTCTTGCCCAGACCTCCCTTGCCCGCGATCGCGGCCACGAGGGGCCCGCTCGAACGTCTTCTCGGGCTCAGCAGCTGTGCCAGGGCGTCGAGTTCACCGTCCCGGCCGGTGAAGTCGGTGATGTCACGGGGTAACTCCCTCGGCACCGGGTGTCCCGGTCCGTCCGGACTGCTCCGGGTGCTCTGCGCGTAGGCGAGAGCGCCGCTGGCCAGGGCGGTGACCCCCGCCAGGGTGTACTGCACGGGGCCGACCTCCCCGAACGCGTCCCACCCTGCCCCTGCGGCGGCGAACGCCCCTGCGGTACTTGCGATGCCTACGAGCCAGCGCGCGCGTGGATTCACATCGGGCATGGTAGCCATCACCCCGCGCGACCGTACGGGAGTTCGGACTCTCCCTCTCCCGCGCCGGCGACCCCCGCGACCCGGCCGGTTCAGGCGGTGAAGGACCCGTGCCGTCCCGCGCCGGCCGCGAAGCGTGCGGCGCCGGAGCGGGTCTCGCCCGCCGACAGCGGGACCATGCCGTGCCGCAGCTCGGCGGCCAGGGCCTCGGTTTCGGGGAGGCCGTGCTGCTCGCGGACGGACAGCCGGTCGTGGCGCAGGCACAGTTGGGGGAAGCCGGCGATCTCCCGGGCGAGTTCCTCCGCCGCGGCCCGGGCCCGGCCCGCCGGTACGAGGCGGTTGGCGAGCCCGATCCCGTACGCCTCGGAGGCGGGGACCGGGCGGCCGGTCAGGATCAGGTCCATGGCGCGGCTCTCGCCGATCAGCCGCGGCAGCCGGACCGTGCCCCCGTCGATCAGGGGCACGCCCCACCGGCGGCAGAACACCCCGAAGACCGCGTCCTCCTCGACCACGCGCAGGTCGCACCAGAGGGCCAGTTCGAGGCCTCCGGCGACGGCGTGCCCGCTGACGGCCGCGATGACCGGCTTGGTCAGCCGCAGCCGGGTCGGACCCATCGGACCGTCGCCGTCGGGCGCCACCCGGTTCCCGCGCGGGGTCCCGACGGCCTTGAGGTCGGCGCCCGCGCAGAACGTCCCGCCCTCGCCCCACAGCACCGCGACCGCGGCGTCCTCGTCGGCCTCGAACGAGCGGAAGGCGTCCGCCAGCCGCTCCGCCGTCGGCCCGTCCACGGCGTTGCGGGCGGCGGGCCGGGACAGGACCACCGTCGTCACGGGCCCGTCGCGCTCGACGCGCACGGCGTCCCGCTCGGCCGGTGTCGCTGCTGCTTCGGTCATGGGGGCATTCTGGGACGACGGCGGCCCCGTTTCCAGACCGGGGTCAGGCCGCGGGCGGGGTGAGGACCACGAAGTCGGCGCCCGACGGGTCGAGGCAGACGGCGAGCCGGCCGACGCCTTCCATGTCCACCGGCCCCATCTGCACGCTTCCGCCCCTGCGTCCGACCTCGGCGACCGTGGCGTCGCAGTCGGCGACGGCGAAGACGGGGTGCCAGTACGGCCGTCCGCCCGCGAGGTCGAGGTCCTCCGCGGACAACTGCATGAGGCCGCCGTGCATGCGCTCCGCGGAAAGCCCCGCGGGGGTGATGAGGCTGTACGTGCCCGCGCCTTCCGGCAGTTCCATGTCCTCGAACCACCAGCCGAGGACCCCGCCGTAGAACTCCTTGGCGGCCGCCGCGTCGGTCGTGTACAGCTCGGTCCAGCTCAGCGAGCCCGGCTCGTCCATCAGCTCGGCGCCCTTGATCCCGCCCCCCTGCCAGACGGCGAACTGTCCCCCCAGCGGGTCGCTGTACTGGGCCGTCCGGCCCTGCTCGCCGAAGCTCCTCGGCGCCACCCGGACCGTGCCGCCCGCGCCCTCCACCGCCCGGGTCGTGGCGTCGGCGTCGGCGACGGAGTAGTAGATCATCCAGGCCGAGCGCGCGCCGGGTTCGGTCAGCCTCCCGAGTCCGGCGACGACCTTCCCGTCCTTGCGGAGCATCCCGCCCTCCGCGTCCTGTCCCTCGCCCATGGGCTCGTACTCCCAGCCGAGCACGGCACCGTAGAAGGCCGCGGCGGCCGGCACGTCGGGGGCGCCGAGGTCGAGCCAGCAGGGGGAGCCCGGGACGAAGGCGGTGGTGAGCATGGTGATTCCCTTTCGCGGATCCAGTACGTCCCAGCCTGGCACCGGACACCGCCTCCTGCCCGTCGGGCGCCGCTCCCCGCGTCATTTCATCCGCCGTACATGGAACCGCGGATCCCCACCCCATATTGTCGTGGCCATGGCAGCAGGAATCCTTACTGCGCGCCGCCACGTCGACCAGGGACGCACGGCGAGCGCCCTGTGTACGGTCGCCCCGGCGCGCTGAACGCGCCCCCCTTCCCCCACGGGATCCCCACCCGGCGGCCTCCGCCCGACTCCCGTCTCTTCCCCTCCCGCACCGCGCCGACGGCGGAACCCGCCGCCGCCCGTGCGCGGGCGCCCCCCTGTGCCCCCGCACCCAGAGGAACGGACATCATGAGCGAGAACCGACGCCCGCAGGTGAGCCGGCGAGGCTTCCTCGGCGGCGCCGCCGCCGTCGCGGCCGCGACCGCCGTGCCCGCCGTCGCACAGGTCGCCGCGGCCGGCCCCGCCGCTGCCGCCGCCCGGCCGAACATCCTGCTGATCGTCACCGACGACCAGCCGAAGCACACCGAGTGGGCCCTGCCCAAGACCGTCGCCTGGCTCGCCGAGCAGGGCGTGCGGTTCACCAACGGCCACGTCACCACCCCGCTGTGCGCTCCCTCGCGCTCCAGCGTGTTCTCCGGCCGCCACGCCCACAACCACGGCGTGCGCAACAACAAGGCCTCGTACACGCTCGACCAGAGCACCACCGTGCAGAAGTACCTCAAGCAGGCCGGCTACCGCACCGGCCTCTTCGGCAAGTACCTCAACTCCTGGACCCTGGCCGACAACCCGCCGCACTTCGAGGAGTTCGCCCTCCTCCAGCCCGGGTACGTCGACGCCCGCTGGAACGTCGACGGCACCGTCCAGACGATCGACGGCTACACCACCACCATCGTCAAGAACCGCACCCTGAAGTTCCTCGACAAGGCCGCCACCGACACCCGGCCCTGGTTCGCCTACGTCACGCCCTACGCGTCCCACGGCCCGCGCACCCCCGAGGCGAAGTACGCCGGCACCGAGGTCCCGGCCTGGAACGGCCGCCCGTCCGTCCCCGAGGGCGACCGCGCCGACAAGCCCGGCTACATCAAGGACGCCACCGGCACCCTCGCCGACGGCCGGCGGATCCGCGCCGAACAGCTGCGCACCCTGCTCTCCGTCGACGACGCGGTCCAGGCCTTCAAGGACCGGCTCCAGGCCCTCGGCCAGCTCGACAACACCCTGGTCATCTACATCGGGGACAACGGCTTCAGCTGGGGCGACCACGGCTGGACGGCGAAGTCCGTGCCCTACCGCCCGGCGCACGAGGTGCCGTTCTACCTCTCGTGGCCGGCCGGCGGCCTCGGCGCCGGAACCCAGGACGACCGGATCGTCGCGAACATCGACATCGCGCCGACCATCCTCGACGCCGCCGGCATCACCCCCGCCGCCCCGCAGGACGGCCGGTCGCTGCTCTCCGGCCACAGCCGTGACCACCTCCTGGTGGAGTGGTGGAAGCAGGGCACCGGCGCCGGCGGCGCGCCCACCTGGTCCTCGTACGTGGCCAAGGACGAGCAGTACACGGAGTACTACGACCTGACCACCGACGGGAACGGCACCGTGACCGGCACCGGCCAGGTGAAGTTCCGCGAGTACTACGACCTGGTGAACGACCCGTACCAGCTGACCAACCGGCTGTACCAGGCCACCCCGGCCCAGGAGCAGGCCCTCGGCATCCCCGCCCTCGCCGCACGGCTCGCCGCCGACCGCGTGTCCTGACACCCCCGCCGGACCGGTCCGCGCTCAGCCGGACCGGTCCAGCAGCAGGTCCCGCACACAGCCCCGCAGCCAGGCGTGCGCCGGGTCGGCGTCGTGGCGCGGATGCCAGGCGAGGCCGACCGGCAGCGGCGGCAGGTCGAGGGGCACGTCGAAGGCGACCAGACCCAGGGACTCGGCGAGCACGCGGCTCCGCGCGCTGATCAGGCCGACGAGGTCGGTGTCCCGGAGGACGAACAGCGACGCCGGGTACGTGCCGACGCCCGCGGCGACCCGGCGCCGCAGCCCGTGCTCGGCCAGCGCGGTGTCGACCGGACCGCGCATCCGTCCCCGGCGCGAGACGACCAGGTGATCCGCCTCCGTCGCGAACCTCCGCCGCGTCAGACGCCCCCGGAGGAGCGGGTGCTCCGCCCGGACCACCCCGAGCATGCGGTCGTCCAGGACGTGCTCGGTGCGCACCTCGGGGTGCACGGTGTCGATGACACCGATCTCCAGGTCCGCGACTCCCTCCCGCAGCGTCGGCGCGTCGACGTGGCTCTCGTTCAGGAACCGCAGCCGCGTCAGCGGCGCCTCGCGGGCCGCCCGGGCGAGCAGCGCGGGGCCCAGCTGCGCGGCGTGGGCGTCCTGGCCGAGCACCGTGAACGTCCGGGCGACCGTGCGGAGATCGGTGGGTCCCGAGGCCGCGAAGAGCGCCCGGGCCCGCTCCACGACGGCGCCGACCTCGGCCCGCACGGACAGCGCGTACGGAGTCGGCACCATGGCCCGCCCGGCGCGCACCAGGATCGGATCGCCGAGCGCCTTGCGGATCCGGCCCAGCGTACGGCTGGTGGCGGGCTCGGACAGATGCAGCCGCCGGGCCGCTCCCCGCACGCTCTGCTCCTCCAGGAGCACGTCGAGCGCGAGCAGAAGGTTCAGGTCGAGACCGGTGGGCTCTACGGATTGCGTCACACGCACTCACCCCTTGCAAAAGATGCACTGGAAGTAATCCAAGGGCCGAGCCTACGGTGGGCTGACACCCCCTCACCACGTCGCTCCCCGGAGGAGCCATGCCCTCGCCTGCCCTCGCACCGCCTCCCGCCGCCCCGGCCGGCCCCGCGCCGGGCCCGCTCACACGGCCGACGCTGCTCGCCCTCTGCGCCTGCGTCCTCGTCGCACAGAGCATGGTCGCCGCCATCAACCTCCTCATCCCGCAACTGGCCGCCTCCGCCCTCCACCCGTCCGCCACCGAACTCCTGTGGACGGTGGACGCGTACGTCATCGTCTTCGCCGGACTGCTCATCCCCGCCGGAGCGCTGGGCGACCGCCGGGGCCGCAAGGGCGTCCTGCTCGCCGGTCTCGCGCTGTTCGCCGCGGGGGCGGCGATCAGCGCCCTGGCGACCTCGCCCGCGCTGCTGATCGCCGGCCGCGGGGTGTCCGGCGCGGGCGCCGCCTGTGTCATGCCCGCCACCATGTCGATCCTCGTGCGGCTCGCCGGACCCGAACGCCGGGCCGGGGCCCTCGCCTCCTGGACCCTCGCCGTCGGCCTGGGCGGTCTCGCGGGCAACGCCGGCGGGGGAGCGGTCGGCCAGTTCCTCTCCTGGCGCGCCCTGTTCTGGCTGATGGTCCCGCTCGCCGCGGTCCTGGCCTGGACCGTGGCGGTCACCGTCCCGCGCACCGAGCGTTCCCCGGACGGACGCCCCGACCCCCGCGGCACCCTGCTGCTCGTCGCGGCCCTGGTCGCCCTCCTCGCCGGCGTCATCGAGGGCCCGGCACTCGGCTGGACGTCCCCGCGCATCCTCGCCCTCTTCGCCGCGGGCACGGCTTTGACGGGCCTCTTCACCTGGTACGCGCTCCGCTCGCCGGCCGCCCTCCTCGACCCGCGGGTCTTCCGCTCCCGAAGGCTGCGCGCCGCCGTCCTGGGCACCGCCACCGGGTTCTTCGGCCTCTTCTCGCTGTTCTACGTCAACGCGCAGTACCTCCAGTACGTCAAGGGGTACGGCCCCGCCCTCACCGGCCTCGCCATCGTCCCGCTGACGATCGGCATGGCACTGTTCCCCAAGGTCGCGACCCGCTGGCAGGCCGCCTCGGGGCCGCGCCCCGCGGTCGCCACCGGGCTCCTCCTCATCGGCGCCGGACTCCTCGCGGTCTCCACCGCCGGAGCGGACACGCCGTACGCCCTGTACGCCTGCCTGCTGCTCGTCATATCGGCGGGCACCGGCCTGTGCATGCCGGCCCTGACCGTCGGCGTCGTCACCTCCCTCCCCGCCGCGCAGGCGGGCCTCGGTTCCGGCCTCGGCACCTCGGCACGGGAGATCGGCGCCGCCCTCGGCGTGGCCGTCACCGGCACCGTGCTCGCCGCGCACGGGGCCGACGCCCGCGCCGGGTCCTTCGCCGACGCGATGAGCCCGGCCCTGCGCACGGCGGGCGCGGTCGTCCTGGCCGTCACGGTCCTGGTTGTCCTCGGGTACCGGGGCGGGGCCGGGGGACGGACCGCCTCCGGGGCCTGAGCGCCGAGGGCGCGGGGGCGCGGGTGTGGGCCGGATGGCGCAGGCGCCGCGCGGCGCGGCCCGCTCCGCGAGACGGTGGCCGCACCCCGGGACGACACGGCCCCGTGGCCGGGGAGCGCCCGGTCGTCCGACCGCGCCCGGACCGCGTGCCCGCGCGCCGCTCCTGGTCCCGCAACCGAGGAGGAACGCGCATGTCCCGACGTGTCACCGCCGCGCACGGCGGCCGGAGTTCCACGGGGTCCGCCCCCGGCCGTACCGGACCCCGCCCCGGGCGCCGGCTGCGCGCGGCGGCCGTCGGCGCCGTCACGGCGGCCGCCGTCCTGAGCGGCGCCGCGGCGGTGCCGGTCGCGGCGGCCCCGTCCGGCCCGGTCCCGCACGACTCCGCTCACGGCGACCCGGCACTCCAGCGCGCCCTCGCCGGTCTCGTGGGGGCGCCGGGCGGCCCGCCCGGCGCGATCGCGGTGATGACCCGCGACGGCGTACGCCAGGTCTACCGGGCCGGCACGGCCGAGATCGGCACGGGGCGTCCGCCGAGGACCGGCGACCACATGCGCATCGCCAGCGCGGCCAAGGCCTTCAGCGGCGCGGTCGCGCTGAGCCTCGTGGACCGCCGGGCCCTCGGCCTGGACGACACGATCGGCCAGCGTCTGCCTCAACTCCCGCGAGCCTGGCATGCCGTGACGTTGCGTCAACTACTTCAGCACACCAGCGGGCTCCCCGACTACAGCAGGAGCCAGGCCTTCCAGGACATCGTCCGGGCCGACCCCCGCCACCACTTCGACTCCCGGCGGCTCCTCGACTTCGCGGCCGGACAGCCGCTCGCCTTCCCGCCGGGCAGCCGCTACGCCTACTCCAACTCGGACAACATCGCGGTCGCCCTGATGGCCGAACAGGCCACCGGGCGCCCCTACGAGTCGTTGCTGCGGCAGCTCGTGTACCGTCCGCTCGACCTCACCGGGACCAGCCTGCCCCAGGGATATCTGCTGCCCCGCCCCTTCCTGCACGGCTACGACACCACCCCCGGCGAGCCGCCCGAGGACGTGAGCGAGGCGATCAGCGCCTCCGGGGCCTGGGCGTCCGGCGGCATCGTCTCCACCCCCGCCGACCTGAGCCGGTTCATCGGCGGCTACGCCGGACCGGAGCTGCTGACCCCCGCCACCCGCCGTGCGCAGCAGGACTTCCTCCCCGGCGGCGCCTCCGAGCCGGCCGGTCCCGGGGCCAACGCGGCCGGCCTGGCGCTCTTCCGGTACACCACCCGGTGCGGCACGGTCCTCGGCCACACCGGCAACACCCCCGGCTACACGCAGTTCGCCGCGTCCACCCGGGACGGCCGGCGCACGATCACCGTCTCCGTCACCAGCCAGGCCACGCTGGACCCCGCCCTGCTGGCCCGGCTGCGCGCGGTCGAGGAGCAGTTCGTCTGCGCCCTGCTGGACGACCGGGGGCCGGGGTCCTGGAAGCCGCGTCCGTAGGACCGGACCGCTCGCCGGGCCGCACGGCCCGGGCCCGGTGGACGGCGTGCCCCGGGTGCGTCACCACCGGGCGGGCCCCGGCGGCCCCGTGGGGCCGGGGCCCGCACCTCCCGGGACCGCTGGTCGCGGTGCGGGGCGAGACGCACGGCCGCCGACCCCTTACGCGGTGACGGGTTTCCCCCTAGCCTCACCTCTGCGCACAAGTTACCTGCCGGTCAACAACGTTGGCGGGCGGACCGGGCCCGGAGGTCGCCATGAGTTCCGCGCAGTACCAGCTCGACAACCGGCCGCGTTCGGTGGCGCACCTCTTCCTCGCGCGCGTCGGGGCCACCCCCCACCGCGAGGCCTACCGCTACCCCGTGGCGGTGGGGCGGGGGGCGCCCGGCGCCGAGGAGTGGCGCTCGCTGACCTGGGCCCAGACGGCCGAACGCGTGACGGCGATCGCGGCCGGCCTGCTCTCCCTCGGGCTGCGGACCGAGGAGCGGGTGGCCATCTCCTCCTCGACCCGGGTGGAGTGGATCCTCGCCGATCTGGGGGTGATGTGCGCGGGCGCCGCCGCGACCGCCGTCTACCCCAGCACCGACGCGGACGAGACGGCGTACATCCTCGCCGACTCCGGCAGCCGGGCGATCTTCGTGGAGAACGCCGCCCAGCTGGCCAAGGTCGCCGGGCACAGGGACCGGCTGCCCGGACTCGGCCACGCGATCCTCTTCGACGCGGAGGAGGACCTCCCGCAGGTCGCGGGCCTGGAGGTGCTGGGCCTCGCCGAGCTGGAGGAGCGCGGCACGGCGTACCTCCAGGAGCACCCGGAGGCGGTCGAGACGGCCGTCGGGGGCATCGAGCGGGAACAGCTCGCCACCCTCATCTACACGTCCGGGACCACCGGCCGGCCCAAGGGCGTGCGCCTGGTCCACGACTGCTGGTCCTACCAGGGCGTCGCGCAGGAGGTCAGCGGACTCCTCGAACCCGACGACGTGCAGTTCCTGTGGCTGCCGCTGTCCCACGTCTTCGGCAAGGCCCTGATCTCCGGTCAGGTGCGGACCGGGCACGTGATCGCGGTGGACGGGCGCCTCGACCGCATCGTCAGCAACCTGCCCGTCGTCCGGCCCACCGTGATGGCCTCGGCTCCGAGGGTCTTCGAGAAGGTCTACAACGGCATCGCCGCGAAGGCGAGGGCCGAGGGCCGGGTCAGATACCGGGTCTTCCGGTGGGCGGCGAAGGTCGCCCGCGAGCACGCCAGGACCGGCCAGGAGACCCTGGTGGCGACGGGGACCCGCACCGTCCCCCTCCGGCTGACCGTGCAGCACGCCCTCGCCGACAGGCTGGTCTACGGGAAGATCCGGGCGGCCTTCGGCGGCGAGCTCCGGGGCAGCGCCTCGGGCAGCGCCGCCCTCGCGCCCGAGATCGGCTACTTCTTCGCCGGCGCGGGCGTACCCGTCCTGGAGGGCTACGGCCTGACGGAGACCAGCGCCGGCTGCACCGTCAACCCCGTCGACGACCACCGGGTGGGCACGGTCGGCCGGCCCCTGCCCGGCACCGAGGTCCGCATCGCCGAGGACGGCGAGATCCTCCTGCGCGGCCCCGGGATCATGCGCGGCTACCACAACCTGCCGGACAAGACCGCCGAGGTCCTGGAGAGCGACGGCTGGTTCCGCACCGGGGACATCGGCGAGCTCGACCGGGAGGGATTCCTCCGGATCACCGACCGCAAGAAGGACCTCTTCAAGACCTCGGGCGGCAAGTACGTCGCGCCCACGGAGATCGAGAGCCGGTTCAAGGCCGTCTGCCCGTTCGTCAGCAACGTCCTGGTCATCGGCGACGGCCGCAACTACTGCACCGCCCTGATCGCCCTCGACGAGAGCGTGATCATGCCCTGGGCGGCGTCGAACGGTCTCGCCGGCCGCGGATACGCCGACGTCGTCTCCTCGCCGGAGGTGCGCACACTGATCGACGGCTACGTCCGGCGCGTCAACGGCGACCTGCAGCGCTGGCAGACGGTCAAGAAGTTCGCGGTGCTGCCGCGCGACCTCGACGTCGAACACGGCGAACTCACCCCGAGCCTCAAGGTGAAGCGCCCCGTCGTGGAACGCGCGTACGCCGAGGCCGTCGAGGCGATGTACGAGGGAACCCGCGAGGCCTGAGCACCGCGCCTCCCCAGCTCGTCCGGTACGGCACTCCCGGGGCCGTACCGGACGTCACGCGTCTCCGGTGACCCCGTCCGTCCGCTCCCGCAGGAAGTCGGCGTGGCCGTTGTGCCGGGCGTACTCCTGGACCATCACCATGGAGACCCAGCGCACACTGAGCGCGACCCCGCGCGTGGACGTGAACGTCTCGTCGAGGCCGTGCCCGGCCGCCGCGGCGTCGCACAGGGCGACCTCGGCCCGGTACACCCCGAAGTCCCGCTCCGCGTCGGCCGCCCGGACCCCGCCGAGTCCCTCGTCGCCGTCCGACGGGCCGGTGAAGACGTCACCGACGTCCTCACCCGCGAAGCCGCGCCGGAACCACGACCGCTCCACCTCCGCCATGTGCCGGACCAGGCCCAGGAGGCTGAGGCCCGACGGCTCCACCGTCGCCCGAGCCAACCGGTCCGGGTCGAGACCGGCGCACTTGGCGAGCAGCGTCTCCCGGCCCTCCAGCATCCGGCGTTCGGTCACGGATCCCAGGTCGCCCAGCTGCCGCGTGCGCACGACCGGCGGCGCCGTCCACGTCATGTCTCCAGCACCTCCACGTGGTCGCCGATCGCGACGGCGAGGACCCGGGAGCCCGGTTCCGTGGTGCGCCAGCGGTGACGGACGCCGCCGGACAGCAGCAGCGTGTCCCCGCGGCCGAGCCGGTGGACGCGGCCGTCGGCCTCCACCTCCACGGAGCCGTCCGCCACGTACAGCAGCTCGTCGTTGCGGTGCCGGAACTCCCGGTCCGCCTCGTGCGCGCCGACGAACTCCAGCGCGTGCAGCTGGTGCCGGCCGCGGACCACCGGGCGGACGCGTGCCTCCCGGTCGAGGCCGCTGTCGTCGCCCGCGCGCACCACGTCGACCGTGCGGGTCTCGTCGGAGGCGGCCAGCAGCTGGACCGCCGTCGTCCCGAGGGCGTCCGCGATCCGCTGGAGCGAGCGCATGCTGGGGCGCGCCCGGTCGTTCTCGATCTGGCTCAGGAACGGGGACGAGAGCCCGCTGCCCTTCGCCACCTCGGCGAGTGTCAGGTCCAGTGCCCGTCGCCGGCGGCGCACGGCGGCGCCCACCCGCGGTGTGTTCGCGGCCTCCATGGTCGGTCCCGTCCCTTCCCGCCCCGTGGCGCCGTCCGTCCTGTTCCACGGCGCATGACCGCACCCTACGCGGCGCGTGTTCCGGGGCCGGAGACGGTTTCGTACTCCCGACACACGCCCGTCACACAACGCCCCTAACGTCAAAGTCGGTTGTTCTCATCAAAGAAAGTTTGAAGGAGGAGCTCCGACGTGCCCACGATCGACCAGAACTCACGCCGCCGCCGTCCCACCGGCCTCATCGCCCTCGACGAGACGGCCGCGTCCGAGGGCTACACCCTCTACGCACCGCTCACCGGCACCGGCGAGGTCCACCTCGTCGACCTCCACGGCCGCGCCGTCCACCGGTGGGACCTCCCCTACCGCCCCGGCCGCCACGCCCGGCTCCTCGCCGACGGGACCCTCGCCTACAACGGCGTCCTCCCGGGCGAGAAGGCCCTGTTCCCGATGTGGCACAAGTACCGCGGCGGCGTCATGCTCCGCGCGGCACCCGACGGCACCGTCCTGCGGGAGCACCGCGACCCCCTCCAGCACCACGACGCCCACCACCTCGACGACGGCCGCATCCTCTACACCGCCCTGGAGCCCCTGGCCGGCGACGAGGCCGCGGCGGTACGGGGCGGCGTGCCCGGCTCCGAGGCCGCGGACGGCCTCGTCTGGGCCGACACCATCAAGGAGGTCGGCCCCGACGGCGAGCTCCTCTGGTCCTGGCGCGCCGCGGAGCACCTCGACCGCGACGCCTTCCCCCTCCACGAGGCCTACGCCCGCGAGCACTGGCCGCTCATCAACAGCGTGACGCCCCTGCGGGACGGCAACATCCTCGCCAGCCTCCGGAGCGTCTCGGCCGTCGTCGTCATCAGCCGCGAGACCGGGGAGATCCTCTGGCGGAGCCGCCCCGGCACGGTCAGCCAGCAGCACGCGCCCACCGAACTGGAGGACGGGCGGTTCCTCGTCTTCGACAACGGCGTCTTCCGGCCCGGCAACGACGTCCCGTACTCCCGCGTCATCGAGATCGACCGCACCGACGGCGAGATCGTCTGGGAGTACCACGACCCGGCCCGCGAGTTCTTCTTCGCGCCCTTCATGGGCTCCGCGCAGCGCCTGCCGAACGGCAACACGCTCGTCACCGACTCCCCGTCCGGCCGGCTCTTCGAGGTGACCAAGGACGGCTACCTCTGCTGGGAGTACGTCGTCCCGTACTTCGCCGGCTATGGCGAGAGCGAGGTCCGCGGCCTCTTCCCGTCCGAGCCCAACGCCGTCTTCCGCGCCTACCGCTACACCGCCGCCGAGATCCCGTGGCTGGAGGCGTCCGCATGACGACCGCACCCCCCGCCGCCCCCGCCGTCCCCGCGGCCGAAGCCGTCGACGCCCGGGTCCCGTGGCGGCGCCTGGTCCCCCTGGCGGCCCAGCACGTCCTCGCGATGATCGCCGCCCCCGTCTCCACCGTCTTCCTCGTCGCGGGCAGCCTCAAGATGTCTCCCGGCGCCACGGCCTCGCTGCTCAGCACCGTGCTGCTCCTCTGCGGGGCGGGCGCCCTGCTCCAGTCCCTCGGCGTGTGGCGGATCGGCGGACGGTTGCCGTTCGTCATGCTGCCCGGCGGCGCCGCGACCGCCCTGTTCCTCCAGATCGCCCAGGAGCACGGCCCGGCCACCGCCACCGGCGCCGTCCTCCTGGCGGCCGCGCTGCTGCTCGCCGTCCTGCCCCTCTACGCCCGTGTCGTACGGCTCTTCCCGCCCCTGGTCATGGGCGTGACCGTGCTGCTCATCGGCGTCGCGATGATCCGGGTCGCGGCCCGGCTCGTCACCGGTCCCGACGGCACGGGCGAGCCGCGCGCGGTGCTCCTCGCCGCGCTCACCGTGGCGGCGACCCTCGCCGCGTACGTGTTCCTGCGCGGGGTCTGGCGGCAGACGTCCGTCCTCCTCGGCATGGCGGCGGGAACCCTCCTCGCGGTGGCGACCGGCCTGGGCTCCTTCAGCCCCGCCGCCGGCAGCGGCTTCGCCCTCCCGGTGTTCCTGCCCTTCGGCACCCCGCGGTTCGACCTCGTGGCCGCGCTCCCGCTGCTCGTCTTCAGCCTCACCACACTCGCCGAGATCACCGGGCAGACCGTGCTCAACAGCGAGACCGTCGGCCGGACCCCGGCACCCGAGCGCGACGTGCCGCGCGTCGCCCGCGCCGACGCCCTGGTGTCCCTGGCAGGCGGCCTCTTCGGCACCTCGCTCATGGTCACCAGCGCGGAGAACATCGGCATCGGCCGCCTCACCGGGGTCCGCAGCCGGTTCGTGACCGCGGGCGCCGGAGTGCTCCTGGTCGTCCTGGGCCTGGCCGCTCCCGTCTCGCGGGTGCTGGCCGGGATCCCCGAGGCCGTCGTCGGCGGTTCGGCGCTCGTCGTGTACGCGGTGATCGCCGTCATGGGCGTCGAGATGCTCCGCCGGGCCGACCTGTCCGGCACCGGGCCGGGCTCGCTGACGGCGGCGCTCGCGCTCACCGCGGGACTGCTGCCGCTGCTCAGCCCCGACCTGTACGCGGGATTCCCCGGCTGGGCCCGTACGATCCTGGGCAGCGGCGTCGTGGCGGGAACCCTGACCGCGGTCGTCCTGACCGCGCTGCTCGGCCTGGTCGGCCGGGGGAGCGGCGCCCCCTCCGCCTCGGCGCCGCCGCCACGGGAGTGACCGCGCCGGAGATCAGCCGAGGGGGACGGTGCCCCGCCGGTTGAAGGGGAGCCGGCCGAGGACCACCGCCATGCCGCAGGTGTCGGTCAGTGCCGAGAACACCAGGCCCCCGGCGATCGCCGCCGACAGCAGCTGGAACGCCGGGTGCACGAACAGCCCGAGCACCAGCCCGAGCAGCACCAGCGCCCCGGCGGTGAAGCGCACCTGACGCTCCATCCCCCAGACCGGCCGGACCGGTCCCGGCGGGTGCTCCAGTCCGTGGCCGGCATCGGCCCAGGCCCGGGTGCCGCCGGTGAGACTCGCTGCGGCGATCCCGTGGGAGGCGAGGAGCGCGGCGCCCCGGTCGGAGCGGGCGCCGGAGGCGCACACCAGGAGCAGCGCCCGGGTCCCGGCCGCCCGCCGCAGGTCCGCGAGGCCGGCGCCGATGCGGTCCAGGGGGACGTTGACGGCGCCCGGAAGGCGGCCGGAGGCGAACTCTCCCGGGGTGCGGACGTCGACCACGTGCAGCTCGGAGAGCCGGGACAGGGCTTCGTCGACGCCGAGGGTGCGGGAAACGGCCATGGGGAACCTGTCCTTGGACGGTGAGGGGGGAGTACGGCCCCGCGGCTGCCGCGGGGCCGTTCCACGGGATGCTAGGGGGCGTCTCGTGGAACGGCCCGCACCCTGACGTGATCGCCACGGGGTGGCCACGGAGCCGTCATGCGGCGGCAACAAACCGCCCCGGGTCCCCTCCGCGGACCCGGCTAGGAGACCGGACCGCGCTCGTGCGGGATCCGCTCACCGGCCTCGACCGCCACGGGCAGCCGGTTCTCGGCGGGAGGCAGCGGGCAGGTCGCGAAGTCCGTGTAGGCGCAGGGCAGATTGACCGCCCGGTTGAAGTCGAGCACGACCTCGCCGCCGGACCCCGGGGTCTCCACCGTGAGGTTCCGGTTGGCCGCGTAGGTGGTGACGCCCGAGGTCTCGTCGGTGAACAGCAGGGTGAGGCTGCCGGGCGCGTGCCCGTTGAACGCCGTCAGGCTCAACTCCTGCCCGGCGAGCCGGAAGACGACCCGTCCGGGAGCGTCGTACACGTGCTGGAGCCCCTCGACGGAGGCGCCGACCGTCGTCGGCCGCGGCTCGTCGAAGGCCTCGTACCGGCCCGTCACCACCCACCGCGGGTCGGGCGCGTACGCGGGCGTGCCGGCGAAGGCGACGCGCAGCGGGTGGCCGGGGTGGCGCGGGCGGATCACGTCGTTGCCGCCGCGCTTGGCGACCTCGATCACGGTGTCGCCCCAGACGGCGTCGACGCCGCCGCGCTCGGGGATGACGCCGAAGACGTGCCGTCCGCGGACCGGCACGCCGCCGACGACGAGTTCGGCGCCCTCGTCGAGCTCCACGACGACCCCTTCGGGCCCGGTCGTCCAGGTCCCGGGCGCGCCGGGGAAGGCCTGCGGCTCGTCGGAGAGCCAGTGCAGACCGGTGATCGCGAGGAAGCCGTGCTCCGAGGCGAGCCGTGCGTCCTTGTCCAGGTGCCACTTCTCCCATTCCGAGGCGAACGACTCGGAGTCGGCGTCGGTCGTCTCGGGGGCGGCGGGTATGTCACGGACGCTCATGCGTCTCCTCCTGCGGGAGTGGATGGTGTGAGGTGCGCGCGGTCGTGTGCCCGCCTGGGCGGGGGGTACGAGGGGAGCGCGGGGCAGGACGAGGCCGTCAGGGGGCGCCCAGGAGCCGTCGGGGCGAGCGCGTCGGTGTGCCGGACGCCGGGATCAAGGCCTCGGTGTCAGCGGGAACACGCCATGGTCGTGACGCGCACGTAGTCCACGTGTCGGCGCGTCACGAGAAGGCTCATGGGTTCAGGAGAACACAACTCCCGCGCCCGGCGCCAGTACTCATCCCTCTGACCCTTCTCGGTCAACCTCTGGCCTGTTGTCCGTCTGGAGGTTTGTGGGGGGCCGTTCATTCATTCGAGTGAGAAGCGCGGAACGCCTTCCTGGGCGGGTCGCGACGGAGTGAGCATGATCCTGACGCGTCATCATGATCCCTTACCCGGAAAGCAGGTACGCCATGTCCGTCGACGGAACCACGGATCCCTTGTTCGCGCTCACGGCAGAGGACTCCGCGAGGCTGGACGCGATCCGTGAGGCCTTACTGGACCCCTCGCCGCGCCGCATCGGCCGTCTGGACCAGTGGGGTCTCGCCGACGAGTACGAGGTCTACGCGGAGATCGGACAGTACTCCGAGGCCTCGCTCACCATGACGGACGGGACGGTCCTGGACGCGTCGCTGAGCGTCCCCAGGAACCTCGCTCCGGGGCAGGCCGTCCCCGCGGTCGTGCTGCCCGCGCCGCTGATCGGCATCGGGCACCGGGCCTACCTCGGGATGATCTCCCGCTGGACGCGCGGCGGCTACGCCGTCCTGGCCTACAGCCAGCGCGGCCTCGCCAGGTCCACGGGCGAGATCCACGTCGCGGGACCGCAGGACGTCGCCGACGCCACTCAGGTGATCGACTGGCTGGTGACGCAGGACGGCGTCGATGCGGACCGGATCGGATTCTTCGGCGCCTCCTACGGCGCCGGCACCAGCCTCCTGGCGGCCGCTCAGGACCCGCGGATCAAGGCCGTCGTCGGCACCAGCGCCTGGGCCGACCTGTTCACCTCGCTGTACGAGAACGGCACCCGTCACCTCGCGGCCTTCGAAGCGCTGGTGAAGCTGTTCGGCGAGGACCGGTGCTCGCAGGAGTTCCGCGAGGTCATCCAGAAGATCCGCGCCAACACCATCGACGACCAGGTCAGGGACTTCGCCGAGCGGCGCTCGCCCAAGGCCCACCTGCAGCAGTATAACGAGAACGGTACGCCGATCCTGCTCGGCACCACCTGGCACGAGACGATCTTCTCCGTGCCCGCCGTCATCGACTTCCACAGCGGGCTCACCGGCCCCAAGGGCCTCCTGATCCAGGTCGGGGACCACGGGAACGCCGAACTCCCCGGCCTGGCGGGCCTGTTCGCCAAGCCCACCGCCATGGCCTACCGCTGGATGGACCACTTCCTCGGCGGCGCCGCCGGCGACGGCGGGACTCCCGGGTTCGACGTCCGCTCCGAGTACATGTTCAACCCCCTCTCCGAGGTCCGCCACGCCACCTGGGACGAGTACGCCCTGCCGAAGCGGCGCCTCCACCTGGCGGACGCCCCCTCGGGGGAGAGTGACGGGCAGCTGGTCGAGGGCGAGCCGCAGGCGGGCTGGACGCGTTCGGTGAAGGTCACCGGCCAGGGCACCGACATCGTCGTCGCCCCCAAGCTCGTCCAGACCGGCCTGGCCGAGCGCCTGGGCCTGCCCCACGTCTACAAGACCGCCGACATCGACCGCGGCCTGGCCGCCGTCTTCGCCACCACGCCGCTGTCGCAGGCCTCCCGCATCCGGGGCGACCTGGAACTGCGGGTCACGGTCAAGCCGCAGCAGGCCGACGCCATGATCGTCGCCTACCTCCTGGACGCCGACCCGGCCACCGGCAGGGCGCACATCATCACCCACGCCCCCTACACCTTCACCGCCGAGGAGGCCGGCCGGGCGACCACCGTGACCTTCCCGCTCCAGCCCGCCGACTACCGCGTGCAGCAGGGCCGTCAGCTCCAGCTGGTCATCGACACCCACGACCCCTTCTTCGCACCGGCCAACGCCACCACCCCGGTGTTCACCTTGGATCTCACCTCCCCGGAGGGCGCCGAGTCCTACCTCGACATCCCCCTCCACCCCGTCGACTGACCTCACCCCGGCCCATCGCCGAGCCGGCCCGTCCGCACCCGGACGGGCCGGCTCCGGTTCAGACCGCGGTGCGGTTTCCCAGGTCGTCGCAGGGCAGTTCGGCGACGGTGCTGTGGGCGAGGAAGTCGCGGGTGGCCTGCGGCTCGGCCTCGGCCATCGCCGTCGGCTCGACGTCGATGAGGCCGTCGAAGGGGCGGTCGACGTCCCGGACGATGCGCAGGGTGGGGTCGGGCGGGCGGTGATCACGACCAGGGCCCTCGCCGTCGGCCATGGCCGGCCACTCCTGGGTGCGGACCGCGCGGGCGTAGCAGACGGCGTCGGCCTGGATGCGCGAGCGCCCGTAGGAGCCGTTCGCGGTGACCAGGACGAACGCGAGGAGCAGGACGGTCAGCGTCGGGAGCGGGCCGACGAGGTCCTTCGCGGAAGCGGGCGGGAACAGCGGAAAGGTTCGCTCGCCCCCGCACGGAGGACTGGCGTTGGGCCGCGCGGCGGATCGCCGCCCGGGAGTCGTGGGCCGCTCCGGAGTGGGACCCCGCCGGATCGTCGCGGGCGGCCTCCCGGTGCCGCGGAGGCGGCGAACTGCACGCCACTGAGTTGGAATTGGCCGTCTCTGCCCGGTAGGGGGCATGCCCGCGAGGTCATATTCGAGACAAGAACGTGTGTCCGGTTCGCCTGTGGTGCGATGTGTGGCGTACAACCTGTGACCAGCCCGTTCATCGACGCACGCGGTCATTCGATCCACCGAGCCCTGGAGTCACCACAGATGCGTTTCGGTCTGCTCGGCCCCCTCACGGCGCAGGACGCCGCCGGGCCCCTGGCCATCGGCGGCACGAAGGTCCGGATCCTGCTCGGCATCCTGCTCCTGAAGCGCGGTCAGGTCGTCTCCGCCGACGAACTCAAGGCCGCCCTCTGGGGCGCGGACCTGCCCGCCACGGCATCCAGCTCGCTCCACAACCACGTGACGCGCCTGCGCAGGACGCTGGGCCCGGAGGGGGCGGTGCGCCTCCGCTCGGCGGTGCCCGGATACGTCCTCGACGTGGACCGCGGCGCGCTCGACAGCGACCTGCACGATGACCACCTCGGGACGGCCCGGACCGCCCGGGTCCGCGAGGACTGGGACTCCGTGCGGGAGGCCTGCGCGGCGGCCCTGGGACTCTGGCGCGGCAGCCCGCTCGCCGACCTCCCCGCCCTCGGCCACAGCCTGCCGTACGGGCCGCTCCTCCAGGCCCTCGACGAGGCCCGGCTCGTCGCCCTGGAGTGGCGCTGCGAGGCCGACCTCCGGCTGGGCCGGTACGACGGACTGGCCGCCGAGCTGCACGCGCTCACCGAACAGCACCCCCTGCGCGAGGGGTTCCACCGCCACCTGATGGTGGCCCTGCACCGCACCGACCGCCAGGCGGAGGCCCTGGCCGTCTTCCACCGGCTCCGCAGGATCCTCGCCGACGAACTCGGCGTCTCGCCCGGCCGGGCCGTGCAGGAGGCGCTGGCGGACATCCTCCGGGGCGACGAGGAGCCCGCCCCGCCGAAGCCCGCCGCCCCCGTACCCGCCGCGCCCGGGAAGCCCGCGGCGGACGGCGCGGCGGCGCGCCCCGGGGCGCACGTTCCGGCCCAGCTTCCCCCCGTCTCCCGCTACTTCTCGGGCCGGCGGGCGGAGCTGGCACGGCTCGACGTCCTCCTGGAGGAGGCCCGCGGGCACGCCGGCACCGGGCCGATCGTCGTCTCCGGCCCCGGTGGCGTGGGCAAGACGACCCTCGCGGTCCACTGGGCGCACCGGGTCCGCGCGGACTTCCCCGACGGGCAGCTCCATCTGAACCTGCGCGGCTTCGCCCCGGACGGATCCGCCGTCACCCCGGACAGCGCCCTGCGGAGCCTCCTCGAAGGCCTCGGCGTGCCCCGCGCACGCGTCCCGGCGGCCCAGGAGGCGAGGACCGCCCTCTACCGCACCCTCACCGACGGCCGCCGCTATCTGATCCTCCTGGACAACGCCCGCGACGCCGCCCATGTGCGCCCGCTCCTGACCGGGTCCGCGACCAGCCTCACCGTCGTGACCAGCCGGGACCAGCTCCTCGGCCTCGTCGCGGTGGAGGACGCCCAGCCCGTGGCCCTGGACGTGCTGTCGCCCGGCGAGGCCCGCGAGCTCCTCACGGCGCGCGTCGGCCACGCGCGCGTCACGGCCGACCCGCGGGCGGTCGACGAGGCCGTCGAGCTCGCCGCGCGCCTCCCGCTGGCCCTGGCCGTCGTGGGCGCGCGGGCGGCGGTCACCCCCGCCCTCAGCCTGACCCGGCTCGTCGAACGGCTGCGCCGCGCCCGCGGACTCGACGCCTTCACCGGAAGCGACGCCTGGAGCGATGTCCGCGCGGTGCTCTCCTGGTCGTACGAGACGCTGAGCGCCGACGCCGCACGTCTCTTCCGGCTGCTCGCCGTCCATCCCGGGCCCGGTATCACCGTGCCCGTGGCGGGCAGCCTCGCGGCGCTCCCCGCGCCCCGCGTCCACGCGCTCCTGACCGAGCTGGCCGAGGCGAACCTGGTCACCGAGGGCGCCGACGGGAGGTACGCCTTCCACGACCTGCTCCGCTCGTACGCCGTGGAGCTCGGGGAAGCCGTCGACTCAGGGCCGAGCCGCCGCACGGCCCTGAGACGGGTCACGGAGCACTACCTCCACACCGCGCAGCGCGGTGCGCTGCTCATGGATCCCCAACTGCCCCCCGCCGACCTGCCGCCGAAGGCGGGGCGGGGGGTGGGCCCCGAGCGGCTCGCGGACATCGGCGAGGCCAGGGAGTGGTTCACCGGCGAACACGCGGCCCTCGTGCAGACCGTCGTCCGGGCGGGCGCGAGCGGCCTCGACCGGGCCTGCTGGCAGCTGGCGTACGTCCTGAAGACGTACCTCTCCTGGGGCGGGCACTGGGCGGACGGGGCGACCGTGCAGACGGCCGCCCTGGCGGCGGCGGAGCGCATGGACGACCCGACCGCCCGGGCCCGGGCGCACCGGAGCCTGGCCGCGGCCCTGCGCTGGACCGCGCGGGACTCCGAGGCGGGGACCCATCTGCGCCGGGCCCTCGACCTGTTCACCGCGGAGGGGGACCTGGCCGGCCAGGCCGACGTCCACCTCGACCTCGCGGGCCGGTACGAGCGGCAGGAGCGCCCCGCGGAGGCCCTGCACCACAACACCCTGGCCCTCGGACTCTTCCGGGAGCGGGGCGACCGCAGCGGTGAGGCCAAGGCCCTCAACAACGTCGGCTACTTCCAGGCGCTGCTCGGCAACCACGGCGAGGCGCTGGCCATGTGCGACGCGGCCCGCCTGGTGTTCGAGGAGCTCGGGGACCGCCGCTGTCTGGCCCTCACCTGGGACAGCCTGGGCGTGGTTCACCAGGAGACGGGGGACCTGGAGCGGGCGGCGCACTGCTTCCGGGTCTCGGCGGAGGGGCTGCGCGAGGTCGGGGCGCCGTTCCACGAGGCGGTCTCGCTCGACCACCTCGGCGACGTCGAGTGGGCGGCCGGCCGGCCGCAGGACGCCCGCGAGGCATGGCGGAAGGCCTGGGAGCTCCTCGACGGGCTCCGGCACGACGACGCGGAGGCGGTCCTGCTCAAGCTGGGACGGTGAGGCACGGCGAGGCGGAGGGGGTCGGTCCCGGCCCGGGACGGTGAGGCACGACGACGTGGAGGCGGTCGGGCTCGGGCCGGGACGGTGAGGCACGGCACCGCACGGCGGAGTCCCTCCCGACGACGTGTGCGGCATCCGTTGGAATCGGGCGGAATCGCTCGGAGATGTCGTAGGGCCAGATCGTTTCTGCATGATGACCTCACCCGCATGAACACACGTACCAGACTCGCTCTCGCGAGCGCCGCCCTGACCGCCCTCGCCGTCACCGCCCCGACGGCGACGGCGTCCCCCTCGGGTCCCGAGCCGACCCCGGCGCCGCTCGTCACCGCCGCCGACGCGGTGCCCGGCCGGTACATCGTGACCCTCGACGGAAGCGTCGACGCCGCGGAGGCGGCCGGGAGACTGGGCCTCCGGCCCACGTTCGTCTACGACAGGGCCATCAACGGCTTCGCGGCCCCGCTGACCGACCTTCAGCTGGCGACCGTCAGGAGCACCCCGGGGGTGACCTCGGTCGAGGAGGACGCGGTGGCCGCCGCCCCGCCCCGGCCGGCCGAGTCCCCCGCCGTCCGGGGCCCCGCGGCCGGCTGGGGCCTGGACCGGATCGACCAGCCGAACCTGCCGCTCGACGACACCTTCACCACCCGGGGCAGCGGCGCCGGCGTGACCGCGTACATCCTCGACACCGGCATCGACTACGCCCACGCCGAGTTCGGCGGCCGCGCCGGGTCCGGCTTCGACGCCATGGGCGACGGGCGCTTCGGACAGGACTGCAACGGCCACGGCACACACGTCGCGGGCACGGTCGCCGGCAGCACGTACGGAGTGGCCCGGGAGGCCGCCCTGGTCAGCGTCCGCGTCCTGGGCTGCGACGGACGCGGCACCTACTCCGGCATGATCGCCGGACTCGACTGGGTCGCCAAGAACGCCCGCCGGCCCGCGGTCCTGAACGGCTCCCTGGGCGGCGACCGGTCCGTGGCCCTGAACAACGCCGCCACCGCGCTCTACTCCGCGGGCGTGCTGCCCGTCATCGCGGCGGGCAACTCGGCGAAGAACGCCTGCGACGTGTCGCCCGCCTCGGCGGACGGGGTGCTGACCGTCGCGGCCTCCGACATCGGGGACCGGCAGACGTACTTCTCCAACCACGGCCCCTGCGTGGAGCTCTTCGCCCCCGGCCAGGACATCGTCTCGGCACGCCTCGGCGGCGGCTCCCTCGCCGAGAGCGGCACCTCCATGGCCGCCCCGCACGTCACCGGCGTCGCCGCGCTCTACCTGGCCGAGCACCCCGCGGCGAGCCCCTCCGAGGTCGCCGGGTGGATCGACGCCCACGCCACGGCGGACGTCCTGAGCGACGTCGGCGAGGGGACGCCGAACAGGCTGCTGTTCACGGGCGGCCTGTAGCACCCACCGGACATCCGCTCACCCGCACGTCCGCACGCCCCCGTTCCCCGGGTACGCCCCGGAGCGCGGGGGCGCCGTGACCAGCTCCCGGGCGAGCAGCCCCGCGCCCGCCAGACCGGCCGCGTCCCCGAGGGACGCGGGAACGACCGCGGGCAGCCGCCGGAACGCGATGCGTTCGGCCACGGCGGCCCGCAGGGGCGCGAAGAGCGTGTCCCCGGCCCCGGCCAGGCCGCCGCCGACGATCACGGTTCGGCAGTCCAGCAGGGTGTGCGCGGCGATCAGGCCGTCGGCGAGGGCCTCGACGGCCGCCCGCCACACGCCGGTCGCCGCCGGGTCGCCGTCCGCGACGGCCCGGGCGCAACCGGCCGCGTCGGCGTCCGCCGCACCCCGCGCGGCGGCCCAGCCCCGTGCGATGGCGGAGGCCGACGCGACCGCGTCCAGGCACCCCCGCCGGCCGCAGTGGCACGCGGGACCGCCAGGACGGACCACGATGTGGCCGATCCCGCCCGCCCGCCCGTGGGCTCCGGTCTCGACGCCGTCGCCCGTGCCGATCGCTCCGTCGACGCGGGCGTCGAGCCTGACGAACATGAACCGGTCCGTGCCCCGGCCGGCCCCGACGCGGCCCTCGGCGAGGCCGGCGGCACGGACGTCGTGCGCCACGGCGACGGGGATCCGCCCGAGGCGCCGGCTCAGCGCCTCCCGCAGTGAGGCCTCCTGGAGGCCGGGGAGGGCCACGGCGCCGCCCGGAAGGGCGACCCCCACGGCCTCCGCCGTCGTGCCGAGCCGCTCGCGCCCCAGAGCCCGGAGCTCCTCCGCCCGGCGGGCGACCGGGTCCACGGCCGCCCGCCCGTGGACCCGCCGCGTCGCGTACACGAGCGACCCGTCGAAGCCGACCAGCGCCGCCCTCGTCCCGGTCTCCGTGACGCTCAGGGCGATGACGTGCCTCATCGGGCGCGCCTCCCCGCCGTCACCGTGCTCAGAGGACCGGCCGGTCGTCGACGCGGACGAGCTGATGGCCGCGCAGGGTGTACAGGCGCCCCAGCCCGTCGGTGTTGACGTGCGGACCGCTGTACCAGGCACCGTCGATGCCGGCGACGACCGTCGTGACGGCGAACGTCTTCGGATGGACGCGGAACAGCGTGGTGTCGGAGACCCCGTAGACCCAGCCCCGGCTCGTCACCATCGCCGCGAAGCCCGGACACAGGGCGCGCAGGTCGGCGGTGTGGACCACCCGACGGATCCGCAGGTCGACGACGAAGAAGCCGCCCTTGCGGGTCAGGCCGTACAGGTGCCGGCCGCGCACCGCGAGTGCGGCCACCCCCGTGGCCAGCGGGAGGTCGAGGCGCCACAGCTCCCGTCCGCGGACCGGGTCGAAGGCGACGAGCGTGCCGCGCGGTCCCTGCGCGGTCGGGTTGTCGCCCCCGAGATAGGCGACGCCTTCCCGGGTGGTGACGGCCCGCACCAGCTGCGCTCCGTCGATCGGGTTGACGTACGCGGCCTTCCGGCCGTCCCTCAGGGAGTACGTCCACAGGGAGCCGCCGCCCTCGGTGTCGGACTGGGCACCGGCGAGGAGCAGTCCGTTGACGGGGTCGAAGCACAGGTCGAGGGGACGGTTCTGCTCGCTGGGGAACTGCGCGAGCTGACGGGGCTGCCGGTCGGCCGTGGGGGAGTAGGTCCACATGCCCTGCGAGCTGTACTGGCCGGTGTAGAGGACGCCGCGCACGACCTCGGCGTCCTTGGCCTCGCCGGGCGCCCGGAGGTTGACCACACCGCCGCCGCACAGGTCGTGGCGGGCGACGACGTTGTTGCCGCCGACGTAGACGTACCGGTCGTCGGCGGCGATGCCCATGCAGGTCTGCGGTGTCACGGGTGCCCCGGCCGTGCCGAGGTCGGTGACGACGGAGGCCCCGGTGGCGGGGTCGATCTGGGCGACGAAGCCGTAGCCGGAGACGACGGCCAGGCCGGCGCCCTCGACGTGGTCGAGTCCCCAGACCTCGCCGAGGTCGCCCGCGTCGGACCTGACGGGGGCGATGGTCCGGGTGGCGAACGTGTAGGCGTGCAGACCGGCCTCGCCGGAGAAGTAGATCCGCTCGCCGTCCGTCGTCAGGGTCTTGGCCACCTTCCCGCCGGTGGCCGTCACGGTGTACGAGGAGAGGTCGGCCAGGTCCATCACGGCGAGCTTGGCGGGCTCGGTCGATCCCGCCGTGGTGACGACGAGCCGGTCGCCCATGACGGCGAGTTCGCGCAGGCTGGGGTCCCCCTCCATCTCGGGCGGGGTGACGTCGGTGAACGTGCCCGTGGCCCTGTCGTACGCGTGGAGGGAGGCCCGGCTCGCCCCGCCCCCGCCCGCCAGCGTGCTGCCGGCCCCGAAGAAGACGGTGGTGTCCGTGGCGGCGACGGCCCTGGCCAGGGTGGCGTTCGGGTCGGGCACGCCGAGCCTGCGGACCAGGCCGGTGCCGGGGTCGTACCCCCACAGCGCGGGCGCCTTCCCCGGGACGCCGCCGACGGCGTACACGGTGCCGTCGGGGGCGACGGCGAGCTCACGGATGTCGCGGTCCTCGGTCCGGCCCACGGCCACCGCGGGCGCGTCCGGCGTGCGGAGGTCCCAGCGGAAGAGGTTCGGCCCGCCCTCGTCCGCCTTGGTCAGGATGCCCGCGTACAGGTACCTGCCGTCGGCGTCTGCGGCGAGCGCCTGGACCGAGTGCCCGGTGCCGAGGTCGGTCCGGGCGACGACCCTGCGGGTCGGCAGGTGGAAGGCGATGAGCCGGGTCGGGGTGAGGTTGCGCGAGCCGATGTACACGGTGTCGCCGACCAGGATCCCGCTCATGAGCGCGAACTGCTCGATGGCGGGCCCCAGATCGGTGACGGTGGTGCGGGGACCGGCCGGTGCGGCCTGCGCGGGTGAGGGGAGGAGCGGGGCAGCGGCGGCGGCGAGCCCGAGGGCGCCGCCGGCCCGGAGGAGCTGACGCCTGCCGACGGACGGGGAGTGCTGCATGGGGACTCCTTGGGTGGGGAACGGAGCGGGACGGGGAGGCGGAGGAGGGCGGCGCGGGGCCGTCAGGCCGAGGTCGCGAGGGCCGTGCGGTGGACGGCGTACCGGAAGGGCTCTCCGGAGCAGTAGCGCGCGACCTCGGCGAGGGCGCTCTCGGTGATCCGCCGGAGTTCACCGCCGAGCGAGCCGGCGATGTGCGGTGTCAGGAGGACGTTCGGCAGCCGGTAGAGGGGGGAGTCCGGGGGCAGCACCTCGGGTTCGGTGACGTCGATGACCGCGTGCAGACGGCCGGTGGCCGCCTCGGCGGCCAGGGCGTCGGTGTCGACGAGGGACCCCCGGGCGGTGTTGACGAGCGTGGCGCCGTCGGGCATGAGGGCCAGCCTGCGGGCGTCCATCAGGTGGTGGGTCTCGGGCAGTTCGGGCGCGTGCAGGGTGAGGACGTCCGAGGCGAGCACCAGCTCGTCGAGCCCGACGAGCCGGGCGCCGAGCGCCGTGGCCCGCGCCGCGTCGACGTACGGGTCGGCGAGCAGCAGGTCGAGGTCGTGGGGCCGGAGCAGTTCGAGCACCCTGCGTCCGACGAGCGAGGCTCCGACGACGCCCACGGTCCGCCGGTAGTTGCCGAAGCCGGGGAAGCGCCGGGACCAGTCGAGCGGGGCACGGTGCTCGCGGTAGAGGGCGCCGATGTCGAGGACGCGCTTGTTGGCGAAGAGGATCGCGGCGACCGTGTACTCGGCGACGGGCACGGCGTTGGCGGCGGCGGCCGAGGACACCGCGAGCCCCCGTTCCCAACACGCCTGCGTCACATGGTGCTTGACGCTTCCGGCCGCGTGGACGACGGCCTTCAGGGCGGGCGCGCGGGCGAGCACGTCCTCGTCGATGACGGGACAGCCCCAGGAGGTGATGAGGAGTTCCGCCTCCGGCAGGGAGGGCTCGTGGGCGAGGTCCTCGGCCACGTGGTCCGGGTCGATGTCGACGTACTGCGACAGACGCCGGATCTCCTCGGGCGGGAACAGCGCGTCCCGGTGGTGCCGGCCCATGGCGAACAGGGCGCGCGGACGGTCGGACGGGTGCGGGCGCATGGGGGAGTTCCTCACGGAGAAGGCCTACTTGACGGCGCCGGCGGTCATGCCGGACTTCCAGAACCGCTGGAGCATCAGGAAGACGGCGATCAGCGGCGCCACGGCGACCAGCGAGCCGACGACGGCCAGCAGGTAGTCCTCGGGGTGGCCCTGGGAGAGGGCGGACGAGTACCACACGTACAGACCGAGGTTGACGGGGTACAGGTCCTGGTCGGAGAGCATCACCAGGGGCAGGAAGAAGCTGTTCCAGATCTGGGTGAACTGGAAGAGGAAGATCGTCACGAACCCGGGCGCGAGCATCGGGAGGGCGATCGTGCGGAAGGCGCGGAACTCGCCCGCCCCGTCCATGCGGGCCGCCTCCAGGACCTCGTCGGGCACGGAGGAGGCGCTGAAGACCCGGGCCAGGTACACGCCGAACGGGAAGACGAGGCCGGGGAGGAACACGCTCCAGAAGGTGTTGACGAGGCCGGCCTCGGCCGCGAGGAGGAAGAGCGGGATCGCGAGGGCCGTGCCGGGCACCATCACGCCCAGCAGCACGAGGGAGAAGAGCCGCTCCTTGCCGGGGAAGGCGAGCTTGTCGAAGGCGTACCCGGCGGCGACGCTGAACACCGTGGCGAGGAGGGCCCCGACGCCCGCGTAGGCCACGGTGTTGAGGATCCAGCGCAGGTAGACGCCGCCGTCCGCCGTGAAGAGCTGCTCCAGGTTCTCCGCGAGGTGCAGGTCGCGGCCCGGGGCGAAGCCGTTGGTGCCGAAGAGGTCCGCGCGGCTCTTGGTGGAGGACAGCAGCAGCCAGGTCAGGGGCAGCAGGGTGTAGAGGGTGGCGAGGGCGAGGAGTGCGGTGACCCCGGTCCTCGACAGCAGCGCCGAGGGTGCCTTGGGAGCGCGGCGCCGTCGGCGGGGGAGCGGCGCGGGCACGGCGGCGGGTGTCTCCGCGCGCGCGGGGGCGGTGGGAAGGGTGGAGGGGGTGGTCACGGCTTGCTCCCGCGGCGAGAGATACGGGTGACGGCGAAGGACAGCGCGGCGGCGAACAGCGCGATCAGCAGGGAGGCCGCCGCGGCCAGGCCGAAGTCGTCGTTCTGGAAGGCGGCCGTCTGGACGTACATGTTGGGGGTCCAGCTGCTGCCGATCGCGCTGGACGCGTTGTAGATGACCTTCGGTTCGGTGAAGAGCTGGATCGAGCCGATGACCGTGAACATGACGGCGAGCGCCACCGCGGGCCGGATCATCGGGACCTTGACGGACAGCGCGGTCCGCAGGGCACCGGCTCCGTCGACCCGGGCGGCGTCCAGGGTCTCGCGGGGCACGGTCTGCAGCGCGGCGTAGAAGATGACCATGTTGTAGCCGGTCCACTCCCACACCGCGATGTTGGCCGTGGAGAGGACGGCGTTGTCGGCCGACAGGAAGTCGACGCCGATGCCGCCGGAGGCGAGGAGGTCGATCACCGGGCTCAGGCCGGGGGTGTACAGGTACACCCAGATCAGCGCGGCGATCAGGCCGGGCACCGCGTGCGGCAGGAAGAGCGCCAGCTGGAAGAAGGACCGGGCCTTGGCGAGGCCGGAGTCGAGGAGCAGCGCGAGGGCGAGCGCGGCGCCGGTCATGACGGGGATGTAGACGGCGCAGTAGGCGGCGACGACGAGGAATCCGTCGAGGAACTCCGGGTCGGACAGGGCCCGTACGTAGTTGTCCATCCCGGCGAAGACGCTCTCCGTGCCGCCGAACCCGAGGCCGGAGGTGCGGGTGGTGAAGAGGCTCAGCCAGGCCGCGTAGAGGAGCGGGGCGAGGGTGACGGCCGTGAAGAGGCCGAGGAACGGTGCGAGGAGCAGCGCGGCGGTCCTGCGCTGTCCGAGGGTGGACGGGGTCGCCATGACGGCCCTTTCGGGTGGGGCGGGGACGGGCCGGGTGCCGGTGCCGGCCGGTGGGCGCGGGCGGCACCGGCCCGAGCGGGCTTCGGGTGCCGGGGGTGTCCTGGCGGTCGGGCCGGATCGGGACCGACCGCCGGGACAGGGGTCTAAGGGGCGGTCACCCGCATGCCGCGCTGCTCCATCTGCGCGACGGTGGTCCGCTCGGCGAGGGTGAGCACCTCGGGCAGGGACACCGTGCCGCCGGCGACCTTGGGGAGCTGGTCGACGAGGGCGCTGTTGGTGGTGCCCATGACCGGGCCCCAGGCCCAGCCCGGCCGGACCGCGTCGTAGGACTCCTTCCCGAGGGCGTAGAGGTCCTGTCCGCCGTAGTACGCGGTGGAGAACGCGGCCTTCGTGACCGGGACGAGCGCCGGGTCGGCGGGGAACATGCTGCTGGTGCCGGAGGCCACCCAGGCCTTCATGCCCTCGGGGTCGGTGGTGATCCATTTGATGAACTCCGCGGCGGCCGCGCCGTGGGCGGAGCCCTTGGGGATCACGAAGGACGAGCCTCCGTACATGCCCGAGGCGGGCTTGCCGTCCCAGGTGGGGACCGGAGCCACGGCCCACTTGCCCTTCTGGTCGGGGACGGTGGCCTGGTGGGCTCCTGCGCACCAGCTCGCGCAGACGTAGGCGACGGTCCGGTTCTTCTGCACGCTCGTCCAGAACGGGTCGGCGGCGCTGAGCGAGCGGACGAGGTCCTGGCGGGCGAGGTCGCCCCAGTAGGCGGCGGTCCTCCGCGACGGGCCGTCGTCGAGGGTGACCTGCCAGGAGTCCCGGCCGGCGTCGAACCACTTCCCTCCGGCCTGCCAGGAGAGCGCGGTCAGCAGACCGGGGTTGTCGGTGAAGAGGACTCCGCCGCGGGCGTCCGGGTCGGCCTTCCGCACCTGTTCGGTCATGGTCCGGTAGGCGTCCCAGGTGGTGGGCACGGCGATCTTGTGGCGGGTGAAGAAGTCCTTGCGGTACATCATCATCAGGGGGGCCACGTCGCGGGGGACCCCCCAGGTCCTGCCGCCGAGGTCGACCAGCTGCCGGACCGCCTCGGGGAACCGCTCCTTCACCACGGGCCCGAGCGTGCCGCTCAGGTCCTCGATCTTGCCCTGGGTCGCGAACTCCGGCAGGTGCGGGTACTCGACGACCGCGACGTCCGGTGCGGTACCGGCCTTCACCGCGTTGGTGAGCTTGGAGTAGTACTCCTGGTTCGACGGGACGTTCTCGAAGGTCACCTGGATGTCCGGGTGACTGCGGTTGAAGGCCTCGGCCACGTGGTCCGAACCCTTGAGGAAGGACCAGAAGGTCACCTTCCCCGTCGCCGCCCTGCTCGGGGCGGTGTCCGGGCCGGCCCCTCCGCAGGCGGTGACGAGGAGGGAGAGGGCGGCGACGGAACCGGCCAGGGCGGCCGTTGTTCTGCGAAGCATGATGTGCACCGATCGTTCGCTGGGGCGTCGAACGGCATCATTTGATAGTTCGCATGCTTCGTCAATGGTTTTCGCTTCATTCGGTATCGAACGAAGCGAGTAAAGTGATATCGATTCCCGTCACTCGAAGGTGGATTCGAAGGTGCGCAGCAGGTCGGCGGCGACGCTGACGGCGATCGTCGCGGGCTCCTTGCCGGTGATGTCGGCCAGTCCGATCGGGGTCTTGATCCGGTCGATGACGGCCTCGTCGTGACCGCCCTCGGTGGCCAGACGCCTGCGGAACCGCGACCACTTGGCCGCCGACCCGATCAGCCCGATGGAGCCGAGATGGCTCGTGCGCAGCGCGGCGTCGCACAGCGCGGCGTCCTCGGCGTGGTCATGGGTCATGATCAGGACGTGGGTGCCGAGCGGCAGCTCCTCCAGGACCTCCTCGGGCAACAGCGGCGTGTGGTGCACCCGCACCTGTGCCACCGCGTCCGCGAGGACGCCGAGGCGCTCCGCGGCGAGGGTGTCGGAGCGGCTGTCGACCAGATGGAGGTCGAGGTCGTGACGGGCCAGGATGCGCGCCAGTTCCAGCCCGACGTGCCCGACCCCGAAGATCGCCACCGCCCGTACCACCGGCAGGGGTTCGAGCAGCACCGACACCGTGCCGCCGCAGCACTGCACCCCGTGACGGTTGGTCACCTTGTCGTTCAGGGCGAAGTCGAGGAGCTCGGGCTCCGCCGCGGCAGCGGCGATCATCTCGCGGGCCCGGTCGATCGAGACGGCCTCCACGTTGCCGCCGCCGATCGACCCCCAGGTCTCCGTCCGCCCCACCACGAGCTTCGCGCCGGCGTCGCGCGGGGCGTGGCCGCGCACGGTCGCGACGGTCACGAGCACGCCGGCCTCCCGGCGTGCCCGCAGCCGCGCGACCGCGGCGAACCACGTCATGTCAGGCACCGCTCAGCGCTTCCGCACCGGCTCCGACGGCGGCGGCGTCGCCGCTCCGGCGCGCGGCCTCGATCGCCCAGTACACCGCCTCCGGCGTCGCGGGCGAGGCGAGTTCGACGCTGATCCCGCCCGGCCCGAACGCGGCGGCGGCCTGCCGCAGCGCCTCCCGCACGGAGAAGGCCAGCATCAGCGGCGGCTCGCCGACCGCCTTGGAGCCGTAGACCGCGCCCTCCTCGCCGGCGTTCTGGAGGAGCGTGACGTGGAACTCCTCGGGCATCTCGGAGAAGCTCGGCAGCTTGTACGTGCTCGCCGCCTGCGTGAGGAGACGGCCGCGGTGCGGCCCGTCGCCGGCGTCCCAGCGCAGGTCCTCCAGGGTCAGCCAGCCCGCGCCCTGCACGAAGCCGCCCTCGACCTGACCGATGTCGATCATCGGGGAGAGGCTGTCGCCGACGTCGTGCACGATGTCCACCCGCCGCACGCGGTACGCGCCGGTGAAGCCGTCCACCTCCACCTCGGCCGCGGCGGCGCCGTGCGCGAAGTACTTGAACGGCGAGCCGTGGAACGTCTTCGCGTCCCAGTGCAGCCCCTCCGTCCGGTAGAAACCGGCCGCCGACAGCTGCACGCGCTGGAAGTACGCGGTGCGCACCAGCTCGTCCCAGCCCAGCTCACGGTCACTGCCCAGGCCGCGCGCGACGCCCTCGACGATGCGCACGTCCGAGGCGCTGGTGCCAAGCTGCGTCGCGGCCACCTGGAGCAGCCGGTCGCGCAGCTGCTCGCAGGCGTTCTTCACCGCCGCGCCGTTGAGGTCCGTCCCCGCGCTGGCGGCGGTCGCGGAGGTGTTGGGCACCTTGTCGGTACGGGTCGGGGCGAGGCGCACCTTGTGCAGCGGGATGCCCAGGGTGGTCGCCGCCACCTGGAGCATCTTGGTGTGCAGGCCCTGGCCCATCTCGGTGCCGCCGTGGTTGATCAGGACGGAGCCGTCCTTGTAGATCAGCACGAGCGCGCCGCCCTGGTTGAAGGCGGTGAGGTTGAAGGAGATGCCGAACTTGAGGCCGGTCAGCGCCAGGGCCCGCTTGGTGTGCGGATGCGCGGCGTTGAACGCGGCGATCTCCCGCCGCCGGTCCGCGATGCCGCCGCCGTCCTTGACCTGCTCCCAGACCGCGGAGATCCGTTCCGGCTGGACGACCGGCTGACCGTAGGGCGTCGACTGGCCCGGCCGGTAGAAGTTGCGCTCCCGCAGCTCCGCCGGATCGAGTCCGAGCAGCGGCGCGCAGCGGCCCATGATGTCCTCGATCACCAGCATGCCCTGGGGTCCGCCGAAGCCACGGAAGGCCGTGTTGGAGACCTTGTTGGTCCGGGCGATCCGGCCGGTGACGCGGGCGTGGGGGAGCCAGTACGTGTTGTCGATGTGGCACAGCGCGCGGGCCACCACCGGCTCGGACAGGTCGAGGCTCCAGCCGCCGTCCGCGGTCAGCGTGGCGTCGAGGGCCTGGATGCGGCCCTCGGTGTCGAAGCCGATCCTCCACGCGGCGTGGAAGCCGTGCCGCTTGCCGGACATCGTCAGGTCCTGGGTGCGGTTGAGCCGGACCCGGACGGGCCTGCCGGTCAGCAGGGCGCCGAGCGCGGCGACGGCCGCGAACCCGTGCGGCTGCATCTCCTTGCCGCCGAAGCCGCCGCCCATCCGCAGGCACTGCACGGTCACCTCGTGACTGTGCAGGCCGAGCACGTGCGCGACGATCTCCTGGGTCTCGGAGGGGTGCTGGGTGCTGCTCTGGACGAACACCTGCCCGGACTCGTCGATGTGGGCGAGCGCCGCGTGCGTCTCCAGGTAGAAGTGCTCCTGGTCGGAGAACTGCAGCTCGCCGGTGAACACGTGCGCGGAGTCGGCGAAGCCGGCGTCGACGTCGCCGGTCACCATCACCGGCCGGGCACCGTGGAAGCTGTCGGCGGCGATCGCCTCCGCCAGCGTGATCACGGAGGGGCGTTCGTCGAGGTCCACCTCGACGGCCGCGGCACCGAGCCGGGCCGCCTCCAGCGTCTCGCCGAGCACCCAGGCGACGGCGTGCCCGTGGAACATGACCTCGTCGGGGAAGAGCGGCTCGTCGTGCTTCATCCCCGCGTCGTTGACGCCGGGCACGTCGGCCCCGGTCAGCACGCGCACCACGCCGGGCACGGCGAGCGCGGGCGCGGTGCGCAGCGCGGTGATCAGGCCGTGGGCCTTCATGACCTGGACCGGGTGGGCGTGCAGCACGTCCTTGGTCCGGTGGACCAGGTCGTCGGTGTAGAGCGCGGTGCCGGTGACGTGCTCGGTGGCGCTCTCGTGCGGCACCGAGAGGCCGACGACGGGCTTCTCGGGGCGTTCGGACAACTGGCTCATGACGACACCGCCTCGGTGGTTCGCGTGTACAGCTTCAGCAGGCTCTGGCCGAGCATCGCGGAGCGGTAGGCGGCACTGGCCCGGTGGTCGTCCATCGGCGTGCCCTCCTCCCGCAGCACCGGTGCCACGGCCTTGACGGTCTCCGCCGTCCACGGCCGGCCCTCCAGGGCCGCCTCGGTGGCGAGGGCGCGGATCGGGGTGGCGGCCACGCCGCCCAAGCCGATGCGCGCCTTGCGGACGATGCCCCCCTCGACGTCGAGGGCGAACGCGACGGCCACGCTGGAGATGTCGTCGAAGCGCCGCTTGGCGATCTTGTGGAAGGCCGTGACGCGCGACAGCGGCAGGGGCACGCGGACGGCGCGGATCAGCTCGCCGGGACGGCGCACGCTCTGCCGGTAGCCGGTGAAGTACGAGGCCAGGGGGACCTCGCGCTCGCCGTCGGCGTCGGCGAGCACCACGGACGCGTCGAGCGCGAGCAGGGCCGGCGGGCTGTCCCCGATGGGGGAGCCGGTGCCCAGGTTGCCGCCGAGGGTGGCTCCGTTGCGGATGAGCCGGGAGGCGAACTGGGGGAACAGTTCGGCGAGCAGCGGGACTTCGCCGTCGAGGCGGCGCTCGATCTCGGTGAGGGTCAGGGCCGCTCCGATCTCCACGGAGTCGGTGCCGACGCGCAGTTCCCGCAGTTCGGGGAGGCGGTCGACGGCGACCACGCAGCCGGCGCGCCGGGAGCGGATGTTCACCTCCACGCCCCAGTCGGTGGAGCCGGCCACCACCACCGCGTCGGGCCGCTCGCGCAGCAGTCGCAGCGTCTCCGCGAGGGTCTCCCTGCGGACGAACCGGCTCTCTCCCCGGGTGAGTTCGGTGGCGACCGCCGCGGGCGGGGCCTCCTCGCGACGACGGGCGAGGGGGTCCTCGTCGGTGGGCGATCCGACGGCGAAGGCGGCGTCGCGGATCGGGCGGTAGCCCGTACAGCGGCACAGGTTGCCGCTCAGCGCGTGCAGGTCGAAGCCGTTCGGGCCGTGCTCCGCGCCGGAGTCGCCGTCCGCCTCCGGGTGGGCGCAGCGGTCGGGCCGGTAGTACTCGGCGGCCATGCTGCAGACGAACCCCGGGGTGCAGTAACCGCACTGGGATCCGCCACGGACCGCCATCTCCTCCTGCACGGGGTGCAGGGTGGGCGGCTTCCCGGGGGCGCCGGCGGTGGCGAGGCCCTCGGAGGTGACGATCTCCTGGCCGTCGAGCGAGGCGACCGGGACCAGGCAGGCGTTGACCGCCACCCAGTCGGTGGGCCGGGTCACCCCGGGGCGTGCCACCAGGACCGAACAGGCGCCGCACTCGCCCTCCGCGCAGCCCTCCTTGGTGCCGGTGAGGCCGCGCTCGCGCAGGAAGTCCAGCACCGTGGTGTGGGGTGCGGCCGGTGCGAGGGGTGTCTCCCGGCCGTTGACGGTGATCCGCGCCTCTACCATGACGGGCCCTCGTTTCGGTGCGCGATGGGTCGGTTCCTCATGTTCGCCAATGTCGGGCAGCTTTCTGTGCTCGGACGCGCCGCGGGAGAGAGGCGGGCGCGGAACGGCACGCGACGGCGGCGTGCCGGGAAGGGTGAGGGGGGACGTGCGACGTGCCCCGGAGGGGCACGGGGGAACGGCGTCGTCAGCAGCCGTGGGCGATGCGACCCGGAACCCAGACCGTGATGTGGGCGAGGCGGCTCAGGTCGGAGCTGGTGTTCATCCGCCGGTCGCCTCCTCTCGGTCGTCGTGGGTCGACGCAGACCCGCAAATTAATGCCCGGTGATCACGGCGGTCAAGACCGGTCGACCCGGGTGCCGACCGGGCCGAGGGTCTCGAAGCCTTGATCCATTGCAACGCGACGTTGCGTTAAGGGGCAGCGTCATTGCATCAATTTTGCTGCTTCAAGCTGGGGTTATCGGTTTTGGATCATTGACGCAACCATGAACGCAACGTAGCTTTCGGGGTACGTCGAACACCCGATGCCGCGAGATCGAGGAATGGCCATGAGCGAGTCCGTCCACACCGTCACCGACCTGCCCGCCGAGCGCCCCGCGGGATGCCCCTTCGACCCGCCGGCGCAGCTGACCGAGGCCCGCGCGCACGGCCCGATCAGCCGCTACACCCACCCCGGCGGCAAACCCGGCTGGATCGTCACCGGGTACGAGCAGGTCCGGGCGGTCCTGGCCGACCCCCGGTTCAGCTCGCGCAAGGACCTCATGAACGTGGTCGACTTCGAGCTGCCGCCGGCCCCGCCCGGCGAGTTCCTGCTCATGGACGAGCCCCAGCACTCGCGCTACCGGAAGCCGCTCGTCGGCAAGTTCACCGCCCGGCGGATGCGCCTGCTCACGGAGCGCGTCGAGCAGGTCGTGGCCGACTGTCTGGACGCCATGGAGGCGGCCGGCCCGTCGGCGGACCTGGTGACCGCGTTCGCCAAGCCCATCCCCACCATCATCATCTGCGAGATCCTCGGCGTTCCGTACGAGGACCGGGACTCCTTCCAGCAGCAGATCGACACGTTCATGGGCGGGGCGACGAGCGACGAGGAGCTGATCGCGGCCTACACCGCCACCCAGGAGTACCTCGCCCGGCTGGTGGCCGCCAAGCGCGCGAACCCCACCGACGACGTGCTCAGCGAACTCACGGACAGCGACCTGACCGACGAGGAGCTCAAGGGGATCAGCCTGATCCTGCTCGCGGCCGGGTTCGACACCACGGCCAACATGCTCTCCCTCGGCACCTTCGCCCTCCTGCGCAACCCGGACCAGCTGGACGCGCTGCGCGCCGACCCCACGCTCGTCGACAGCGCCGTCGAGGAGCTCCTGCGCTACCTCACCGTCGCCAAGTCCTTCATGCGGACCGCGCTGGAGGACGTCGAGATCGGCGGGGTCGTCGTCGAGGCCGGCACGACGGTCGTCCTCTCGTACCACACCGCCGACCGCGACCCCGAGCGCTACGCCGACCCCCACACGCTCGACCTCGGGAGGGACGCCGGCGGACACCTGGCCTTCGGCCACGGCATCCACCTCTGCCTCGGGGCGCAGCTCGCCCGCGTCGAGATGCGGGTCGCGTTCGCCGCGCTCCTCGCCCGGTTCCCCACGCTGCGCCTGGCCGTCCCCGCCGAGGAGGTGGCCCTGCGCCCGGAGGCCGCGGACATCCACGGGGTGAAGAGCCTCCCGGTCACGTGGGACGCCTGACCGTTCTCAGCCGATCCGGTGCTCCGCCCAGAAGGGACCGAGGTCCTGCGTGGTCGCCGCCTGCGCCGCGCGCTTGAAGTCCGCGGTGGTGGCGACGCCCAGCCAGTGGTCCCGCACGTAGCCGCGCAGCACGGCCGCCATCCGCGGGCCGCCCAGGACGCGCTCCAGGTCGTGCAGGGCGCAGGAGCCCCGCGCGTAGACGACCCGGACGTACTCCGGACGGTGGCCGTCCGCGTAGTAGCCCATGGTCCGGGTGAGCGCGGCCGTGTCACTGGGCCACCGGCCCTGGTCCTCCCAGCAGCCGGCGGTGTCCTCCCCGTAGTACGACTGGTTCGCGTACTGGGCGAAGGACTCGTCCAGCCACGGAGCCGTGAACTGGTCGTTGCCGACGATGCCGTAGAACCACTGGTGGGCGATCTCGTGCACCACGGCCGACCCCTCCGGCTCGGTCCACAGCAGGACCAGACCGGGGAACTCCATGCTGCCGAAGTCGTCGAGGTGGTCGCTCATGACGAGGTCGAGCTCGCCGTACGGGTAACGGCCGAACCGCTTCCCGAACGAGTCGACCGAGCGGACGCCGTCCCCCAGGCCGGTGGCGACGGCCTCCGGGGGCGTGGTGGCGGTCCAGTACGCGTTCAGCCGTACCCCGCCCGGCGTGGTCACCTTCCTCGACCGGAAGGGGCCCGCCGCCCAGGCGAAGTCCCGCACCCCGCGGGCGACGCTGGTGCTGACCGTGCGCCCGGGCGCGCCCGGGCGCCGGGTCGTGGTGCCCGTCGCGGGGACGACGAGCGCGTCCGGATGGTCCAGCGCGACCCGGAAGTCGCCCGTGAGGCTGAAGAAGCTCTCGCCGAGACCGACGTCCGGGTCCAGGTGGCGCCCCCGCGCGTCCCGTACGGACAGCAGCGGCAGGGCGTTGCCGAGGAAGCGGTACGCGCCGTCCCGGCCGAAGCGGTGGACGCGGTCCGGGACGGCGATCGCGAGGTCGAACGAGACGCGCGCCCGCGCCCCGTACGGCAGCGGCTTCGGGAGGTCGATCCGCAGCGCGGTGCAGCCGACGGCGAGCGGCCGCGGGGTGCCGCCGGAGACCCGGCCCACCCGGACCGGGGACGGCCCGCCCGGGACCCCGCAGCCGTCGGTGCCGTTGCCCCACAGCCGCACGTCCACCGAACGCAGCGGAGTGCGGGAAGCGTTGCGGAACGACACCGTCTGGCGGCCCGCCCAGTGCGAGCCGTCGGCGTCGGCGCGCAGCCGGACGTCGTAGGAGGGACGGTCCGGTGTCGCCGCGGCCGCGGCCGCGGAGGTACGCCCGGGGGGTTGCGCCGCGGAGGCCGGCGAGGAGAGCGACAGGACGGCCACGAGGGCGAGCAGCGGCAGCCGCCGGTTCCTGAGCGGGGTCATGCCGAGCACGCTAGAACGCCCGTACGGCCGGACGGGCGTGTTCCGGGCGTACGGGAGGGGCTTCTCCCGGTCCCGGGTCCTTCGCATGCCGGGCCCGGTGTGGGACGGTGAGGGCATGCCGGTTCCCGTGATCCTCGACTGCGATCCCGGTCACGACGACGCCTTCAACATCCTCCTGGCCGCCGCGCACCCCGCGATCGACCTGCTCGCGATCACCACCGTCGCGGGCAATCAGACGCTGGAGAAGACCACGCTCAACGCCCGCCGGGTCTGCTCGGTGGCCGGGATCCGGGGCGTGCCGGTCGCGGCGGGCCGCGACCGGCCGCTGCACGGACCACCCCGGACCGCCGGGAACATCCACGGCGAGTCCGGCCTGGACGGGCCCGGCTTCGCGCGCGGCGAGCCGGAGGTGCCGCAGGACCCCCGGGACGCCCTCACCCTGATCCGGGACACCCTCCTCGCGCACCCGGCACCGGTCACGCTCGTGCCCACCGGCCCCCTCACCAACATCGCGGTCCTCCTGCTCGCCCACCCCGAGCTCGCCGAGCGGATCGAGCGGATCGTGCTCATGGGCGGCTCGACCGGGCGGGGCAACACCACGCCCGCCGCCGAGTTCAACATCCTCTGCGATCCGGAGGCGGCGGACATCGTCCTCCGCAGCGGTCTCCCGGTGACGATGTTCGGTCTCAACGCGACCCACCAGGTCCGGGCCACCGCAGGCGTCGTCGCCCGGATCGCCGCGCTCGGCACCCCGCTGAGCGCGCTCTGCGTCGACCTGCTGACCTACTTCGCGTCCACCTACCGCGAGGTGTACGGCTTCGACGCGCCCCCGCTGCACGATCCCCTCACCGTCGCCCACCTCATCGACCCCTCACTGGTCAGCCTGGTGCGGGCTTCCGTGACCGTGGAACTGAACGGCACCCACACCAGGGGCGCGACGGTGGTCGACCTGCACGGCGTGACGGACCGCCCCGCCGCCACCGAGGTCGGCATGGAGGTCGACACGGAGGCCTTCTGGGACCTGATCGTGGAGGCCGTACGCGTACTGGGGGACGGTGACGGCGCCGGACGCTAGCGTCCCGCGAGCCGCTCCAGGAGGGCGGTGCTCCGGGCCAGCAGTGCCCTCTCCTCGTCGGTGAGTTCGGCCTCGATGGCCCCGGCGAGCCAGCCGGCCCGGCGGCCCCGCTCGGCCTCCAGGGCGGAGCGGCCCGCGTCCGACAGCTCGACCAGTGACTTGCGGCCGTCCGTGGGGTGCGCCCGGCGCGTGACCAGGTGCTGCTCCATGAGGATGCCCACCGCGCGGGCCATCGACTGGGGCCGTACGCGCTGATCGGCGGCGAGGTCGCTGGTGGTCATGGCGCCGTTCCGGTCGAGCGCGCCGAGCACGGCGGCCTGGCCGAGCGGAATACGGTCCTCGTCCTTGACGCGTCGGGTGAGCTTGCCCATCGCGGTGCGCAGTTCGGTGGCGATGGCGGCGGCTTCCGGGGTGGGCATACGGCACTTTACCCCGCGGTCGGCGGCCCGTGTACGGCTGACCTGCGCAGCCATGCTGTACAGCAGAACTGAACAGACAAACTGAACAGCATTGCTGTAGAGTCTGGTTCCGCCGGGCACGGCGTCGACACGGACGCGGCAGGGCCACGGCACACCACCACGGGGAGGAACCACCATGTCCAGCAAGGAATCCGCGACCGTCGACGCCACCATCGAGGCCGTCACCGCCCGCCGGATCATCGACAGCCGCGGCAACCCGACCGTCGAGGTCGACGTCGTCCTCACCGACGGATCCCTGGGCCGCGCCGCCGTCCCCTCCGGTGCCTCCACCGGCGCCCGGGAGGCCGTGGAACTGCGCGACGGGGACGCGACCCGGTGGCACGGCAAGGGCGTCGACCGTGCGGTGGCCCACGTCGGCGGCGAGATCGCGGCGGCCGTGCGCGGCCGGGACGCGGCGGACCAGGCGGGCCTCGACGCCGCGCTGGTCGCCCTCGACGGCACCGCCGACAAGTCCCGGCTCGGCGCCAACGCGATCCTCGGCGTCTCCCTCGCCGCCGCCAAGGCCGCCGCGGCGGCCCACCGCCTGCCGCTCTACCGCTACCTCGGCGGCCCCGACGCCCACCTCCTGCCGCTGCCGATGATGAACATCGTCAACGGCGGCGCCCACGCCGACAACCCGCTGGACTTCCAGGAGTTCATGATCGCGCCCGTCGGCGCGGACACCTTCGCCGAGGCCGTCCGCATGGGCAGCGAGGTCTTCCACACCCTGCGCCGGGACCTGCTGGCCGCCGGGCACTCCACGGGCGTCGGCGACGAAGGCGGCTTCGCGCCCGCGCTGCGCACCGCCGAGGAGGCGCTCGACTTCGTGGTGTCCGCCATCGAGCGCACCGGCTACCGCCCCGGCACGGACATCGGCCTCATCATGGACCCGGCCTCGTCGGAGTTCTTCCGCGACGGGGTGTACGACTACGCCGGCGAGGGGGTGCGCCGCACCCCCTCCGAGAACGCCGACTACCTGGCCAGGCTCATCGACGCCTACCCGATCGTCTCCATCGAGGACCCGATGGCGGAGAACGACCTCGACGGCTGGCGCGAGCTCACCGCCCGCGTCGGCGACCGCTGCCAGCTCACCGGCGACGACGTGTTCTGCACCGACGAGAAGCTGCTCGGCGAGGGCATCCGCACCGGCGTCGGCAACTCGGTCCTCGTCAAGGTCAACCAGATCGGGACGCTCACCGAGGCGCTCGCCACCGTGGCCACGGCCCACCGGGCCGGCTGGACCGCCGTCATGTCGCACCGCTCGGGCGAGACGGAGGACACCACCATCGCGGACCTCGCGGTGGCGACCGGCTGCGGTCAGATCAAGACCGGTTCGCTCTCCCGCTCCGACCGCACGGCGAAGTACAACCAGCTCATCCGGATCGAGGAGGAGCTGGGCGACTCGGCGCGCTACGCGGGCCGCTCGGCCCTCCGCCGGGCCTGACGCGCACCACGGAACGGGGGGGGCCCCCCGCGGGGGGGGGGGGGGGCCGCCCGGGGGGGGGGGGGCCCCGCGCGCCGCTCCCGGAGCACCCCCACGACGTCGGGGGGCAGGGTCCGCGAAGTGCTGCATGAG
>NZ_JBHWFF010000026.1:24149-37208 GCF_042733785.1 Streptomyces sp. NPDC059695 | reverse complement strand
CCGCGCGGGGCGGGCGCGCCGGCCCGCCGCCGCGCCGCCCGCCCCCCCCCGCCCCCCCGCGGCCGGGGGCCGGGGCGCCCCCCCCCGCGTCCGGCGACCGAGGTCACCGGAGGGACGTCACTTGCCGAGCCACGCGTTGTGGACGGTCACCGTCGACGTGTTGCCCTGCTTGTCCGTGACCTTGGCGGAGAGCGCGATGCCGCTGTCCTTCGCCGGGCTCTTCACGGAGATCAGCCCGCCCACGACCTTCGCGGACTGCCAGGTCGTCCCGCCGTCGTAACTCACGGACACCGCGAGCGACTTGAGGTTCGCACCGGCCGCCGCACCCTGCACCGTCACCGGCACCAGGACCTGGACGCGCTCGGGGAGACGCGAGCCGAGGTCGACGGGGGCCGCGAAGCGGACCGTGGACACCGGCAGCGCCGTGGTGGCCGCGACCTGCCCCGAACGGAACGTGAAGCCGGTCTCGATCCGGGTGGAGACCGCGGTCGCCTTCGCCGGGCGCTCCACGGACGCCGTCAGCCGGTACTCGGCGTCGGCGGCGTCGACCGAGAACGGCTCGTAGCCGCTCAGCGGGTCGGTGCTCTCGGCGACCTTCACCCCGTCGCGGTACAGCGTCGAGGCGGACGAGGTGTACGGGACGGTCCCGGCGTGCCCCTCGCCGTCGGAGGCGAGCGGCACGGCGCCGACGATCCGCTGCGCGCCCGTCACCGGGTCGACCGTGCGGAAGACGCCCATGCCCTCACCCAGGAGCGGGCCGGTGACACCCGTGTTGAAGGTCTCGCGGTACGTGCGGCCGGCCTCGTAGCGCTTCGGCGCGACCATCTCCCAGGCGCCCTCGAACGCCGGGTAGCCCCACTGGTCCTTGTCGCCCAGCTGGTTGTACCGGGTGAGCCACTTGGCACCGTCGCCGGTGGAGACGTAGAAGGTGCGTGTGCCCGGCGCCGGCTGCGGCGCGGAGAAGCCGTTGCCCTCCGGCGCGCCCGGCAGATGGGCGTACGGGGAGACGAGCGCCGTCTTGCCGGGCGCCGGGGCGCCGAGACCGACCTTGAGGGTGGCCAGCTCGTTCGCCTTCACGTGCTTGGTGTAGCCGGTCGCGACCGTGCCGGTCTTTCCGCCGAAGGCGACCGAGTACTGGCTGGTGGCGTCCTTCAGGAAGTGCGCGTCCCAGGTCTGCAGGAGGGAGCCGTCGGTGACGGCCGGCCCCATGTGGGCGGTGCGGAAGCCGGTGAAGCCCCGCAGGACCCAGCCGTTGCCGACACGGCCGATGCCGGCCGTCGCGACCTCGTAGTACGTGCCCGCGTAGTCGGCCTTGTCGATGCCCGGCACGGTCAGGTCGACCGGCCTGGTGGTGCGCGCGTCGGAGACCACCGTGGTGTCGCCGGTGATCTCCAGCTTCGGCTGAGAGATCCAGTCGGTGCCCGCCGTGTAGTCCGACGGGTCCTGGTAGACGGCCGTGTTCAGCGTGTACGAGCCCTTGGGCACCCGGATCGTGTGGGCGCCCGGCTCGTTGTCGACACGGGCCTGGAAGTTCGCCGCGGGGCCGCCGACGCCGGTGAGCGTGGTGGCGAAGTTCTGGGCGTCGGCGCCGTCGCGGCCGAGGGTCCGGACGGTGAGGTCGTACGACTCCGCCTCCCGTACCGCCACCGCGGCCGTACGGACGGACCGGCCCCCGCCGGTGGCGGTCACGTAGCCCGAGTAGGTGCCGTCGGCCTCGCCGACGCTGGTGTCGGCGACGAGGTCGACCTCGGCGGTCCCGCCGGCGGGCACGGTCACCTTCGAGGCGCCGAGCGTGAAGAACCCGGCCGGGGCGGGCTTGCCGGACGGGTCCACCGTGGACACCGACAGGTCCAGGGTGACGTTCGTGTCCCCGAGGTTGCGGTAGGCGACCTTCTTGGTCACGGGCTTGTCGTCCTGGTGCGGCCAGAGCGCCGTGCCGTAGTTCAGCGACACCGGCTCGGCGATGACGTCCACGTTCAGCGCCTGATCGACCTGGACGCGGCCCGTGCCCTGCTCGAAGGCGGTGTAGGCGCCGCCCTTGGTGGAGCCGGTCAGCGCGCCCTTGAGCTCGGCGGACTTCCAGCCGGGGTGCCGCTGCTTCAGGATGGCGGCGGCGCCCGCGACGTGCGGGGTGGCCATGGAGGTGCCGTCGATCGTGAGGTAACCCGGAGCGGGGTGCGGCGTGCCGGGGCGCGTGTCGATGGCGCTGCCGGGGGCGGCGGCCGCCGTGATGGCGACGCCGGGCGCGGTCACGTCCGGCTTGACGGCGCCGTCGCCGACGCGCGGGCCGGTGCTGGAGAAGGGAGCCAGCCTGTCGTCCTTGTCCACGGCGCCGACGGTCAGCGCGGAGTCCGCGCTGCCCGGGGACCCCACGGACGACGGCCCCGTCTCGCCCTCGTTGCCCGCAGCGATGGCGAACAGGATGCCCTTCTCGGCGGTCAGCCGGTCGACCGTCTCCTCCAGCGGGTCGACGCCGGGGCTGTCGGGGCCGCCGAGGCTGAGGTTGACGACGTCCGCGCCTTCGGCGGCGGCCCACTCCATGCCCGCGATGACGGCGGAGTCGTCCCCGAACCCCTCGTCGTCGAGGACCTTTCCGCTGATCACCTTGGCGCCGGGGGCGACGCCCTTGAACCGGCCGCCGGACTTGGCGCCGGTGCCGACGGCGATCGAGGCGACGTGCGTGCCGTGCCCGACGCGGTCCACGGCGTCGGCGGACGCGGAGAAGTTCTTCTCGCCCACGACCTGCGTCTTCAGGTCGTCGTGGGTCTTGTCGACGCCGGTGTCGAGGACGGCGATCTTCACGCCCGTGCCGTCGAACCCGGACTCCCACGCCTTGTCGGCGCCGATCTGGCGGACGCTGCGGTCGAGGCTCGCGCCGCGCACCCCGTCCAGCCACACCTTGTCGATGCCGGAGGCGGTGGTGCGCAGCCCGCTGGTCTGCGGGTTGGTCAGCGCCTCCCACACCCGGGCCACGTCCTCCGGGGACGTGCGGATGGCGTCGGCGTCGAGCGTCGGGAAGGTACGGCGCAGCTGGGTGTCGCCGGCCGAGCGGACCTCGGCGCGCGCCGCGCGGGCGTCCACCTGGTACTGCACGATCAGCTTGAGCCCGGCGCGGTGGCTCTTCCGCAGCCGCGGGTCGGTGAGCACCTTGAGGTCGAAGAGCCGCTGGTCGAGGCGGCCCGTGGCGATCAGGCGCCGCGCGTCGGCGGGCACCACGAGGATCTGGTCCCCGGTGCGCTGCACCTGGACGGGTATGTGTTCACGGCCCTTGGCGGCCTCGAAGCCCACCATCCTGCCGTCGGCGTCCACGACCACGCGGTCGCCGGTCACGAGCGGGATCCGCTCGGTGCCGCCGAGGCGCGTGGTGTCGCCCGGTGCGGCCGCCGCGGTCGCGGCGATCGCCGTCGCGGGGCCTGTCATGCCTGCCACGAGGGCCACCGATGTGGCCGCTGCGATGGTGAAGGCGCGTGCTCTCTGCACGTGTGCGCGCAAGTCTCCCCCAGGAGCTTGGGATGAGGTCGAGTGGTTGGTTCCGGCCGGGCCCACGAGGGCGCCCGTCACCGGTCAGCGCAGTATGTGAGGAGCGAAAGGCGTGATCAACGCGGCTGGGGGAGTGGGGCGTTGATTCGCATGGTTTCCGGCCACCGTGCAATGCCCGAGTGCGATGGGGCCACGATGGGAATGTGACCGCACCGTGACGGCGGGGCGATCCTTGTGCGACGGCGGGGGCCCCGGGCCCCGCTCGGGGCAGTCCTCACGGGCTTTTCGGGGACCGGGGTCCGGGCGAGGGGAGCGCGTCCTTCCTCTTGGCCGTTTCCGTACCCGGGGAGGGTGCCCTCCGGGTACGGGAACGGCAGGCCGGGACGCGCCTCCGCCCCGCCGCCGCTACGGCCGGGTGCCGAGCCGGCTCAGCTTGTGCCCGTACAGCACGCGCTGGCAGTAGTCGGTGCCCGCCGGGTCGGCGGAGTCGCGGTTCGCCGTGCAGTCGGAGGCCGACGCCGGGCGGTGCTCGGAGAGGGACCAGAGCCGTCCCGTGCCGCGCTCGACGTAGAGGTCCTCGGCACCCCGGGCCGTCTTGACGGCCGCCCCCTTCGCGGCCAACCGGCCGTCGCTCCAGCCGAATCGCCAGAGGTTGCCCGGCTCGTCGGTGCCCTTCGACTCGTTGACGTACAGCGTGCCGTCCTGTGCCGCCGCCCCCTGGGCGCCGCCGCCCGCGAGCGGCAGGTAGTTGGCCCAGCCCTGCGCGGTCACGTCGGCGGAGCGTCCCTCCAGGTCCGCGACCGGGTACGAGGCGACGCGGCCGGTGGACGTGAGGTCGCCCTGCGGACGGCAGTACTCGCCCATGATCAGGCGGTCCGGGGTGGTGCTGCGGTCGAGCGAGATGTACGAGGCCTTCGGGGCACCGGTGTCGACGCAGGCGTACGAACCCGCCGGATTGCCCTGCTTCGCCTTGAACTTCCACGCGGCGACCTGCGGCATCACATAGCGGTAGCCGAAGCTGTACCAGACGTTGTCGTGCCGCCCGACCTTGGTCTTGTCCTCGGTGTTCGCGGTGGTCCTCACCCCGTCGGTGTCGCTGCCCATCGCGTCGTGCGTGGTGGGGTCGCCGTCGGGGTCGAGGTCCATGATGGAGCGCATGTCGAAGACGCGCAGGCCGTTGCGGGTGTCGGCGACGTACAGGTAGTTGCCGTACCAGACGATCCCGCCGGCGTGGACGCCCTTCTGGATCGGGTACTCGGAGGCGTGCAGGCCGTCGAAGGAGACGTGGTCGGCGGAGTTGACGTAGGTCCAGCCCAGCAGGACGTGCCGGTACTTGATCTCCGAGACGCCGGAGGCGGGGTTGACCCGGCTCTGCACGAAGGTGATCCGGACGCCCTTCTGGTTGCAGGCGTCGTCGGCCTCCAGCTCGGCCGCGGTGCAGTCGCCGGTCGCCGGGTCCGGGTCGTTCTCGCGGCCCGGGTCCCAGCCGTCGTACGAGGCGAACAGCTGGATGTTCCCGGCGGTGCCCCACAGCTCGTCGTCCTGGGCGTCGGACACGCCGGTGAAGCCCTGGGGGACCCACTCCCGCGAGACGGAGTCGTCGTTCTGGAGGCAGTATGTGATGTCCGGGTCCGGCGCCGTGCCGAACGGGTCGCGCGAGCACCACGGCTGCACGGTGCGGTTCGCGCCGGCCAGGAGGTTCTGCACGCCCGACTTGGGGACCACCGAATCCAGGCGGGTGACGCGGGTGGTGGTCTCGGCGTTCAGCTCGCCGGGCGACAGGGTGAAGTCGCCGGGCGAGGCCGCGCCGCCGGGCGAGCTCACGGCGGCCGTGAACGCGGCGGCAGGCGCCTCGGTCGCGAGCGGCTGCTGGACCGTCGGGTCCGGGACGTCCGCCGGGACGTCCCGGGCCTGGGCCGGGGCCACCAGGGCGGTGAGAGCGAGCGCGGCCGCGGCGGCCGTCGTGAGCCAGGCGCGGCGTATTCGCCTTGAGGGCATGCGGGGTTGCCTCCGTCGGTCGTGTGTCGAACAAGTCGAACGGAGGGTTCCAGAACGCCGGACCGAAGGGCCACCCGGTCCGCGCGTCGCCAATGCCCCCTATGAGAGGGGCGGTTGGGGCGAAGTCGCCCGTTCGGGCGCCCCTCGGCGCAGGATCTGCCGCTGATCCGCACACGATCCGCACCGGGGTCCGGCCGGGCGGCGCGCTCCTATGATGGGCCGATGTGCGCCCACCGAATCGACCGCCCGTCCGATCTCGACGTGGTCCGTGAGTCCTACGACCGCGTGGCCGACAACTACGTGGACATGGTGCTGACGACGGGAGTGGGCGACATCCGCCGCCACCCGTGGTTCAAGGCGTCGATCGACGCCTTCGCCGACAGCGTGGGCGGCTCGGGGCCCGTCCTGGACGTCGGCTGCGGACCCGGAACGGTGACCGGGTACCTCGCCGGGCGCGGACTCGACGTGAGCGGGGTCGACCTCTCCCCCCGCATGATCGAGAACGCGCGCCGGCTCCACCCCGGGTGCCGCTTCGACGTCGCCTCCGCCACCGAACTCGACCTCGCGGAGGAGTCCCTCGCGGGCGTGCTCGGCTGGTGGTCGCTGTTCAACCTGCCGCGCGAGGTCCTCCCGCAGGTCCTGGCGATGTTCGCGCGCGCCCTGAAGCCGGGCGGCCACTTCATCACCGCGACCCACGTCGGCGACGAGGACTTCCTGCGCACCGAGGCCTACGGCGGCGTCCCGGTCCGCTGGACGACCCACAAGTGGCGCCCGGAACAACTCGTCGCCCTGATCGAGGAGGCGGGCCTGCACCCGGTCGCCGAACTCCGCGTCCCCGCCGACGAACACACGGGCCCGGGCGTGGTCGTCATGGCGAGACGCCCCGCCTGAGGGTTTCTGGCGCTGTCGGCGGCGGACGCTACCGTCCCGTGCCATGAGTTTCCTGAGCGCGTGGGCGATCAGCAGTCACACGGACGACGTCATCGCCGGGCTGTCCCCGCACCTGCTGCCGGCGATGCGTGCCGATCGCGCCCACGCGGAGGCGGAGCGGCGCTGGCATCGGTGGAGGAGGAACCCGCTCCCCGACCACCGGACCTGGTACTCCCGCGGCGGCGAGGGCGCAGAGGGGCGAACCAACGCCATCGAGTCGTTCCGCGCGCTCACGGCACCCGGCGCCCACGTCGACGACGTGTGCGCCGGGAGCGCGGATCCCTCCTTCTCCGTGCTGGACGACGTCTGGGAAGGGCAGGACGACGACGGCATGTTCATCAGCGTCCACCGGAAGGAGTACGCGGTCCAGGCGCTGTTCCACGCCATCGGTCCGGCACGCGCGGCGCTGCTGCCGGGCTGGTGCGGGACCTTCCTGCTCACCGCGGCCCAGGTGCGCGAGAGCCTGCCGGGCGTCGAGCGCGCCCTGTCCTTCACCCCGGCCGAACGCGCCGCCGCTGAGGCGCGGGACTGGCTGGACTACGGCGAGGGCGAGGAGAGCGTGCTCGACGGACCGTTGCGCGTGTGGCGCACGGCCGCTCGTGAGGGGCTGGGCCTGTGCGGAGTGGCCGTACACCTCGGCTGAGGCGGCGGTCGCGGTGCCCGGCGACTCGTCGTGGTGGAGAGCGCCGGGGGGAACACCCTCGCCCCGACGGCCGTCGCCTCACCCGGTCAGTGCGTGAAGGGCGTGCCGTCCAGGGTCCAGTGGGGGTCGGGGGTGATCCCGAGCGCCGTGTACACATGGGCGGCGACATCGGCGTGGTGGAGCCGGGCGGGGGGCTCGCCGGGGGTGAGGCCGGGGCCGCGTGCGGCGATCCAGGCGGTGCGTTCCAGGAGGCTGCGGCCGCCGTGGCCGCCTTCGTCGCGATGGCCGTGGTCGGTCACCACGATGACCGTCCACCGCTCCGCCGCGTACCCGGGCCGCCCGCGTACGGCGTCGAGCAGCCGGCCCAGACGCGCGTCGGCGGCCTCGATCGCCCGGCGGTACTCCTCGCCGCAGCCGAGGAAGTGGGCGGTCTCGTCGACGGCGCCGAGGTAGACGAATCCGGCGTGGAGCTCCTCGTCGAGGCCGAGGAGGTGCTCCGCGTCGTCGGTGACCCTGTCGTCCACCTCCTCCCACGCCTCGGGGGTGTCCTCGTGGGGGGCGGTGTAGCGGAGCCGGGTGGGGGCGACGAAGAGGGGGCCGCCCTGCCGGGCGAGGAACAGGGGTTCCCAGCCGCCGACCGCGAACGTCCGCCGTCCGCAGTCCTTCGCGAGGCGGGTCGTGAAGTCGGGGAAGACGTCGAGGCGGTTGCCGTCGAGGCGGTTGCCCCAGACGCCGTGCTTGGCGACACCGACGCCGGTGACGACGGTGGTCCAGCACGGACCCGACATCGTGGGCGTCACGGAGTCCACCTCGACGGGGGCGAGGAAGCCGGCGCGGGCGATCCCGTCCAGGTGGGGCGTGTGCAGGCCGGGGAGGAGGTCGTGTCGTACGCCGTCGATGCCGACGACCAGGACGCGGGCGTTGTCCATGGGGAGTTCCAGGGGCTCGTGGGTGGAGGCGGGGGCGTTCAGGAGGGGACGCGGCGGAGCCGGATCAGGCTGCTGGCGTGGTCGCCGTCGGGCAGCCGCGGGTCGATGCCGTGGCGTACGAGCACGGCGCCGCTGTGCACCCGGTCCGTCTCCAGGTCCCGGTAGTGCGCCCCGGGGTCGAGCGCGGGCAGCCGCACCGGGTCGGGGCGGTGGCCGAAGCGCGTCGTGGGGCGCCAGGTCAGGAGCACGTGCTCGCCGTCGTCCGGCGCCGCGTAGTGGACGGCGGTCACCGGGCCGTCGGCCGGGGACACCCGGTGCTGGTGCCCGTGCTGGACGAGCGGGCGGATCGCCTTGTACGCGGTCACGAGCGCGGCCGTCTCGTCGAGTTCGTCCTCGGACCAGGACGTCAGGTCGCCGCCGAGGCCCAGGGCGCCCGCCATGGCGACGTGGAAGCGGAAGCGCAGGGGGGTGCGCCGGCCGGTGGCGGTGTTGGGGCTGTCCGTGACCCAGGCGGCCATGGCCTGGGCGGGGAAGAGCTGCCCGAAGCCGTTCTGGATCCCGATCCGGTCGACCGGGTCGGTGTTGTCCGAGGTCCAGGCCTGGTCGGTGCGGGCGAGGATGCCGAGGTCGACGCGCCCGCCGCCGCCCGCGCAGGCCTCGATCCGCAGGCCCGGGTGCGCGACGCGGAGCCGGTCCATGATGCGGTGCACGGCCCGGGTGTGGTCGATCCACAGCCGGTCGGGGTCGGGGTGGCCGTCCCAGCCCGCCTCGGTGAAGGCCCGGTTGGCGTCCCACTTCAGCCAGTCGACGTCGTTCTCGCGCACCAGGCGGTCGAGGGTCTCCCCGGCCCAGGCCTCGACCTCGGGCCGGGCGAAGTTCAGCACGAGCTGGTTGCGGAGCTCGGTCGCGTCGAGCCGGGGGGAGTGGACGACCCAGTCCGGACGCGCCCGGTACAGCTCGCTGTCCCGGTTGACCATCTCGGGTTCCACCCAGAGCCCGAACTCCATGCCGAGGCGGTGCACCTCGTCGGCGAGGGGGCGCAGCCCCCGGGGGAAGGCGTCGGGGCGGGGGGTCCAGTCGCCGAGCCCGGACCGGTCGTCGCGCCGGCTGCCGAACCATCCGTCGTCCAGGACGAACAGTTCGGCGCCGACGCGGGCGGCGAGCCCCGCGAGATGGATCTGGCCGGCCTCGTCGACGTCGAACCCGGTGGCCTCCCAGGAGTTGTAGAGGACCGGCCGGTCCCGCTCGGGCCCGGGCAGGACGTGCGCGCGGACGTACCGGTGCCAGGCGCGGCTCGCGGCGCCGAAGCCGTGCGGGGTGTACAGGCCCGCGTACACCGGTGTGCTCAGGCTCTCGCCGGGCCGCAGGGTCCAGCCGATCCCCTCGTGGCCGAAGCCCCCGGTCCAGGTGGTGCGGCCGCTCGGGTCGCGGTGGACCGTGATCCGCCAGCTCCCGCTCCAGGCGAGCGCGGTGCTCCAGACCTCGCCCCCGTCCTCGGTCGCGGTGCCGTCGTCCACGGCCAGCCAGGGGCTCGCGTGGTGGCTGGTGAGACCGCGACGGCTGGTCAGCACGGTCTCGGCGACGGGAAGCCGGTCGCGCTGGAGCCGGAACTCGCTGTTCCAGCCTCCGACCAGATGGCTGAGCCGGTAGTCGGGCAGCGGCGGTGCGGTCCAGGACGCCGAGTCCAGGCGGCCGACGCCGACCGGGTCCTGCGGGCCGTCCGGGGCCCCGGTGTGGGTCAGTTCCGTCCAGCGCTCGATGACGTCGGTGCCGGTCCGGACCCGGTAGCAGAGCTCGGCCCGCAGCGGCCGGTGCCGGTCGACGAGGCGCAGCCGGAGTTCCCCGCCGTCGACGGTGTGACCGGCGAACCGCCACTGGGCGCCCCGGGTCCCGTCGGCGAAGCGGACCTGAAGGCCGGCGGGGCCGAAGCGCGCCCCGGTCTGCGGCGCGAGTTCGTCGGCCGCGGCGTCGGCCTCGAAGCTGCTCGCCGCGGGGGAGACCGCGTCCGGCACCTCGGCGAGCGCCGCGGTGTCCAGCGGCGGGCCCCAGTAGAGGTGCCGGGGGCTGCCGTCGGAGGCGAGGCGCAGCGCGTAGAGGCTGTTCGGGGTGCGCAGGACCGCGATGCCGGAGCGGGGGTCGAAGGAGACGGGAGGGAGCGTGGCGTGCACGGATGGGTCCCCTGAGGTGTCGTGAGGAACGGTGCGGAATCCGGGGCGCCTCGGAGGCACGGCGGCGCGGCACACGGGGGAGAGCGCCGCGTTCGTGACGTCCCGAGGGGGCACGGAGGCGGGCCCGAGCGTAGGGGGACCCCAACTCCCAAATCAATACTGGAAGAAGTTATTTATTTGCTCTATGTTGCTCCCGTGTTTCGACAACGCTCCCAGCCTCTGGTCAGTGCGCCCGCCGAGACAGCGGTCCTCGCCCTGCTCCTCGCGGAGGGACCCCTGAGCAGAGTGGAACTGGCCCGGCGGACCGGACTCTCCTCCACGGCCGTGACCAAGGCGGCCAGACCCCTCATCGACGACGGCTATCTGTACGAACTCCCGCCGGAGCGCACCGCACCCGGTGCCGGCCGGCCGGTCAACCCGCTCGCGGTCGCACCCGACCGTGAGTACTTCATCGGACTGAAGATCAGCTCCGACCAGGTCTTCGGCGCCGTGTGCGATCTGCGGGCCGGGATCCGGGCCACGGCCGCGCGCCCGCTCGGCGACTGCACCCCCGGGGCGGCCGCGGCCCTCACCGCCGAGGTCGTCGACGAACTGCTCGACGCCGAGCCCGCGTTCCGTCCCCGCACCCGTCACCTCGGGGTCGCGGTGAACGGGGACGTGGACCGGGACAGCGGGCGGCTCCGCCACTCCGGCCTCCTCGGCTGGCGCGACGTGCCGCTCGCCGAACTCCTCACCGCGACCACGGGGTTGGCCGTCACCGTCGAGAACGACGTCAGGGCCCTCACCGTCGCGGAACACTGGTTCGGGGAGGGCATCGGCACCGAGTACTTCGCACTGGTCACCATCGGCGCGGGCATCGGATCCGCCCTCGTCGTCAACGGCCAGCTGCTCAGGGGGGCGTACGGTGTCGCCGGCGAGGTCGGACACCTGTGCGTCGACCCGGCGGGGCCGCGCTGCCGCTGCGGCGCCCGCGGCTGCGTCGAGGCGATCGCCTCGACCCACGCGATCCTCGCCGCCGTCCGCGAGGCCACGGTGAACCCGGGCCTCACGTTCGACGAGGTCGCCGACCTGGCCAGGGAGGGACACCCGGCCGCCCGCGAGGCCTTCGCCCGTGCCGGGCACGCCATCGGGGTCGGCATCTCCGCACTCGTCAATCTCGTCGGCCCGGAACGGGTCGTCGTCAGCGGCGAAGGCGTCGACGCCTACGACCTGTTCAGCCGCCACATCCAGGACGCCTACGCCGCACACGCCTTCGGGGCGGCCTCCCGGTGCCCGCTGTCGCTGCGCCCGCTCCCCTGGGAGGAATGGGCCCGCGGCGGTGCGGCCGTAGCGATCCAGGCGCTCTTCCCGCAGTACGCGGTCACCACCACGACCGGCGCCGGCTGAACGTCCCGCAGCCGTCGCGTACCACTCCCTGGCCGACGCCCCCTCTGCCGGCAAGCACTGACGAAGGCGCCGGCCAGGCAAGCACATCCGCCCCGCCCCACCCTCACCCAAGGATGCGACATGAGCACACGCAGATCCGAGCTTAGCCGACGCGGATTCCTCACGGGATCGCTGATCGTCGCCGCGGGCACCGTCCTGCCGACCACCGCGTGCAGCACCGACCCCGTCGGCGGAGCCGCCGGCTCCGGCGCGAAGACCACCCTCAACGTCTGGTACCACGCCTACGGCGAGACCGGGACCCAGCAGGCCGTGCTCCGCTACGCCACCGCCTTCACCAAGGCCCACCCCGACATAGCCGTGAAGGTGACGTGGGTTCCCGGTGACTACTCGGGCAAGATCAACGCGACCCTGCTGACCGACGCCGCCCCCGACGTCTTCGAGATCGGCGACTTCAGCGAGAGCCTCGCCCGCCGCGGCCAGATCGCCGCCCTCGACGACGTGTACGGGGACGCGAAGAGCGACTTCAACACGAACGCCGTCGAGGCCGTCACCGTCGACGGCAAGCTCTACGGCGTCAAGATGATCGACGACGTCATGATGCTCTACTACCGCAAGAGCGCCCTGGCGAAGGCCGGGATCACCCCGCCCAGGTCCTTCGACGAGCTCGTCGCCGCGGCGAAGGCCCTCACCACGAAGAAGAGCAAGGGCCTGTTCCTCGGCAACGACGGTCTCGGCGACTCCGGGATCCTCGCCGTCTTCTCCAACGGCGGCGACCTCGTCACCCCCGAGGGCAAGGTGGCCTTCGGATCCCCGCAGGCCCTCGAAGCGCTCAAGGGCCTGAAGCGCCTGCACGACGACAAGTCGCTGCTGCTCGGCTTCACCACCGACTGGTGGGACCCCGCCGCCCTCACCCAGGGCGTCGTGCCGATGCAGTGGAGCGGCCTGTGGGCGATGCCCGCGATCAAGGACGCGCTCGGCGACGACTTCGGCGTGCTGCCGTGGCCCGCCTTCAAGGCCGGCGGCGCCCCCGTCGTCCGCGTCGGCGGCTGGACCAGCATGGTCAACGCCAAGGGCAGGAACGTGGCGGCCGCCAAGAAGTTCGTCCAGTGGCTCTGGGTCCAGCAGTCGGACCTCCAGAAGGACTTCGCCGAGAGCTACGGCTTCCACGTCCCGCCCCGCACGTCCGTCGCGGCATCCGCCGAGAAGCTCGCCGAGGGCACCGCCAGGGAGGCCGTGGTCCTCGCCGACCGGCACGGGAAGCACTACCCGGGCACCTGGGACTCCGCCGTGAGCAACACCTTCAACGCGGCCGCCGTCAAGATCGCCGAGGGGCAGGGCGATCCCGCCACCCTCCTGGCCGACGCCGTCAAGAAGGCCCAGAGCGAGATCGACAAGCAGCTCGGCCGATGAGCTCGGCCACGGACACCACGCCGAAGTCCGGGCGTGCCGGGCGCCCCCCGGCTCTACCACGGGGGGCCGCCCCGGACCGCCGGGGGCGGACCCGGCCGTGCGGGGGGGGCGCGGG
>NZ_JBHWFF010000026.1:20103-24139 GCF_042733785.1 Streptomyces sp. NPDC059695 | reverse complement strand
CCACCCACACCCCCCCGCGCCCCCGCCCCGCCCGCCCCCCCCCCCCCCCCCCCCCCGCCCGGGGGGCCCGCGGGCCCCCCCCCGCCCCCCCCCCCCCCCCCCCGCCCGGACCGGCCGGGCGCGCCCCGGCCGGTCCGGCTGGGCCGCGTTCGTCCTGCTCACCGGGCCGATGCTGCTCGGTCTCGGCCTCTTCAAGTACGTCGCCATCGGCTGGAGCTTCCTGCTCAGCCTCAGCGACGCGCGCGGCACCATCGCCCTCGGGCACTGGGTGGGCCTGGAGAACTACCGCCGGCTCCTGTCCGACCCGGCGTTCCGCGACTCCCTCCTCCAGATCCTGCTCTTCACGGCGTTCATCGTGCCGCTCACGTTCGCCGCCTCGCTCGGTCTCGCCCTGCTCGTGCACCGGATCCGACGGGGCCGGGCCCTGTTCCGCACCACCTTCCTCGTCCCGGCGGCCGTCTCGTACGTCGCCGCGTCCCTGCTGTGGAAGATGTCCCTGTTCAACGGCCTTCCCGCGGGCATCGCCAACACGGTCGGAGGATGGTTCGGAGCGGAGCCCGTCCCCTGGCTCCAGACCACCTCGCCACCGCTCTACTGGGTCGCGCTCGTCACCCTGCGGCTCTGGCTGCAGGTCGGCTTCTACATGGTGCTGTTCCTCGCCGGACTCCAGGCCATCCCCAAGGAGCTGTACGAGGCCGCCGCCCTCGACGGCGCCACCGGCCGGCGGCTCCTGACCAGGATCACCCTGCCGATGCTGCGCAACACCTCCGTCGCCGTCCTCATGCTGCTGTTCATCGCCGCCTTCCAGGCCTTCGACGAGTTCTACAACCTCTTCAACAGCGGCCTCTCCGGCACGGGCACCGCCCCCGTACAGACCCCGCTGGTCCACCTCTACAACACCGCCATGGGCAGCCAGAACTACGGCATCGGCTCCGCCGGGGCCTTCGTGCTCACCGCCCTCATCGTCGGAGTGACCCTGCTCCAGGGCCGGTTCACCGGATTCGGCAGGAGCGGAGAATGAGACGCGCATGATCACCCTGCCCGCACTGACCCGGTCCGCGCGCCTCCTCGCCCGCGGTCTGCTCGTCGGCCTCCTCACCACGGCCTTCCTGGCGCCGTTCTACCTGATGCTCCGCAACGCCCTCATGGACACGCGGAGCCTGACGTCGCCGGAGTGGACGTGGTGGCCCTCGACGATGCACTTCGAGAACTTCACCGACCTCTTCGCCGACCCCGTCGTCTCCATGGGACGGGCGCTCGGCAACTCGCTGCTCATCGCCGCCGTCACCGCTCCCGTCTCCACCCTCCTCGCCTCCGCCGCGGGCTACGCCCTGGCCAGGATCCCGGTCCCGGGCCGCGGCGCGGTGCTCGCCCTGATCGTGGCCACGCTGATGATCCCCGGATCGGTCACCTTCGTCCCGACGTTCGTCGTCGTCGGCTCCCTCGGCGGCGTCAACACCCTGTGGGGCATCATCGTGCCCGGCCTCTTCAACCCGTTCGCGGTCCTCCTCTTCCGCAACTTCTACCTCCAGTTCCCCAGCGAGATCGAGGAGGCGGGCCGCCTCGACGGCCTGGGATGGCTCGGCCTCTACCGGCGGATCGCCCTGCCGAGCTCCGGCGCCATGCTCGCCTCGCTCGGCGCGCTCTCCTTCATCGACAGCTGGAACTCCTTCCTGTGGCCCCTGGTCATCGGACAGGACCCCTCCGCCTGGACCGCGCAGATCGCGCTCTCCACCTTCCTCACCTCGCAGACCGTCAACCTGCCCGGCCTCTTCGCCGGCGCCGTCGTCACCATCACGCCCCTGGTCGTCATGTTCCTCGTCGCCCAGCGGTACATCGTCGAGGGCATCGCCACCAGCGGGCTCAAGGGCTGACCCCCCACCGCACGATCCCGCACCACGTCCCACGGACCCCGCACCGGACCGCACACCAGGCAGGCACACCCCACCCCCACCCCGTAAGGAGCCCCCGTGACCTCCCGCTCCACCCTGCTCCGACGCGCGACCGCAGTCCTCGCCACCACGTCCGCACTCCTCCTCGCCACCCTCACCCCGAACACCGCCGCGGCGGACCCGGGGACGGCGCCGCCCCCGGCGCTCACGGGCCCGCAGCTCGCCGCCTCGTGGACCGCCCCCCTGTCGACCCGCGACCGGTACGTCGTCGACGCCGCCGGAGACCGCTTCAAGCTGAAGTCCGGCAACTGGGCCGGAGCCCAGGGCACCTGGCAGGGCAGCGGTGACGTCGGCGACGTCGCCAACCACCAGGCCCGGCAGATGTCGCACAACATCCCGCTCGGCCTGGACAGGACGCCGGTCTCCCGGATCCTGGCCGACTTCCACGCCCTCGGCCTCAACAGCATCCGGCTGCCGTTCGCCAACGCCCTCGTCCACGACACGAGCGTCGTCCCCGACGCGGCCGTCGCCGCCAACCCGCAGCTCAAGGGCAAGACCCCGCTCCAGGTGCTCGACGCCGTCGTCGCCGCGCTCACGGCCGACGGCTTCGCCGTCATCCTCAACAACCACACCACCAGCTACCGCTTCTGCTGCGGCCTCGACGGCAACGAGCGCTGGAACAGCGGCCAGACGACCCAGCAGTGGATCGACGACTGGGTCTTCCTCGCCCAGCGCTACCGGTCCGACAAGCGCGTCGTCGGAGCCGACCTGCGCAACGAGGTCCGCCGGGACACCTGGAACGACCCCAACTGGGGCTGGGGCAACGACCACGACCTCAACAAGGCGATGGAGGAGGCGGGCAACAGGATCCTCCAGGCCAACCCCGACATGCTCGTCATCATGGAGGGCATCAACTGGCAGGGGATCCCCACCGACATCACCCCCCACGGCCGCCCGACCCTCAGCCCGGTCGCGACCCTCTCCAACACCCTGATCCGCTCCGACAAGCTCGTCTACGCGGCCCACTTCTACGGCTACACGGGACCGAACCACACCGGCGCGACCGGCACGGGCGAGACGCACGACCCGCGCTACGAGGAGTTCACCCCCGCACAGCTCGCCCAGGTCGTCGACGACCAGGCCCTGTTCGTCACCCGCTCCGGGCAGCACTTCACCGCACCCGTCTGGATCAGCGAGTTCGGCGCCGCGGGACGCGGTGACGCCGACACCAGGGAACGCGCCTGGTTCACCGCCTTCACCGACATCCTGGTGCGCAACGACACCGACTTCGCCATCTGGCCGCTGGTCGGCTGGACCGACGCGAACGGCACGCCGCAGGACAACTGGGCCATGGTCAACTACAGCGCCGACGGCACCCGGCTCGGCGTCATGGACGCCGGCGACTGGCGCGCCACCGACTGGAACAAGCTCGTGGGCGCCACCGGACGGACCGGCCGCGTGGCACCGGCCCCGCGCTGGAACATGCTCAACCTGGACTACGCCGACTACGACGTCTCCACCACCATGCTCGCCGGGCCGGACTGGTCCCCGGGCAACCGCAAGGGCAACTGCCCGGACAGCCAGCGCGTCACCGGCCTCGCCCGGAGCAGCGGCCGGGGCCTGTGCACCGACGCCGGACAGCCCGCGAAGGCGAGCGGCCCCTGGACCGTCGTCACCGACGAGCGGTACGTGACCGGCGGAGACTGGGCGAGCGGCTACAACAAGCTCCAGTGCCCCGACCGCACCTTCGCCGTCGGCTACAGCGTCAACGGCAACGCCATGGCGGCCCTCCTGTGCGCCCCCGCCGCCGCCTCCCTCCCCACCACCGGCCGCGTCCTGTGGTTCGACCGCGGTGACAACCGCCCCGCCACCGGCGGCTCGACCGCGAGCGACTGGGCGCCCGGCCACTACAAGGGCCAGTGCACCGACGGCGAGTACCTCGCCGGTGTCGCCTTCACCTGGAAGTGGAACCACGGCGGCGTCCCCGACGCCCTGCTGTGCCGCCCGCTCGCCTGAGCGAGTCCACCCGAGTTCCGTCCGCACCGCGGCCGGCCGCCCGGGCCCGGGCCGGGGCGAGAGCGCCAAGGCCGCCCGGCGGGCGACGACCCCCGGCAGCGGGCCGCCGCTGCCCGCCCGGCCCGGCG
>NZ_JBHWFF010000026.1:13033-20093 GCF_042733785.1 Streptomyces sp. NPDC059695 | reverse complement strand
AGGGGGCCGCGCGGGGGCCCGCCGCGCGCGTGTGGGCGCCCCCCCCCCCCCCGGGCCCACCCCCCGCCCCCCCCCCGCCCCCCGGGCCCCCCCCCCCGGCCCCCCCCCCCCGGCCCGGCCTCCCGCACCCGAGGAGCACCACCACCATGCCCCGCCTGGAGATCGCCGACGACGGATTCCGTCTCGACGACCGCCCGTTCCGCATCATCTCCGGAGCCCTGCACTACTTCCGGATCCACCCGGAGCAGTGGGCCGACCGTCTCCGCAAGGCCCGCGCCCTCGGCCTCAACACCGTCGAGACCTACGTGCCGTGGAACCTGCACGCCCCGCGCCGCGGCGAGTTCCACCTCGACGGCGCCCTCGACCTGCCCCGCTTCCTCGACGCGGCGGCCGCCGAAGGCCTCCACGTCCTGCTCCGCCCCGGCCCGTACATCTGCGCCGAGTGGGAGGGCGGCGGGCTGCCCTCCTGGCTGCTCACGGACGAGGACATCGTCCTGCGCAGCCGCGACCCGCGCTTCCTGCGGGCGGTCGACGAGTACCTCGGCGCGCTCCTGCCGCCGCTCCTCCCCTCCCTCGCGAGCAACGGCGGACCCGTCCTCGCGGTCCAGGTCGAGAACGAGTACGGCGCCTACGGCGACGACACCGCGTACCTCGCCGAGCTCGCCGGCCTGCTCCGCCGCCACGGCGTCGACGTGCCCCTCTTCACCTCCGACCAGCCGGCCGACCTGGCCCGGGGCAGCCTCGACGGAGTCCTCGCCACCGCCAACTTCGGCAGCCGCACCGCCGAGGGGCTCGCCGCACTGCGCGAACACCGGCCCGAGGGCCCCCTGATGTGCATGGAGTTCTGGATCGGCTGGTTCGACCGCTGGGGCGGCGTCCACGCCCGCCGGGACCCGGCCGACGCCGCGGCCGAGCTCGACCTGCTGCTCGCCGCGGGCGCCTCCGTGAACGTCTACATGTTCCACGGCGGGACCAACTTCGGCTTCACCAACGGCGCCAACGACAAGGGCACCTACCGGCCCACCGTCACCTCCTACGACTACGACGCCCTCCTCGACGAGGCCGGGGACCCCACGCCCAAGTACGCCGCCTTCCGCGAGGTCATCGCCCGTCACGCGCCCGTGCCCGAGGGGCCGCCCCCGGCCGCCGCTCCCAAGGCGGCCTACGGAGCGGTCGAACTCTCCCGCACGGCGGCACTGTTCGACCGGGCCGACGTCCTCGGCGTGGCGAAGACCGCCGACCGGCCGCTGTCCCTGGAGGAGCTCGGCCACCCCTTCGGCTTCGTCCTCCACGAGACGGACCTGCCCACGCCGGGACCGGTCGTCCTGCACGCCGAGCACGTCCACGACCGCGCCCAGGTCTTCGTCGACGGCCAGCCCGTCGGCGTCCTGGAACGGGAGAACCACGAACACGCCCTCGCCTTCACCGTGCCCCGCCCGGGGGCCCGGCTCGCCGTCCTCGTGGAGAACCAGGGCCGCGTCAACTACGGGCAGGCGCTCCACGACCGCAAGGGCCTCCTCGGCCGCACCACCCTCAACGGCACCGCGCCCGCCCTCTGGCACAGCCGCGCCCTGCCCCTGGACCACCTGGACGGCATCGACCTGCGGCCCGCCGACCCCGCCCGGCCGCCGGTCGGGCCGGCCTTCCACGGGGGCACCCTCACCGTGGACGAGCCTGCCGACACCTACCTCCACCTCGACGGCTGGACGAAGGGCCTGGCCTGGATCAACGGCTTCCCCCTGGGGCGCTACTGGTCCCGCGGGCCCCAGACCAGCCTGTACGTCCCCGGGCCCGTCCTGCGTACCGGAGCCAACGACGTCACCGTCCTCGAACTCCACGCCGCCACCACGCGCCGCGTCCACCTGCGGGACGCGCCCGGCCTCGGGGCCACCGAGGAATGAGCCGCGTCCCGACCACCGGACTCCAGGCGGTCCTCTTCGACATGGACGGCACGCTCGTCGACACCGAGCGGCTCTGGCTGCGCACCGTCGAGGAGGCGGCCCTCGGTCTCGGCCTCGCCCTCACGGAGGCGGACCTCCCCTCCGTCCTGGGCCAGGCGATCGAGCCCTGCGCGCGGCACCTCGCCTCCCGCACGGCGCGGGCCGCCGATCCGGCGCGGCTCGCCGCCTCCCTGGAGGCACGCTTCACGGAGCTGGTGCGCGGGCGGGTCGAGCCGCTGCCCGGAGCCGTGGAACTCCTCACGGCGCTCCGGACCGCGGGGACGCCCACGGCGCTGGTCTCCGCCTCACCGCGACCGGTCGTGGACACCGTCCTCGACGTCCTCGGACGGCACCTCTTCGTCACGTCCGTCGCCGAGGGGGAGACCCCGCGCACCAAACCGTTCCCCGACCCCTACCGTGCGGCGCTGACCGCGCTCGGCGCCGATCCGGGCCGCTGCGTCGCCGTCGAGGACACCCCGACGGGCGTCGCGTCGGCGGAGGCGGCGGGCTGCGCGGTCCTGGCGGTGCCCTCGTACACCGCGGTTCCCCCGGGACCGCGCAGGACGGTCGTCGGCACGCTCCTGGAGGTGGACCTCGCCCTCCTGGGACGGCTGGCCGCCGTTCCGTGAGACAGGACGGCGCCCCGGCGCGGAGAATCGCACCATGCGCATTCTGATCATCACCGCCGGTTCCCGGGGCGACGTCGCACCCTTCACGGGCCTGGGGCGGAGGATGCTCGACGCCGGCCACGAGGTCGCCGTGGCGGCCCACCCCTCCTTCGCCGGCCTCGTCGAGGGGTGCGGGCTCGCCCACCGGACCGTGCCCGGGGATCCGCAGGGGCTGATCCGGGGCTGGGCGCGGGCCGCCTCGCGGGAGGAGGCCCAGGCACTGACGAGGGCGTACGCGGACGGGATCGCCGACGGGGTGGCCGAGGCCGTGGCGGGCGGAGCCGACCTGCTCCTCACCGCCCACGGCCCGGCCCCGCTGAGCCGCACGGCCGGCGCGGCCTTCGGCATCCCCGTCGTCGGCACCTACCTGGTCCCGTCGTTCGCCACCCGGAGCTTCCCGCTGCCCAACGCACGGGGCACCGAGGACCCGGGCCCGGAGGGCAACCTCGCCGCGGGCCGGGACGTCCTGAGGCGCGTCGAGAGCGTCTTCGCGGGCGCCGTGACCCGGCTGCGCGACCGTCTCGGGCTGCCCGAGGGCACGCCCTCGGCGGCGGCGGACATCCGGCCGGCCTTCCACGGCTACAGCCCGCTGGCGCTGCCGCGCCCCGACGACTGGCCGTCCGGCGTGGAGGTGCCGGGCTACTGGTGGCCGGCGCGGCCGGACGGCTGGCGGCCCCCGGACGAGCTGGCCGACTTCCTCCAGGCCGGTCCGCCGCCGGTGTTCCTCGGGTTCGGCAGCATGGCGCCGGGTGAGGGGGAGCGGCTCAGCGGTCTCGTGGCCGAGGCGGTGAAGCGGGCGGGCGTGCGCGCCGTCGTGCAGGCGGGCTGGGCGGAGCTGGGCGGCGCGGGCACGGACGTCCTGAACATCGGCGACGTCCCGCACGACTGGCTCTTCCCGCGTACGGCCGCCGTCGTCCACCACGCCGGTGCGGGCACCACCGGGGCCGGTCTGCGGGCGGGCGTCCCCGCCGTGCCCGTCCCCGTCATGGCCGACCAGCCGTTCTGGGCGGAACGGCTGCGCCGGCTGGGAGTCGCTCCCCGGCCCGTGCCGTTCCAGGACCTGACCGCCGAGTCCCTCGGCGACGCGATCACGGCCTGCCTGTCCGATCCGGCCCTGCGCCGCCGCGCCGCCGAACTCGCCCGGGGGATCGGCGAGGAGGACGGAGCGGGCGCGGTGCTCGCCCACGTCGAGACGCTGGGCTGATGGCGGTGCCTCAGTCGACGGAGCGCCCGGTGTTCCGCAGCATCTGCCGGAGCACCTTCAGCGCGGTGACGTAGTCGGCGTCGTCGATGCCCTCGTGGATGCTCGCGCGGATGGCGGGCCCGTACTGCTTGAGGTCGACACGGGCCGCCTCGCCCGCCTCGGTGATCCACAGCCGACCCTCGTCGTCGAGGCGGAGCCAGCCGCGCTCGACCAGGGTCCGCGACTCGGTCGTCAGGTCGTCCTCGGCCCTCAGGTAGGAGCGCATCGCCTCGCGCAGCTCGGGGAGGGTCATGCCCTGCCCGTCGGGGGAGATGTCGTTCACGGACAGATTGCGCAGGAGCCAGAACTGGGGCTGGGTGAAGCCGTGTTCGGCCTGGCGCTCACGTGTGAAGGCGATGAGGGCCTCGTAGGCCAGTCCGGTCCAGTACGCGGCCGGCTGGGTGGCGAGCTGGGCGTCGGTGAGCGATGTCGTCGTCATGTCCGGTACTCCTCAGGGGTGTTGTTCGCAACGAGGAACACCGTAGAACCTCAAGTTAGGTGGAGGTCAAGCCCGGGGCGGTGGAGGACGGGGACGCCGCGCGTACGTCGGCGCCCCCGCCCCCTCAGGCCGCGGTCAGGCCCAGGTCCGCCGCGAGCCGGGCGCGGTGCCAGGCGGGCGGGCCGAAGAGCTGCGCCGAGCCGTGCGCCCGCTTGAAGTAGCGGTGGGCGTCGTGCTCCCAGGTGATGCCGATGCCGCCGTGCAGCTGGATCATCTCGCCCGCCACCGCCGAGAACGCCTCCGAGCAGGCGGACTTGGCCGCCGCCGCCAGGCGGGTCAGACCCGGGTCGCCCGCGGCGGCCGCGAAGGAGGCGCCGAGCGCCGCCGAGCGCGCCGACTCCACCAGGACGTAGGCGTCCGCGAGACGGTGCTTGACCGCCTGGAAGGAGCCGATCGGCCGGCCGAACTGGACCCGCTCCCGCGCGTAGGCGAGCGTGACGTCGAGGCAGCGCGCGGCGGCACCGGCCTGTTCGGCGGCGAGGGCCGCGCAGGCCACGTCGAGGACGTGCGCGAGGATCCGTCCGCCCGCGCCCTCCGCGCCGACGAGCCGCCCCCGCGCCTCCGTGAGGACCACGCGGGCCTGCGCCCTGGTCGAGTCCATCGTCACGGTCGCCGAGCGGGCCACTCCGAGGCCGTCCACGGGGACCTCGAAGAGCGACACCCCCGCTCCCGTCCGGGCCGCGACGAGCAGCGACCCGGCCTCCGCACCGTCGAGGACGTGCTCCTTCGTCCCCGTGATCCGCCACTCCCCGCCGGGCGCCGCGGTGGCCTCGGCGCGTACGGCCGACGGATCCCAGGAACCGTTCTCCGCCCACGCCAGGGCGCCCACCACGGCGCCCGAGGCCAGGTCCGGCAGCAGCCGCGCGCACGCCTCCGGGTCGTCCGAGGCGAGCAGCGCGGACACCGTGAGCACCGCGGAGCCGAGGTACGGGACGGGGCTCAGCTCCCGCCCCAGCTCCTCCATCACCACGTGGACCTCCCCGGCCCCGTACCCGGCGCCGCCGTACTCCTCGGGGACGGCGAGTCCCGCGACGCCGACCTGCTCGGTCAGCGGCCGCCAGGCCGCCTCGCCCGGACGGCGTCCGAGCACGGCCCGCACGGCGGACCGCAGTTCCTCCTGTTCCTCCGTCGGCCTCATGCCTCTGCTCCTCTCGATGCGGTACGGGTGGGGGAGTGCGCGGCCGGAGCCGCCGGGTCCTCCGCCGACAGGTCCCGGCCCCGGGTCTCGGCCGTGCGCCGGACGGCGAGGGCGGTGACCAGGCCGCAGACGACGGCGAGCAGCGCGAGGGGGCCGCTCCGGGCCTCGTCCGAGGCCGAGAGCAGGCCGCCGGCGAACATCGGGGTGAAGCCGCCGCCGATCAGCGCGGCCAGCTGGTAGCCGAGCGAGGCGCCGGTGTACCGGACCCGGGTGCCGAACAGCTCCGAGAGCAGCGGCCCCAGCGGCGCGTACATCGCGGACTGCACCACCTGGCCGACCACCATGCCGAGGACCAGCAGCGCGGGTGAGCGCGCGTCGACCAGGGCGTAGACCGGGAAGGCGAGCAGCACCACGCCCACCGCCCCTCCCGTCACGACGGCCCGGCGGCCGACGCGGTCGGAGAGTGCGGAGAACAGCGGGATGGAGACGAGGCCGGCGACCGAGGTGAACAGGAGCCCGGTCATCACCTCGGAGGTGGCGTATCCGATGGCCGTGGCGTACGTGAGCATGAAGGTGCTGATCAGCGCCGTCAGGGCGAACGGACCGATGCCCACGGCGCACGCGAGCACGAGGTTGCGGGGCCGGCGCAGCACCTGCGCCAGCGGCACGCCCGGCTTCTCGTCGGCTCCGCGGGTCCGGGCCGCCCGCTGGAACAGCGGGCTCTCGCTGATGCTGACCCGGACGTACAGACCGATGCCGAGGAGCACCGCGCTGAACAGGAACGGGACGCGCCAGCCCCAGGACAGGAAGGAGGCGCGGGGGAGGAGCGAGACGAGGGTGACGGCGACCGTGGAGAGCAGGAACCCGAGGGGGGAGCCCATCTGCAGGACGCCGCTCCACAGGCCGCGGCGCCGGGGATCGGCGTGCTCGACCACCATGAGCGTCGCGCCGGCCCACTCCCCGCCGATGGCGACGCCCTGGACGACGCGGAGCAGCACCAGGAGGACGGGAGCGGCGACGCCGATCGTCCCGTACGTCGGGAGGACGCCGATCAGGAGGCTGGCCACGCCCATGAGGGTCATGGTGAGGACCAGCATGGACTTGCGGCCGAGCCGGTCGCCGAAGTGGCCGAAGACGGCGCCGCCGAGCGGGCGGGCCACGTAGCCGGCGGCGAGCGTGCCGAAGGCGGCGACGGTGCCCACGGTGGGGTCGGACTCGGGGAAGAACAGCTCGCCGAAGACGAGCGCGGCCATCGTGCCGTACAGCAGGAAGTCGTAGTACTCGATGACGGTGCCGAGCAGACCGGACATCGCCACCCTGCGCAGCAGGGCGGGGTCCGAGGGTCTCTCGGGGGTGTGCGGGGACGGTGCGGGGGACACGCGGGCTCCCGGGTGCGGTAGGGATGCGGGGACGATGGGCGGGGAGATGCGGCGGACGGCGAGCGGTGGGGGCGCCCGGGGCCGGCGGCGGGGGGGGGGGGCCCCCGGGGGGGGGGGGGGGCCCCCCGGGGGGGGCGGGGCGCGGGGGGGGGGGCCGGGGGGGCGCGGGGGGGGGGGGGGGGGGGCCGCGGGG
>NZ_JBHWFF010000026.1:0-13023 GCF_042733785.1 Streptomyces sp. NPDC059695 | reverse complement strand
GGGTGTGTGGGGCTGGTGGTGGTTACCGGGGGGCTCGTGGGGGGGTTTGGGTGGTGGGGTGGTGGGGGGGGTAGTGGGGGTCGAGGGCGGGGGGGGGGGGCGCCGGGGGCGGGGGGGGGGGGCCCGCCCCCCGGCGGGGGCGGCGGACACCGTGCGGGGCGACCGGTCAGGGGGCGAGGACCCGGGCGCGGCAGGCCGCGGGGGTGCCCCAGGCGTCGCGGAGCGGACGCGCCTTGCGGATCCACAGGGCGAGGTCGAGCTCCTCCGTGTAGCCGACGGCCCCGTGGAGCTGGAGGGCGGTCCGGGCGGCGGCGTACGCGGCCTCGCCCGCCGTGACCTTCGCCGCGGCGACCTCGGCGGAGCCGCGCCCGGCCCCGTCCGCGAGGGCCAGGGCCGCCGCGTGCAGCAGGGGCCGGGCGAACTCCAGGGCGATGAGCGTGTCGGCGAGGCGGTGCTTGACCGACTGGAAGGAGCCGATGGCGACGCCGAACTGGGTGCGCTGCTTCACGTACTCCACCGTCCGGTCGAGCAGCGCCCGGCCGAGCCCCAGGCACTGGGCGGCGGTGACCAGGGCGGCGGCCTCGGCGGCGTGCGCGGCGGCGGCGGTCACCGCAGGGCCGCGCGCGAGGACGGTTCCGCCGAGCGGGCGGGCCAGCCGGCGCGCGGGGTCGGCCGAGGGCTGGACCGGGCCGGCCGTCTCCGCCAGGCGCACGGTGTCGCCCTCGACGACGAGCACGGCGTCGGCGCTGTCCGCGTCCAGGGCGTAGGGACTTCCCGCGTCCGGCAGGCACAGGGAGACGACCGTCTTCCCCGAGGCGATCTGTCGCAGCAGGGCGGCGGAGGCGTCGTCACCGAGCCGGTCCAGGAGCACCGCCGCGGCGACGGTCTCCACCACCGGTCCGGGCACGGCGTGGCGGCCCAGTTCGGTGAAGGCGACGGCCAGTTCGACCGGCAGCGGGCCGAGACCGTCGTGCCGCTCCGGTACGGCGAGGGCGAAGACCCCCGCCTCCGCGAGCCGGGACCAGAGCGCGCGGCCGGGTGCCGTGTCGCCCGCCGCCCAGGCCCGCACGGCCGAGGGGGTGTCGGCCGCGGTGAGCATGGAGTCGAGGGAGCGGGCGAACTCCCGCTGCTCGTCGTCGAGGAGGAACCGCATCACCGGCGTCCCTTCGGGAGGCCGAGCAGCCGCTCGGCGATGATGTCGCGCTGGATCTCGTTGGTGCCCGCGTAGACCGGCCCGGCGAGGGAGAAGGTGTGGCCCTCGGCCCAGCCGCCGTGCGCGGGCGCGTCGCCGGCGGCGTCGGACAGCTCGCCGTAGGGTCCGAGCAGGTCGAGCGCGGTCTCGTGGAGCGCGATGTCGAGCTCGGACCAGAAGACCTTGTTGAGGCTGGACTCGGCGCCGATCGAGCCTCCGGCGGCGATGCGCGAGACGCCCCCGTACGCGAACAGCCGGTAGGCGCGCGCCCCGATGACCGCGTCGGCGACACGGTCGCGCAGGGCGGTGTCGGAGGGGTCGGCGGACTCCCGCCACAGCTCCGTGAGCCGCTCGGCCGCGGCGGTGAACCGGCCGGGGCTGCGCAGGGTGAGCCCCCGCTCGTTGCCCGCGGTGCTCATGGCGACCCGCCAGCCCTGCCCGGGCGCGCCGATCACGTCCTCGTCGGGCACGAACACGCCGTCGAGGAAGAGTTCGGCGAAGGCGGGCTTGCCGTCGAGCCGTCCGATGGGCCGCACGGTCACGCCGTCGGCGTCCAGCGGGAACATCAGGTACGTGAGCCCCTGGTGCGGCTTGGGAGTGCCGGGTTCGCTGCGGAAGAGGCCGAAGGCGCGGTCCGCGAAGGCCGCCCGGGACGACCAGGTCTTCTGGCCGCGCAGCAGCCAGCCGCCCTCGGTCCGCTCGGCCGTGGACCGCAGCGAGGCGAGGTCGGAGCCGGACTCGGGCTCGGACCAGGCCTGGGCCCAGATGACCTCGCCGCTCGCCATCGACGGCAGGACGCGGGCGCGCTGCTCGTCGGTGCCGTGCTCGAAGAGCGTGGGGGCGAGGAGGTTGATGCCGTTCTGGCTGACCCGGCCGGGGGCACCGGCCGCGTAGTACTCCTCCTCGAAGATCAGCCACCGCAGGAGCGAGGCGCCCCGGCCGCCGTACTCCTCGGGCCAGGAGACCACCGACCAGCGGTCGTCGGACAGGGTCCGCTCCCAGAGCCGGTGGGCCGCGAAGCCCTCCTCCGTCTCCAGGGACGGCAGCGGCGTGTCGGGCACATGGGCGGTGAGCCAGGCGCGGGCCTCGGCCCGGAAGGCGTCCTCCGCCGCGGAGAAGTCGAGGTCCATCAGGCTCCCGCCGCCTTCATCGAGGCTATGTCCATGCCGCCCAGCGCGTCGGGCGCGGTCTCGGCGTTGTGCGCGTGCGCGAGGTGGTGCAGCCCGAAGACCGAGTCCATGCCGGTGTGCAGGCCCTGGAGGTCCTCGGCCTGGTTGACGGCGCGCTTGGTCAGGGCCAGGCCCATGCGGGGCATCTCGGCGATCCTGCCTGCCAGTTCCATGGTCCGCTCGGTGAGCTCCCCGGGCGGCACGACCCGGTTGACCATGCCGACCTCGTAGGCGCGCCGGGCGTCCATCCGGTCGCCGGTGAAGAGGAACTCCTTGGCGATGCGCGGGGGCATCACCCACGGGTGGGCGAAGTACTCGACGCCGGGGATGCCCATGCGGACGACGGGGTCGGCGAAGAACGCGTCCTCGGAGGCGACGATGAGGTCGCACACCCAGGCGAGCATCAGGCCGCCGGCGACGCAGGCGCCCTGCACCGACGCGACCATGGGCTTGGGCAGTTCGCGCCAGCGTCGGCACATGCCCAGGTAGACCTCGGACTCGCGGGCGAAGCGGCTCTCCGCGCCCCGCTTGTCCGAGTGGTCCCACCAGAGTCCCGCCTTGCGGTCGAACGGCAGGTGGGCGTCCCGCTCGGGGGTGCCGATGTCGTGGCCGGCGGAGAAGTGCTTCCCCGCTCCGGCGAGCACGACGACCTTGACCTCGTCGTCGTCGGCCGCGCGGTAGAAGGCGCGGTCGAGGGCGTACGTCATGGCGGAGTTCTGGGCGTTGCGGTAATCGGGCCGGTCCATCGTGACCACGGCCACCGGGCCGAGGCGTTCGTAGCGGACCGGTGCCGTGGATGCGGTGCGGGCAGCGGACATCCGCCCTCCTTCCCTAACAAGTGTTTGGTAGGTTAACGTACGGCCATGAGCAACGTCGAGGAGTTCCGCAGAGAGGTCCGCGGCTGGCTGAGCGCCAACCTCACGGGCGAGTTCGCCGCCCTGCGCGGGCGCGGCGGCCCCGGACGGGAACACGAGGCGCACGCCGAACGCCTCGCCTGGGAGCGGCACATGGCCGCCGCGGGATGGACCTGCGTCGGCTGGCCCAAGGAGTACGGCGGGAGGGGCGCGACCCTCGAACAGCAGGTCGCCTTCCACGAGGAGTACGCCCTCGCCGACGCCCCCGCCCGCGTCAGCCACATCGGCGAACAGCTCCTGGGACCCACCCTCATCGCCTTCGGCACCCCCGAGCAGCGCGAGCGCTTCCTCCCGGGGATCGTCACCGTCCGGGAGCAGTGGTGCCAGGGCTACTCGGAGCCGGACGCCGGATCCGACCTCGCGAACGTGCGGACCCGCGCCGAGCGCGACGGCGACGCGTGGATCGTCACCGGCCAGAAGGTGTGGACCTCACTCGCGCACGAGGCCGACTGGTGCTTCGTCGTCGCCCGCACCGAACCCGGATCGACCCGCCACCACGGCCTGTCCTACCTGCTCGTCCCCCTGGACCAGCCCGGCGTCGAGATCAGGCCCATCGTCCAGCTCACCGGGACCTCGGAGTTCAACGAGGTCTTCTTCGACGGCGCCCGTACCCACGCCTCCCACGTCGTCGGAGCCCCCGGCGACGGCTGGAAGGTGGCCATGGCCACCCTCGGCTTCGAGCGGGGCGTGTCCACCCTCGGCCAGCAGGTCGGCTTCCGCCGCGAGCTGGAGGCCGTCGTCGACCTCGCCCGGCGCAACGGGGCCGCCGCCGACCCGCTGATCCGCGACCGCATCGCCCGCGCCTGGATCGGCCTGGAGACCATCCGCTTCAACGCCCTGCGCATGCTCGACGGCGTCGCCTCCGGAGCCCCCGGCCCCGAGGCCTCCATCGGCAAGATCTTCTGGGCCACCTGGCACCGGGAACTGGGCGAACTCGCCATGGACGTCTGCGGAGCCGCCGGGATGCTCGCCGACGGAGAACCCTACGACCTCACCGACTGGCAGCGGCTCTACCTCTTCTCCCGCTCCGACACCATCTACGCCGGCTCCAACGAGATCCAGCGGAACATCATCGCCGAGCGCGTCCTCGGCCTGCCCAAGGAGGTCCGCCCATGACCGGCACCCCACCCCCCTACGTGCCGGGCCACGGTCTGCTCGCCGGCCGCGCCGCCGTCGTCACCGCAGCCGCCGGCGCCGGCATCGGGGGAGCGACCGCCCGACGGCTCCTGGAGGAGGGCGCCCGCGTGGTCCTCTCCGACGCCCACGCCCGCCGGCTGAAGGAGTCCGAGGCCGAACTGGCCGCCGAGTTCGGCGCGGACCGCGTCGCCGCCCTGCCCTGCGACGTCACCGACGAGACCCAGGTCGCCGCCCTGTTCGACCTCGCCGTCGAGCGCCACGGGCGCCTCGACATCGTCGTCAACAACGCCGGTCTCGGCGGCACCGCCGACCTGGTCGACATGACCGACGCCCAGTGGGACAGGGTCCTCGACGTGACCCTCAACGGAACCTTCCGCTGCACCCGCGCCGCACTGCGCCGCATGAAGGACGCGGGCGCCGGGGGCGTCGTCGTCAACAACGCCTCGGTCGTCGGCTGGCGGGCCCAGAAGGGACAGGCCCACTACGCCGCCGCCAAGGCCGGCGTGATGGCCCTCACCCGCTGCGCCGCCCTGGAGGCCGCGGCCTACGGGGTGCGGGTCAACGCCGTCTCCCCGAGCCTGGCCATGCACCCGCACCTCGTGAAGGTCACGACCCCCGAACTCCTGGAGGAGCTCACCTCCCGCGAGGCCTTCGGACGCTACGCGGAGCCCTGGGAGGTGGCCAACGTGATCGTCTTCCTGGCCAGCGGCTACTCCTCGTACCTGACGGGCGAGGTCCTCTCCGTCAGCAGCCAGCACCCGTGAGACCGGCGCCGGAGCGGCGCCGCGAGATCCTGGACACGGCGGCCGAGGTCTTCGCCGCGCAGGGGTACGACGCCACCACCGTCCGCCGCATCGCCGACGCCGCCGGGCTGCTCGCGGGCAGCCTCTACTACCACTTCGACTCCAAGGAGTCGATGCTCGACGAGATCCTCCGCGCCTTCCTGGACGAGCTGTGGGCCCGGTACGACGCCGTGCTCGCCGCGCCGCTCGGCCCCCGGGAGACCCTGGAGGCCCTCGTCACCGAATCGTTCCGGGAGATCGACCGGCACCGCGCCGCCGTCGCCATCTACCAGAAGGAGTCCAGGCACCTGCGGGAGCAGCCGCGCTTCGGCTATCTCGCCGGCTCGCAGCGGAGGTTCGAGGAGGCCTGGCTCAGGACCCTGGAGCGCGGCGTGGCCGCCGGGGTCTTCCGCACCGACCTCGACGTCCGGCTCACCTACCGCTTCGTGCGCGACACCGTCTGGGTCGCCGCGTCCTGGTACCGGCCGGGCGGACAGCACAGCCCGGAGGAGATCGCCCGCCAGTACCTGTCGATGGTGCTGGAGGGCGTCGCCCTCCGTGACGGACACCGGACGGACGAATGACGTACGAACAAGGAGAGACCATGGCCGAGGCCTACATCGTCGAAGCGGTACGCACCCCGGTCGGCCGGCGGAACGGCGGACTGTCCGCCGTCCACCCCGCCGACCTCGGAGCACACGTCCTGAAGGCGCTGATGGAGCGCTCGGGCGCCGACCCGGCCGCCGTCGAGGACGTCGTCTTCGGCTGCCTGGACACCGTCGGCCCGCAGGCCGGCGACATCGCCCGCACCAGCTGGCTGGCGGCCGGACTGCCCGAGGAGGTCCCCGGCACCACCGTGGACCGGCAGTGCGGCTCCTCCCAGCAGGCCCTGCACTTCGCCGCGCAGGGCGTCCTGTCCGGCACCCAGGACCTGGTCGTCGCCGGCGGCGTGCAGAACATGTCGATGATCCCGATCGCCTTCGCCAGCCGCCAGGCCGCCGACCCGCTAGGCCTGACCGACGGCCCGTACCTCGGCTCGGAGGGCTGGCGCGCCCGCTACGGCGACCAGCCGGTCAACCAGTTCCACGGCGCCGAGCTCATCGCCGCCAAGTGGGACATCTCCCGCCGGGACATGGAGGAGTTCGCCCTCCGCTCGCACCGGCGGGCCGCCCGCGCGATCGACGAGGGCCGCTTCGCGCGCGAGATCGTCCCGTACGGCGACGTCACCACCGACGAGGGCCCGCGCCGCGACACCACCCTGGAGAAGATGGCCGGACTGCAGGCCCTGGTCGAGGGCGGCCGGCTGACCGCCGCGGTCTCCTCGCAGGTCTCCGACGGGGCCTCGGCGATGCTGATCGCCTCGGAACGCGCCGTGCGCGAGCACGGGCTGACGCCGCGCGCCCGCGTCCACCACCTGTCGGTGCGGGGCGAGGACCCGATCCGCATGCTGTCCGCCCCGATACCGGCGACGGCGTACGCCCTGAAGAAGGCGGGGATGACGCTCGACGAGATCGACCTGGTGGAGATCAACGAGGCCTTCGCCTCGGTCGTCCTCGCCTGGCTGAAGGAGACCGGCGCCGACCCCGAGAAGGTCAACGTCAACGGCGGCGCCATCGCGCTGGGCCACCCGCTGGGCGCCACCGGCACCAAGCTGACCACCACCCTCCTCCACGAACTGGAGCGCACCGGCGGCCGCTACGGCCTCCAGACGATGTGCGAGGGCGGTGGCCAGGCGAACGTGACGATCATCGAGCGGCTGTGACGGTCATCGGTCGGCTGTGACGGTCATCGCGCGTCGGTGACGCCGGCGCCGAAGATCCGCTGCCAGACCGCGTGATCGGTGCGGGGGCCTCCCGGGGTCTCCGCACCGTACGTCTCGATCTCCGCCTCGATGTCGAGGGGGAGCGTGGGCGAGGTCATCGCCGAGAGCTCCCCGGCGACGGCCGCGTCCGGGACCAGCCAGCACACCTCGAACTCGATGCCGTCCGGGTCCCGCGCGTAGAGGGCCTTGGTGGAGGCGTGGTTGCTCGCCCCGGTCAGGGCCCCCGCCTCCGCCAGGCGGGTCCGCATGCGCCGCAGCTCGGCCAGGGTGTCCACCTCCCAGGCCAGGTGGTACAGGCCGACCCGCCCCCTGGCGTGCCCGGGGCCGCGCTCGGGGGACTGGAACAGCCCGAGGTCGTGGTCGTTGGCGGAGCCCGCAGCCTGGAGGAAGGCCGCCCCGGGGAACGCCTGCGGCAGCGGCCGGAACTCGAGGACGTCACGGTAGAAGGCGAGGCTGCGCTCCAGGTCGGAGACGAAGAGGACGGCGTGGTTCAGCCGCTGGATCGGCATGGCGGTTCCGTTCGGGTCAGGTGCGGTGGGGATCGGGTGGAGACACGAGTCCGCCGGGGTGAAGGTACCCCGGCGGACATCCGCGTGAGCGGTCAGGGCGTGGCGGGCAGGGCGTGGAGCGCGGCCCGGGCCTCCGCCATGAGCCGGTCGACGAGCTCGGCGCAGGACGGCAGGTCGTCGATGAGTCCGGCGACCTGCCCGGAGGCCATCACGCCCAGGTCGGTGCGGCCGTCGACCATGGACGCCTTGAGGAGCATCGGCGTGTTCGCGGCCAGCAGGATCTGGCTCCACGTCAGGTCCTTGCCGTGCTTCATCGCCAGGCCGTCCCGGACCATCTGCGGCCAGCTCATGCCGGTTTCGCGCCGGAAGGCCGCCGCGTGCCGGACCGCCCGCAGCAGCGAGGCGGCCCGGCCCGAGCGCTCCAGCGCGTCGACGAGCTCGGTCCGGAGCATCCGGTGCGGCAGTCCGTCCACCTTGGTGGTGACCGTGACGTCGGTGACCGCCGCTTCGAGGTAGCGGGCCTTCACCGCGTCGGGGACCGTGCTGTCGGAGGTGAGCAGGAAGCGCGTGCCCATGGCGATGCCGGCCGCGCCGTAGGCGAGGGCCGCGACCAGGCCGCGCCCGTCGTGGAAGCCGCCGGCCGCGACGACCGGGATGTCCACGGCGTCCACGACCTGGGGGAGCAGGACGGTGGTGGCGACGCTGCCGGTGTGGCCGCCGCCCTCCCCGCCCTGCACGATCACCGCGTCGGCGCCCCAGGCCGCGACCTTCTCGGCGTGCCGTCTCGCCCCGATGGAGGGGATGACGACGACCCCCGCGTCCTTGAGCCGGGCGATCAGCTCACGGGACGGAGCGAGCGCGAAGGAGGCGACCCGTACCCCCTCGTCGATGATGATCCGGACGCGTTCGGCGGCGTCCCCGGCGTCCGCGCGCAGGTTCACGCCGAAGGGCGCGTCGGTACGGGACTTCACCTCGCGCACCGCCGAGCGGAGCTGGTCGACGGTCATCGTCGCCGAGGCCAGGATGCCGAGCGCCCCGGCCTCGGCGGTGGCCGAGACCAGGCGGGGCCCCGCCACCCAGCCCATGCCGGTCTGCACGACGGGGTGGCGCACCCCGACGAGTTCGGTGAGCCGGGTGGCGATCACGGCGTCGCTCACGACGGGACCTCCCGGTCGCGCAGCGCCTCGGGGTCGATCTCTTCGCGGATCAGCCGCAGTTCCTCCGGCGTGGGCTCGCGGGTGTACGGCACGTCGTCGGGGACGGTCAGCGCGAAGCCGGTGGCCTCCCGGACCTGCTCGACGGTGACGCCGGGGTGCAGCGAGCGCAGCCGCATGGTGCGGTCCGGGGTCTCGAAGTCGAAGACGCCCAGGTCGCTGATGACGTCCGGGACGCGGTGGTAGCGGGTCGCGGAGGGGCCGGCCGCGGCGGCCCGGTCGTACCCGACGCCCGAGACCATGTCGACCCGCTCGACGAAGACGCGCGCCGAGTGCTTCGGGACCCAGTAACTGGTCGGGTTGTTGAGGGTGTTGACGGGCGCGCCGCGCACCCCCAGGAGCTGGCGCTTCGGGCGCGCCCAGTCCCCGATGCAGCTGATGTTCTGGTTGCCGTACCGGTCGATCTGGCTCGCGCCCATCATCACGTGCCGGCGCCCGGTGGTGACCATGGCCAGGTGCTGCCGGTAGGGCAGCCAGCCCTCCACCACCCGGGGTGCCGCGCCGACCGCCGGGACGTCGGCGATGAGCAGCGCCTCCCCGTCGGTCAGCAGCAGCTCGGGGGCGAAGGTGAGCTTCGCGAGCCGGGCGCCGATCACCGGGACGGTGCCCATCGGGCTGGCGAGGACCTCGCCGGCGCCCCGCCACGCCTCGGCGCAGGCGACGACGCAGTACTCGGCCCGGGTGGCCGTCGTGGTGGTGTCGGTGCCGCTCATGCTTCCTCCTCGTGGAACGCCGCGACCGCGGCCTGGTAGGCGTCCTCGTCGCCGGACAGGAACCGCGCGGTGAACTCCCGCCAGGCCTCCGGGTCCCGGGCCGCCGTGACGTAGGCGCGCTGGAAGGCCTCGTCCCGGTCGTAGTCGGGGGCGCAGGAGGTGAAGTGCGCGCCGTTCGGGGTCTCGACGACCCCGTCGACGAAGGCGCGCTTGAGCAGCAGCGACTGCGGCCCCGCGTCCTTGAGCAGCTCCTGGGTCTCCACGATCCGCTCGCAGGAGACGTACGCGGCGTCGGCGGCCTCGCAGAACAGGTCGTCGAAGTACGGGTCGGGGCCCAGGTACTGGCCGTTTCCGTGCGCGTCGGCACGGTTGACGTGGACGAGCGCGGCGTCCAGCCGCAGCGCGGGGACGGCGACGAGCTCCTCGCGGTCCTCGTACGGGGAGGTGATCGTCCGCAGCGAGGGGTTGACGGTCATCACGTCCGAGGCGAGCCCGGCGCGGATGGGCATGAACGGCAGCCGGTGCACGGCGGCGGTCAGGCCCCACATGACCATCGCCTCGTCCAGCTCCACCAGTTCGAGGTCACCGCGCTGCCGGGCCGCGCCGAAGTGCGGCTCCAGCGGGACGGAGTCCAGCGTGGCGAAGGCCGCGACCAGCTTGCGGATCTTCCCGGCCGCGGCGAGCAGCCCGACGTCCGGGCCGCCGTACGAGACGACGGTCAGGTCGGTGAGGTCCGAGCGCAGCAGCGCCCGGACCAGGGCCATCGGCTTGCGCCGTGACCCCCAGCCGCCGATGCCGATCGTCATCCCGCTGCGGAGGCGGCCCACGACCTCCTCGGCGGTCATCGTCTTGTCCCTGCTCACGACTGCTGCTCCTTCTCGTCCTTGTGGTCCTTGCCGAAGGTGTCGCGGACCCGGTCGGCGACGCCGCTGAGGTTGGCCTCGAAGGTGAAGCCCTGCTCGAAGCGGTAGCTGCGGTGGACGTCCACCGGGTCGATGCCGTTGATCGCGGCCTTGGCGAGCCGGATCAGCTGTCCGTCCTTCGCGGCGATCTCCCGCGCGAGTTCGAGCGCCGCGCCGAGCAGCCGCTCGCGCGGGACGACCCGCCAGACCGAGCCGTGCCGGTGCAGCTCCTCGGCGGTGACGGTGCGCGAGGTGTAGTAGAGGGCCCGCATCAGCTGCTGGGGGACGAGCCGCGCCAGGTGGGTAGCCGCGCCGAGCGCCCCCCGGTCCAGCTCGGGCAGGCCGAAGGTCGCGTCGTCGGAGGCGACGATCGCGTCGGCGTTGCCGACGAGGCCGATGCCGCCGCCGAGGCAGAAGCCCTGTACGGCGGCGACCACCGGAACCTCGCAGTCGTAGACGGCGGCGAAGGCCTCGTAGCAGCCGCGGTTGGCGCCCAGGAGGGCGTCGTGCCCCGCGGTGCGCTGGATCTCCTTGATGTCGACGCCGGCGTTGAAGCCGCGGCCCTCCGCGGTGAGCACGACGCAGCGCACCTCGGGATCGGCACCGGCGGCGCGGACCGCGGCGGCGAGGTCGTACCAGCCCTGTACGGGGAGGGCGTTGACCGGTGGGAAGTCGACGGTGACGACGGCGATGCCCTTGTCCGGGGCGGAGGTGGAGACACCCATGAGCAGATCAGCTACCTTTCCACCAAACGTTTGTTAGGTGGAAGATAGCAGCGGTTCGCCCGCTGCGGGAGGTGTCCCTTGCCAGTCACCATCGATCTGACGGGATCCGTCGCCGTCGTCACCGGCGGTACCCGGGGCGTCGGCGCCGGGATCACCCGGGCCCTGCTCGACGCCGGCGCGGAGGTCGTGACCTGCGCGCGGCGGGCTCCGGAGAAGCCCGTCGAGGCGGCGGGGCGCACGGCCCGCTTCCTCCCCGTAGACCTGCGCGACCCGGCCGCCGTCGCCGGGTTCTTCGACCGGGTGCGCGAGGACCACGGAAGGCTGGACGTCCTGGTCAACAACGCGGGCGGCACGCCCTTCCGGATGCTCGGCGAGGGGTCGCCCGAGCAACAGGCCCGGGTGCTCGAACTGAACCTCGTCGCCCCCCTGACCGCCTCCCTCGCCGCGTACGAGGTGATGCGGCACCAGCCCGGCGGAGGGTCCGTCATCATGATCGGCAGCGTCAGCGGCACCCGCCCCTCACCCGGCAGCGCGGCCTACGGGGCCGCCAAGGCGGGCCTGGACAACCTCGCCCGGTCCATGGCGGTCGAATGGGCGCCGCTGGTGCGGGTCAACACCCTCGTCCCCGGCATGGTGCGCACCGAACTCTCCCACCTGCACTACGGGGACGAGGACGGCATCGCCTCCGTCGGCCGCACCGTACCGCTCGGCCGGCTCGCCGAGCCCGGCGACATCGGCGACGCCTGCGTCTTCCTCGCCTCCGACCGCGCCGCCTACATCAGCGGCGCCAGCCTCCTCGTGCACGGAGGCGGGGAACGCCCCGGCTTCCTGGACGCGGCCACCGTCAACCACTGAAACCCCTCACCCTCACCGAAAGGCATCCACCATGACCGGACTGTGCAACGGACGCGTCGTCATCGTCACCGGCGCCGGGCGCGGACTCGGCCGCGCGCACGCGCTCGCCTTCGCCGCCGAGGGCGCCAAGCTCGTCGTCAACGACCTCGGCGTCGGCCTCGACGGCACCGGAGGCGGCGCGGGCCCCGCCCAGCAGGTCGTCGACGAGATCACCGCGGCGGGCGGCGAGGCGGTCGCCCACGGCGGCGACATCGCCACCACCGACGGGGCGGCGTCGCTCGTCGCCACCGCCCTCGACGCCTTCGGGCGGCTCGACACCCTCGTCAACAACGCCGGCTTCCTGCGCGACCGCATGCTGGTCAACCTCGCGGAGGACGACTGGGACGCAGTCATGCGCGTCCACCTCAAGGGCCACTTCCTGCCGCTCAAGCACGCCGCCGCGCACTGGCGGACGGAGGCCAAGGCGGGGCGGCAGCCCGTCGCCCGCGTGATCAACACCAGCTCCGGCGCGGGCCTGCTCGGCAGCGTCGGGCAGGGCAACTACGCGGCCGCCAAGGCCGGGATCGTCGGCCTCACGCTCGTCGCCTCCGCCGAGATGGGCCGGTACGGGGTCCAGGTCAACGCGATCGCCCCCGCGGCCCGCACCCGGATGACCGAGCAGACCTTCGCCGAGACCATGGCCGCTCCGTCGGGGGCCGCCTTCGACGCGATGGCCCCGGAGAACGTCTCCCCCCTCGTGGTCTGGCTCGGCTCCGCCGCCTCGGCCGGCGTCACGGGCCGGGTCTTCGAGGCGGAGGCGGGCCGGATCACGGTCATGGAGGGCTGGCGGCCGGGCCCGACGGCCGACAAGGGCGGCCGCTGGACGCCGGCGGAGGCGGGCGAGACGACCCTGAAGCTCCTGTCCGCCTCGGAACCCCCGCACCCGGTGTACGGCACCCACTGACACCCCGCCCGCGCGCCGTCCCCGGCGGCGCGCCCGCGCCCGTGTGGCGCCTCGGGCCGCTGCCCGTGTGGGCAATCGTCCCGCTTGGGGGTCCCCCCTGGACGAAGTCCTTGGGGGAGGGACGGGTGGGGCCACCGGTCGGCGCC
>NZ_JBHWFF010000025.1:103745-112149 GCF_042733785.1 Streptomyces sp. NPDC059695 | reverse complement strand
CTAATCTGGCGTTGATTTTTGGCACGCTGTTGAGTTCTCAAGGTGCGGACGCTTCCTTCGTTCCTGTTTCCAGGCCCTCCGGGCGCTTCCTTCGTCTTCCAGCTTAGCAGATCCGATTTCCGTTTCTGCCACCCGCTGGAGCGGGCTGCTGGGGCAGGAATTCGCTTTTCGCGTTTTCCGTTCCCGGCGGGGTTGAACATTACCAGGCTTTCTCGGTCCCCCTGACCACGTTCCCTGCGAGCACGCAGAGGTGTAGACCACTGGGGTTAGGATCTGGCTTGATAGGTGCTGCCGACCCGCGACTCAAGGCCGCGTTGGGGTCAGGCAGAAGTACGACAGTACATCCCACCGTCAGTAGAGGCAAATCGTTTCCGGTAGTCCCTAGCTCCGACCAACGGGTACGTCTCGTGCGGAACCGGGACTTCCTATGACATACGCTTCAGAACAGTACGCCGTCCAGGACAGGTAGTGACGGCGCCACACAATCTCCGCCCCTGGGAGGCTTCCCATGACAACCGTGACGTCGCCGCTTGCTGGACGCGCCATCGGTCTCGCCGCAGTTCCCGACCCGGTCTTCGCCGGTGCGATGGTCGGTCCCGGTACCGCCATCGATCCCGTACGTGAGCCCTCGGAGGCCGTCTCCCCTCTCGACGGGGTCATCGTCTCCATGCACCCGCACGCCTTCGTCGTCGTGGACGACGAAGGACACGGTGTGCTGACGCACCTGGGCATCGACACCGTCCAGCTCAACGGCGAGGGCTTCGAGCTGCTCGCCAACAAGGGTGACCGGGTGACGCGCGGACAGGCCGTCGTCCGTTGGAACCCCGCCGCGGTCGAGGCCGCCGGCAAGTCCCCCATCTGTCCCGTGGTGGCCCTGGAGGCCGCCGCCGACTCGCTCTCGGACCTCGTCGAGTCCGGCGACGTGAAGGCCGACGACGTGCTCTTCGGCTGGAACTGAGCCGGTCCGTCCTCGTGACGACCGCGAGTTCGACATTCAACGCGGCGGCCGGGGCCGTCGCTCAATCGGAGACGGGTGAGATGGAGACAACGCTGCGAGGCGTCGGCGTCAGCCACGGAGTGGCGATCGGCGAGGTCCGGCACATGGGTACGGCGGTCCTGGAGCCGCCGGCCAAGCAGATCCCCGCGGACGAGGCGGAGCGCGAACAGGGGCGCGCCCGTCAGGCCGTGGAGGCTGTGGCCGCGGACCTCAATGCCCGGGGCAACCTGGCCGGTGGTGAGGCCCAGGCGGTGCTGGAGGCCCAGGCGATGATCGCCCAGGACCCGGAGCTCATCGCCGACGTCGACCGCCGGATCGCGGTCGGCAGCACGGCCGAGCGCGGTATCTACGACGCCTTCTCGCACTATCGCGAGCTGCTCGCCGGGGCCGGCGAGTACATGGCGGGCCGGGTCGCGGACCTGGACGACGTGCGGAACCGGATCGTGGCGCGGCTGCTGGGCGTGCCGATGCCGGGTGTTCCGGACAGCGACGAGCCGTACGTCCTGATCGCGCGGGATCTGGCTCCCGCCGACACGGCGCTGCTCGACCCGGCGCTGGTGCTCGGGTTCGTCACGGAGGAGGGCGGTCCGACCAGCCACAGCGCGATCCTCGCGCGGGCGCTGGGCGTGCCGGCCATCGTGGCGCTGCCGGGTGCGGGTGAGCTGGCCGAGGGCACGCTCATCGCGGTCGACGGTTCGACCGGTGAGCTCTTCGTGGATCCGAGCGAGGAGAAGAAGGCGGAGCTGACGAAGGCGGCCGCCGAGCGCAAGGCCGCGCTGGCCACGTCCAGCGGTCCGGGCGCGACCTCCGACGGTCACAAGGTGCCGCTGCTCGCGAACGTCGGCGGTCCCGCGGACGTTCCGGCGGCGGTGGAGGCCGGTGCCGAGGGCGTCGGTCTGTTCCGTACGGAGTTCCTCTTCCTGGACGACAGCAAGACGGCGCCGTCCGAGGAGAAGCAGGTCGAGGCGTACCGCAAGGTGCTGGAGGCGTTCCCCGAGGGCCGTGTGGTCGTGCGGGTGCTCGACGCGGGCGCCGACAAGCCGCTGGACTTCCTGACGCCGGTGGACGAGCCGAACCCGGCGCTCGGTGTGCGGGGTCTGCGGTCGCTGCTCGACCACCCGGAGGTGCTGCGCACGCAGCTGACCGCGCTGGCGAAGGCGGCCGAGGGGCTGCCGGTGTACCTCGAGGTCATGGCTCCGATGGTGGCCGACCGTACGGACGCGAAGGCGTTCGCCGACGCGTGCCGTGAGGCGGGGCTGCGGGCGAAGTTCGGTGCGATGGTCGAGATTCCCTCGGCCGCGCTGCGGGCGCGCTCGATCCTGCAGGAGGTCGAGTTCCTCTCGCTGGGCACCAACGACCTGGCGCAGTACACCTTCGCGGCCGACCGTCAGGTCGGTGCGGTGTCGCGGCTCCAGGACCCGTGGCAGCCGGCGCTGCTCGACCTGGTGGCGCTGTCCGCCGAGGCGGCGAAGGCCGAGGGCAAGAGCTGTGGTGTCTGTGGCGAGGCCGCCTCGGATCCGCTGCTCGCGTGTGTGCTGACCGGTCTGGGCGTCACCTCCCTGTCGATGGGTGCGGCGTCGATCCCGTACGTGCGGGCGACGCTCGCCAAGTACACGCTGGCGCAGTGCGAGCGGGCCGCGGCCGCGGCGCGTGCCGCGGACACGGCGCACGAGGCGCGGCTGGCCGCGCAGGCGGTGCTGTCCGGGGAGTGATCCCCCGAGGTGCTCGATGAAGGGGCTTTCCGTCACCTGGTGGCGGGGAGCCCCTTCCTCGTGTCCGGGTTCAGTGGTGGGTGGTCCAGTCGTCGTCGGGGTCGGGGGCGAGGGGGTGGCCGGCGCGGTACTCGACGCCCGGTTCCGGGGAGAGGGGTTCGCCGGTGCGGGCGTCGGTGCAGTAGGCGGCGAAGACCTCGGCCTCGGTGAGGGGGGTCAGGGTGCTCTCCGCGAGGCGCCAGCCGTGGAGCCGGTCGGGGGTGCCGGGGGCGGTGGTGCGCAGGACGACTCCGCCGGGTGCGGCGAGGGCGATGCCGGCGGCGAGGACGGCGGTGAACTCCGGTCCCGCGGCTTCGTCCGGAGGCGTGGTGCCGTGGGTGTGGAGGACGGCGAGGAGGGGGTCGTCGGTGGCCTGGACGCTGCAGACGAGGTGGTGGGTGCCCGGGCCCGCGGCTTCGAGGAGCCGGGTGAGCAGGCGGGCCGCCCGCTCGTAGGCCGCCTTGCCGATGTCCTTGCCGCAGCCGGCGCAGTCGCCCGCGGTGGCGAGGACGGTGGTGGCGTACTCCCAGGTGGCCTGGCGGACGGCGGTGTCGACCAGTTCGGGGAGGAGGGTGGTGAGGGGCTGGCCGGTGTAGGTGACGCGGGCGCCGGTGGTGGCGAGGTGGGCGGTGAAGTGGCTGCGGCTCGTGGGGTGGTCGGGGTCGGTGCCGGTCTCGGCGCACCAGGCGGCGTACTCCTCGGGGTCGAAGAGGGTGACGGTGGTGTGGCCGCCCTGGGTGGCGAGGGTCCTGAGGAGGGCCTCGACCTGGCGGAGGTAGGTGGTGTGGTCGTCGAAGGCGAAGGTGCGGTACCGGCGCATGGCGGCGAAGTCCCGCTCGTCGGCGAGGAGGCCGACGGTGCTGGGGACTTCGCGGCGCAGGGCGCGGCGGAGGTGTGCGGTGGTGGTTCCGGTGCGTGTCATGACTCCCCCTGGTGACGCTCCGATCAGTGCTCACTCACCGTAACCTTCGCCACTGACAGTGACGGCCGGGTGAGGCGTCGGCGGACGAGCCCGTTCTGGGCGGCGGTGGTGGCGACCAGGACGGCGCCGAGGAAGGGCCAGGCGAGGGGGCCGGCGGAGACGAGGCCGGTCATGAGGAGGGGGCCCGCGAAGCGCTGGGTGGACTGGGCGAGGCCGTGGACTCCGAGGTAGGCGCCCTGGGCGTCGTCGGGGGCGAGGGCCACGGAGATCTCCCAGGACACGATGGTGTGGATCATCTCGGCGAAGGTGAGGGCGACGGCGGCTGTGACCAGCGCGGTGATCGCGAGGGTGCGGCCGTCCAGGGCGGAGGCGGCGAGGGCGAGCGTGCCGATGGCGAAGAGGCCGGCGAGGGGGCCGAAGAGGCGCCGGGCGGCGTCGGTGGTGGTGCCGAAGCGGGAGAGCGGGACCTGGAAGAGGACGACGAGGGCGCTGTTGATCACCATCAGGAGGGGTGCGAGGCCGACGGGGGCGTCGGTGGCGTGGACGATCCAGAGCGGCAGGGCGACCTGGAGGATCGAGTCGTGGAGGAAGAAGACGGCCTCTCCGGTGGTGAAGGCGAGGAAGCCGCGGTCGCGCCAGGGGTTGGACGGCCGGGTCGTGGGGGCCGGGTCGGTGGAGGCCGCGGCGATGCGGGAGGCCGCGGGGGCGGGGGGTTCGGCGCAGCGGAGGGTGAGGGCGGCCATCACGAGGTAGGACAGCGCGTCGCCCACGAGGAGGAGGTGGAAGGCGGTGGTGGAGCCGACGGCGAGCGCGGCGGCGGCGCCGAGTCCGCCGAGGGTCCAGCCGATGTTGGAGGTGGTGCGGTTGATGGCCTGGTAGCGGACGCGGTCGGGACCGGCGACGCGGGCGGCGTAGAGCTTGGTGAGGACGTTGGTGGCGCGGTCGGGGAGGGCGCCGGCGGCGGAGAAGAGGACGAGCAGGAGGTAGTCGTCGGTGGTGAGGAGGGCGAGGAGGGCCGCGGCGCGCAGGAGTTGGGTGCAGATGATGACGCGGACGAGGGGGAAGCGGTCGGCGAGCAGGCCGCCGAGCGGGGCTCCGGCGATGCCGGCGGCTCCGGAGAGGGCGATGAGGAGGCCGACCTGGCCGAGGCCGAGGCCGGTGACGTAGGTGAAGTAGAGGGCCATGGCCGTGGACCAGAGTCCGGTGCCGCACTTGTCGATGAAGCCGATGAGGAGCATGCGGCGGCCGTCGGGGCCGCCGGGGATGCGTTCCTTGAAGGGCGGTCGGTCGGGTCGGGTGGTGCTGCGGCTCATGGCTCCCCCTTGCGAACTGCTTTGTATTGATACATAATTGATTACGTGGCAGCACAATATGCGATCGAGGGGGCGACGGCCAAGGGGATTGCCGCGTCCGTGGAGCGGGGCGTGTCCGAGGGCGGGCTCGCCCCGGGCGACGCCCTGCCGCCGGTGCGGCGGCTCGCCGACGAGCTGGGGGTGAGTCCGGGGACCGTCGCCACGGCCTACAAGGAGCTGCGGCAACGGGGGCTGATCGTCACCATGGGCCGGGGCGGGACCGTGGTGGCGGAGGTGCCGTCGGCGCCCTCGCGGCGCCCCCCGCGCGTGCCCCCGGGTCTGGTGGACCTGTCCGCCGGGTTCCCGGACCCGGCCTTCCTCCCCGTACTGCGGCCCCCGGCGGCCGTCGACCCCGTCTACGGCTCCCACCGCGCCGCGCCCCGGCTCGCGCACCTGGAGGAGCTGACCAGGACGTGGTTCGAGCGGGACGGGGTGTCCGCCGCGCACGTGACCTTCGCGCACGGCGCCCTGGACTGCATCGCGCGGCTCCTCTCGACGGAGCTGCGGCCCGGGGACGCCGTGGCGGTGGAGGATCCCGGGTTCCACCATGTCCTCGACCTCGTGCCCGCGTTGGGACTGCGGGCCGTGCCGGTGGCCGTGGACGAGGAGGGGCTCGTACCGGAGTCGCTGCGGGCCGCGCTGCGCGGCGGGGTGCGCGCGGTGGTGTGCAGCCCGCGGGGCCAGTGCCCGACGGGCGCGTTCTTCACGCGCGCGCGTCGGGACGAACTGGTGGCGGTGCTCCGGGGGTTCCCCGAGGTGCTCGTCGTCGAGGACGACCACAACGCGGAGGTCGGCGGCGCCTCGGCGCACACGCTCGCGGCCGCGGGGCTCGACCGGTGGGCGCAGGTGCGGACCGTGTCGAAGCACCTGGGCATCGACCTGCGCTGGGCCGGGGTCGCGTGCGACGCGGTGACGCTGGCGCGGCACGACCGCCGGATGGTGATGACCTCGGGCTGGGTCAGTCACGTCCTGCAGGAGACTGTGGCCGTCCTGTTCGCCGACGAGACCGTCCGGGGGCTGGTGGCCGCGGGCGAGGAGGCGTACGCGCAGCGGCGTACGGCGCTGATCGGCGCGCTCGGCGCGCACGGGATCCGTGCGGTCGGGGCCAGCGGCCTGAACGTGTGGGTGCCGGTGCGGGACGAGTCGGCGGTGGTCAACGGCCTGCGGACGCAGGGCTGGTGGGTCGCGGCCGGGGCGCGGTTCCGTATCGCCGCCCCGCCGGCCGTACGGATCACCACGGCGCGGCTCGCGCCCGCCGACGCGGTGCGGCTGGCGGCGGACTTCGCCGAGGTCCTGGGGGACGCGCAGGCGACGTACGGCGGCTGAGGCGCTCGCCGTGTGGTCCAGGTCACGGGAACCCCGGCGAGGCGCCGCCCAGTACTGAGTGTGGAATCACCAATGAGAGATCGTTTCCGCGCCGGGGACCCCGCGGCGCTCGGAGAGGCGTACGACGAGCACGCACGCGTGCTGTACCACTACGCCTACCGGGTGTGCGGGGACCGGGCGGCCGCGGAGGACGTCGTGTCCTCCGTCTTCCTGGAGGCCTGGCGCTGCCGCGGGAAGGTGCACGCCGACGGCGGCAGCCTGCGCCCGTGGCTGCTGGGCATCGCCACCAACATCATGCGCGGCGCCGCCCGCGAGGCGCGCCGGCGCGACGCCGCGCTCGCCAGGATCCCCGAGCGCGGGGTCGTGCCCGACTTCGCCGACGACGTCCTCGCCCGGATGACGGACGGGGAGCAGATCCGCGCCGCCCGCGTCGCGCTCGGCAGGCTCAAGCGGCGCGAGCGCGAGGTCTTCACGCTCGTGGTGTGGGCGGGCCTGGACTACGCCTCGGCCGGGGAGGCGCTGGGAGTCCCGGTCGGCACCGTCCGCTCGCGGCTGTCCCGGGCCCGTGAACGGCTCCGGAAGCTCGCCGAGGCGGAGCTGCGCGCGGGACGGCGCCGTGACCGGTCCTCCGCCGCGGCCCTCCGCTCGGCCGGGGACCGCGCGCCGGACGGGACGGCAGGCCCGGACCGGGTGGGGGACCCGGCTCCGGGCCACCTCGCTCCGGACCACCCGGGTCCCGCCGCCGGTCCCCTCCCCCGGCCCCTCGCCGCACCTGGCGCCGTCGTCACCCGCTCGACCGTCCGCCCGGCCCTCGCGCCCCGACCGACCCAGGAGACCCAGGCATGAACACCTCCGCCCCCCGCCCGCACACCGACGCGGACGACCTCCTGCGTGCCGAGCTCACCGAGCTGCTGCCCCCGCCTCCGGTCCCCGATCTGACGGCCGAGGAGAGCCGGCACCTCAGGCACACCGTCCTGCGGACCGCCCTGGCCACCGGGGACGGCCCGGCCGGCCGGCCGGTGCGTGCGCGCCGGCCGCGCCAGGGGCTCCGGCTCGGCTGGATCGTCGCGCCGATGGCCGCCTGCGCGGTCGTCGCCGGTGTCGCCGTGCTCGCGCCCCCGGACGGTCCCACCGGGTCCCCCGACCGCGTCTCGGCCGGGCCCTCCGCCTCGCCCGAGGCCGTGCGGATCCTGGCCGGTGCCGCGCTCGCCGCCGCCGCCGCGCCCGCGCCGGACGTCCGCCCCGGTGCGTACGTCTACGTCAGGAGCCTCGTCGCCCACGCGGGACGCGACGCGTCCGGCGGCCCCGCGACGCTTCCGCCCGCGCACCGGCGCGAGGTGTGGCTCTCCGCCGACGGCAGCCGTCCGGGGCTGCTCCGCGAGCCCGGTGCCGCCGACACGGAACTCGGCTCGGAGGCGCCCGTGTACGAGCTGGACGGTCCCGGGGCCACGCCCCGGAAGACCACGATGGCGACCTCTCCGCCCTCCGTCACGAACCCGACCCACGCCTACGTCGCGGCCCTGCCGACGGACCCGGACGTGCTGCTGCGCCTGGTCCGGGACCAGACGCGCGCGGGTGGGGGCGACGCCGACCAGCGGGCGTTCACCGCGATCGGGACCCTGCTGGCCGAGACCTGGGCCCCCCCGAAGGTCACCGCCGCGCTGTACGGGGCGGCGGCCCGGATCCCCGGGGTGACCGTGCTGCCGTCCGCGAAGGACGCGGCCGGCCGCGAGGGCGTCGCCGTGGCCCGTACCGCACACGGCGAGCAGACCCAGTGGATCTTCGACCGGACGACGTCGGCGTTCCTCGGTGAGCGCACCGTCCTCACGGAGACCACCCCGGCCGGCCGGGCCGGGACGGTCCTCGGGGTCTCGGCGGTGCTCGCCAAGGGAGCGGCCGCGGCGCCCGGGAAGCTGCCGGAGGCCTGACCAGGTACGCACGGCGGGGGGGCCCCCCGGGGGGGGGGGGCGCCCGGGCCCCCCCCCCCCCCGGCGTGGTGGACGCGGGGGGCGCCCCCGGCTCGGGAGAAGTGGGATAGGCGGAGTTGGGGGAGCGC
>NZ_JBHWFF010000025.1:84446-103735 GCF_042733785.1 Streptomyces sp. NPDC059695 | reverse complement strand
ACTGGGGGGGGGCGGGGGGGCGGGGTACTGGGGGGGGGGCTTCACCTGGTCCGCCGGGGGGGGGCCGGCGGGGGGGGCCGGCCGGGGGGGCCCCTGCCGTCACGGGTCTAGCGGCGACGCTCGGCCGCGAGCCGCTCGTAGAAGTGGAGCAGGCCGAGGTCGTCGACCGAGCCCGCGTTGACGGCCTTGGCCAGCGGGGTGCCCTGGAGGAGGCGCTTGACCGGGACCTCGATGCGCTTGCCGGTGAGGGTGTGCGGGACGCCCGGGACCTCGATGATCTCGTCGGGGACGTGACGCGGGGAGAGCTCCTCGCGGATCGTCCGCTTGATGCGGTCGATCAGGTCCTCGTCCAGCGCGACGCCCTCCACGAGGTGCACGAAGAGCGGCATCCAGTACCCGCCGTCCGGTTCCTCCAGGCCGATGACCAGGGACTCGCGGATCTCGGGGAGGCGTTCGACGGCCTCGTAGATGTCGGCGCTCCCCATCCGGACGCCCTGACGGTTCAGGGTGGAGTCGGAGCGGCCGTGGATGACGACCGAGCCGTGGTCCGTGATCGTGATCCAGTCGCCGTGGCGCCAGACGCCGGGGAACATCTCGAAGTAGCTGTCGCGGTAGCGGCTGCCGTCGGGGTCGTTCCAGAAGTGGATCGGCATGGACGGCATGGGGTTCGTGACGACGAGCTCGCCGACCTCGCCGACCAGCGGCTTCCCTGACGGGTCCCACGACTGGAGGTCGGTGCCGAGACCCGCGGCCTGGAGCTCGCCGATGTGGACGGGGAGCGTGGGGACGGCGCCGGCGAAGCAGGAGCAGACGTCGGTGCCGCCGCTGACGGAGGCGATCCAGAGGTTCGCGCGGACCTCGTCGTGGAGCCAGCGGAAGCCGTCGGGGGGCAGCGGGGAGCCGGTGGTGGCGACGCACTTCACCGCGGAGAGGTCGAAGTCCCGGCCGGGGTGGACGTCCGCCTTGGCGCAGGCCATCACGTACGCGGCGGAGGTGCCGTAGAGGGTGGCGCCGGTGCGTTCGGCGACGCGCCACTGGGCCGCGGTGTCGGGGTAGCCGGGGCTGCCGTCGTACAGCACGACGGTCGTGCCGGTGAGGAGCCCGGAGACGAGGAAGTTCCACATCATCCAGCCGGTGGACGTGTACCAGAAGAACACGTCCTCGGGCCCGAGGTCGCAGTGCAGGCCCAGCTGCTTGACGTGCTCGACGAGGATGCCGCCCTGGGACTGGACGATCGCCTTCGGCAGACCGGTCGTGCCGGAGGAGTACAGGACCCACAGCGGATGCGAGAACGGCACCTGCTCGAAGACCGGCTCGACGTCGGCGGCGACCAGGTCGTCCCAGGCGAGGGTGCCTTCGGGGGCGGGGGTGCCGAGGAGCGGGATGTGGACGACGGCACGGAGGGTGGGCAGCTCGGCGCGCAGCTCGGCGACGGTGGCGCGGCGGTCGTGCTCCTTGCCGCCGTAGCGGTAGCCGTCGACGGTGAACAGGACGACCGGCTCGACCTGCTGGAAGCGGTCGAGGACGCTGCGGGCGCCGAAGTCCGGGGCGCAGGAGGTCCACACGGCGCCGACGGCGGCGGTGGCGAGGAGCGCGACGACGGACTGCGGGACGTTGGGCAGGTAGCCGCTGACGCGGTCGCCCGGGTTCACGCCGAGGGCGCGCAGTTCGGCGGCGAGGGAGCCGACCTGGCGGCGGAGCTCGCCCCAGGTGGTCGCCGTGGGCTCATGTGTCTCGTCCACATGGAGCAGGGCCGTGTCATGGGGCCGCTCGACGGCGGCCCGCAGGGCGTGCTCGGCGTAGTTGAGGGTGGCCCCGGGGAACCAGTCGGCGCCCGGCATGGCGCGGTCGCCGAGGACCCGCTCGTACGGGGTCGAGAAGCGGACGTCGAACCATTCGACGACGGCCTGCCAGAAGGCTTCGAGCTCCTCGACCGACCAGCGGTGGAGCGCCGCGTACCCGCCGGCGGCGGGGGCTCCGTGGTGCTCGGCGGCCCAGGCCTGGAAGCGGGTGACGGCGGCCGTGGCGATGCGTGCCTCGTCCGGCTGCCAGAGGGGCTCGGTCGGCGCTGCGGATGTCATTGGGGCGGCTCCCTGGCTGTACGCGGGTCTGCGTGTGTCTCGCGCACGTGCTGGGGTGTGCGCGTGACGCGGCTGACAGGACGATGCCATGTGATCCTCATTCGCACCAGGTCTGCCCGCCCATGGTCAGGCAGTTGAACATGTGCTCCCACCACGGGTGAACGGCAGCTGAACGGAGCTGGTTCGGCCCCGGACGGGTGGCAGGGTGAGCTGCATGAACGGTCGGGAACTGCTGCGTTCGATGAAGGTGTTCGGATCGGCGCAGGGCTTGCGGGGGGTGCGGTCGGCGTGGCGGCAGCGCCGTACGGACGCGTGGGGGCTGCCGCCCCGGGGGCCGGAGCGGGCCAGGGTGCCGGGGCTCGCGGTGGGCGCGGAGGCGGCCCCGGGCGGGGGGACCGTCCGGTTCGCCCGGTCCTCGCTCCGGATCTGCGTGTCGGCGGGCGGCACGGTGTTCTGGGCCTGGGACGGAGCCGGTCCGCTCCCCTCGTACGCGCTGGCCGGCGAGGCGCCCGACCCCGATCCGAGGGCCTCCCTGGAACCCGACACCGACGGCGGCTGGCGGATCGTGTCGGAGCGGGTGACGGTGACCGTCTCCCGGCACGGGGCGGTGGAGCTCCGGACCCCGGGCGGGGTGATGCTCCGCCGGGACCTGCCGCCCCGCTGGTGGGAACCGGTGGCGGGGCGGGCGGAGGAGGACGGGGCGACGGGGGCGGGCGGCGCGCGCTGGGTGCAGCGCAGTGAGGTGCCGGCCGACGCGCGGTTCTTCGGGCTCGGCGGACGGGCGGCGGGGCCGCGCCTGCGGGACGGCTCGTACCGGCTGTGGAACACCGATCCCAAGGGCCGTTTCGGGCCCGGGGACGATCCGCTCTACATCACCATGCCCGTCCAGTTCGTGGTCTCCGACGCGGGGACGCACCTGGCGTTCCACGACAACTCCTGGGACGGCGGGGTGACCCTGGCCGAGGGCGAGGAGGGCGCCGGGTCCGGGCACGACCGGCCGGGCACCAGCGAGGTGCGGATGTCGGGCGGGCCGCTGCGCTGCTGGGTGGTCGTCGGCACCCCCGCGCGCGTGCTGCACGGCTGGGCGGCGCTGACGGGCGCGCCCGCGCTGCCGCCGTCCTGGGCGCTCGGGCCGCAGCACGCGCGCTGGGGCTTCGGCAGCGCTCGGGAGGTGCGCCGGGTGGTGGCCGGGTACCGGGAGCGGGGGCTGCCGCTGTCCGCGGTCCACCTGGACATCGACCACTACGACGGGCACCGGGTGTTCACGGTCGACCGGGAGCGGTTCCCCGACCTGCCGGGGCTCGCGGAGGAGCTGCGCGAGCAGGGCGTGCGTCTGGTGTCGATCGTGGACCCGGCGGTGAAGGCGGAGCCGGGTGACCCGGTCTACGACGGCGGCTCGGCGGTGGACGCCTTCGTCAGGGACGCGCGGGGCCGGGTGGTGCGCGGGGTGGTGTGGCCCGGCGAGTGCGCCTACCCGGACTTCACCGATCCGGCGGTACGGGAGTGGTGGGGCGGTCTGTACGAGGAGCGGCTGCGGCAGGGCTTCGCCGGGGTGTGGCACGACATGAACGAACCGGTGTCCTTCGTGCCCTTCGGCGACCCGACGCTGCCCCGTTCGGCACGGCACGCGCTGGAGGGCCGGGGCGGTGACCACCGGGAGGCGCACAACGTCTACGGGCTCGCGATGACCCGGGCCGGGTACGAGGGGCTGTGCCGGCTGCGGCCCGACGAGCGGCCGTTCGTCTTCTCGCGCTCCGGCTGGGCGGGCATGCAGCGGTACGGCGGCACCTGGTCCGGCGACGTGTCCACCGGGTGGCCCGGGCTGCGGGCCTCGCTCGCGCTCGTCCTGGGCCTGGGGCTGTGCGGAGTGCCCTACTCGGGACCGGACGTCGGCGGTTTCGACGGCAGCCCTTCGCCGGAGCTGTTCCTGCGCTGGTACCAGCTGGGCGCGTGGCTCCCCCTGTTCCGTACGCACGCGGCGATCGACGCCGGACGGCGCGAGCCGTGGGAGTTCGGTCCCGAGGTCCTGGACCACGCGCGCGAGGCGCTGGCCGAACGGGAGCGGCTGCGCCCGTACTTCACGACGCTCGCCCGGCTGGCCCGGATGACCGGCGCGCCGTACGTGCGGCCGGTCTGGTGGGGGACGCCCGAGGACCGGGGGCTGCGGGACTGCGAGGACGCCTTCCTCCTCGGCGACGCCCTGCTCGTGGCGCCGGTCCTGACGGGGGGCGCGGACCGGCGGGCGGTGCTGCTGCCGCGGGGACGCTGGTACGACACGGCGACGGGGCGGGCGTACGAGGGCCCGGGGCAGGTGCTGCTCGACGCGCCGCTCTCCCGGGTGCCGGTGCTGGCCCGGGCGGGCGCGGTGCTCCCCGTGCGGGGCGAGGAGGGCGGGACGGCCCTGGAGGTGTGGGCGCCGGCCGAGGGGCGGACCGGCGGGGGGCTCGTCGTACGCGACACGGGGGACGGCTGGGAGCCGGCCGCGATCGAGCGGTATCAGTCCCGGCTGGTGGACGGCCGGGTGGTGGTGGAGCGCGTCACGGACGACGGGGTGGAGGAGGCGGGGCTGCCGGTGGTGGTGCGGGGGCTGTGAGGGGGCGGACGCCCCTGCGGCCCCGTCACCCGTACGCGCCGTCGAACCACCTCCGTACCGCCTCGGTGTGGAGCGGGAAGGCCAGTTCCGCGGGGGCCGTGAGGACGTGGTGGCCGCTGGTCTCGTCCGTCGGGGCCGACGGCGGGAGCCGGTCGGCCGGACGGGGCGGGAGGAGGCCGAAGAGCAGGAGGTGCCCGGCCGGGGAGCTCAGCGCGTCGGCGAGCCGGACCTCCTCGGCCGAGGCCGGGATGCCGGTCTCCTCACGGAGTTCACGGGCGACGGCGGCGCGCAAGTCCTCGCCGTGGTCGATGAAGCCGCCGGGCAGCGCGACGCCGCCGCGCGCGGGCTCGATGGTGCGGGTGATGACGACCAGGCCCGTTCCCGTCGCGTCGGTGACGGGCAGGAGGGCGACCGCGACGGGCAGCGGGTTGCGGTAGGCGGTGTGTCCGCAGGCCGGGCAGGTGCGGGGCCAGCCGGCGTCGGGCAGGTGCGCGGCGCCGCAGGCGGTGCAGTGGGTGTCCTTCACGGCCCGACCGTACGCGATCGGTCTTTCCCGGCGCTGCCGGAACTGGTAGACGGGGGCGCATGACAGGACTCGCAACCGCTCTCCGTACCCTCGCCGTCACGGCCGCGGCCGGGCTGCTCGCCGTCACCGGTGCCGTCGTCGCGCCCGCTCCCCCGGCCTCGGCCGCGCCGGAGCCCCGAGCTCCCCGGGAGTTCGTGGCTCTGGGCTCCGTGGACCGGACGATCCTCCAGGAGATGCGCTACACGACCGCGCACAACTTCGTCGGCGAGCCGGTCGACGGCTACCGGCAGCCGCTGTGCATCCTGACCCGCCCCGCGGCCGAGGCGCTGCACCGCGCGCAGCTGCGGCTGCTGGCGCGGGGGTACACGCTGAAGGTGTACGACTGCTACCGGCCGCAGCGGGCCGTGGACCACTTCGTGCGCTGGGCGAAGGACCTGGGGGACGAGCGGATGAAGGGGGAGTTCTATCCGCTCGTCGACAAGTCGAGGCTGTTCGCCGACGGTTACATCGCGGAGAAGTCGGGGCACAGCCGCGGTTCGACGGTGGATCTGACGATCGTGCGGCTGCCGGCGGTCCGCACGCGCGCGTACGTGCCGGGCGAGGATCTCGTGGAGTGCTGGGCCCCGAAGGAGGAGCGGTTTCCGGACAACTCCGTGGACATGGGGACCGGGTACGACTGCTTCGACACCCGCTCGCACACCGACGACCCGCGGATCCGGGGCGCGCAGCGGGCCAACCGGCAGCTGCTCAAGGGGACGCTCGTCGCACAGGGGTTCGTGAACCTGCCCGAGGAGTGGTGGCACTTCACGTTCCGGCCGGAGCCGTTCCCGGACACGTTCTTCGACTTCCCGGTGGCGCGCAGGTCCGTGGCCGGACCTTGAGCCCTTCTCAGCACCGGCCTCCCGTGGCACACTGCCGACACGCTTCTGACGGATCGTCAGTTAAGGGAGGTCCAGGTGGCACGGACGCGCAGACCGGTGGTGGCCGGGTGGTTCACCGACGACACCGTGCCGGAGGCGGAGTTCCGGCTGCTCGGCACCCGCTGCACGGCCTGCACCTCGGTCTTCTTCCCGCGCGAGGACGACTGGTGCCGCAACCCGGGCTGCCCCGGCGGCGGTGAGCTCGCCGAGGTCCCTCTCTCGCCGCGCGGCCGGGTCTGGTCGTACACCGACGGCCGGTACCGCCCGCCCGCCCCGTACGTCTCCGACCCGGACGCGCCCTGGGAGCCGTACACCCTGGTCGCGGTCGAGCTGGCGGCCGAGGCGATGGTGGTCCTCGGCCAGGCGGCGCCCGGCGTGTCCACGGCCGACCTCGCCGTCGGGACGGAGGTCGAGGTGGTGCCGGGCGTGCTGAACGAGGACGGGGAGCACACCTGGACCACCTGGAACTGGCGGCCCGTGGCACCGGAGGGGCGGTCGTGAACGACGTCGCCGTGCTCGGGGCCGGGATGCACCCCTGGGGCAAGTGGGGCCGGAGCTTCGTCTCGTACGGGACGGCCGCCGCCCGCGCCGCGCTCGCGGACGCCGGCCTGGAGTGGCCGGACATCGGGTCGGTCGTCGGCGCCGACACCATGCGGTGCGGATACCCGGGCTACGTGGCGGGGGCGACCTTCGCCCAGGCCCTCGGCTGGCAGGGGGCCCGGGTCACCAGCGTGTACGCCGCCTGCGCCTCGGGCGCCCAGGCCATCGGGACGGCGCGCGCCCAGATCCTGGCGGGCCTCGCCGACGTGGTCCTGGTCGTCGGCGCGGACTCGACGCCGAAGGGCTTCCTCGCCCCGGCCGGCGGCGAGCGGCCCGGCGACCCGGACTGGCTGCGGTTCCGGCTGCTCGGGGCCACCAACCCCGCGTACTTCGCGCTCTACGCCCGCCGGAGGATGGCGCTGTACGGCGACACCGCCGAGGACTTCGCCCGGGTGAAGGTGAAGAACGCGGCGGCCGGCGCGCTCAACCCCCTGGCCCGCTACCGCGCGCGCGTGACGCCCGAGGAGGTCGCGGCCTCGCCCGTGGTCGCCGATCCGCTGCGACTCCTCGACATCTGCGCCACCTCGGACGGGGGCGCCGCGCTGGTGCTGTCCAGCATGGAGTTCGCGCGCCGGCACGGGCACCCCGACCCGGTCCGGGTCAGGGCCGTGGCGACCGTCTCCCCCACGTACCCCAAGGCGGTCCTCGACCTCCCCGACATCGCGACCGACTCGGCGGCGGCCGTCGCGCCCGCCCCGCACGGCTTCCGCGCCTCGATCGCCCGAGCCGCCTACGAGGAGGCCGGGATCGGGCCCGAGGACCTGTCCCTGGCGGAGGTGTACGACCTGTCCACCGCCCTGGAGCTGGAGTGGTACGAGGACATCGGGCTCTGCGCGCCGAGTGAGGGCGCCAAGCTGGTGCGGGACGGCGCGACGGCCCTCGGCGGGCGGCTTCCGGTCAACACCAGCGGTGGCCTCGGCTCCTTCGGGGAGGCGGTGCCCGCCCAGGCGATCGCCCAGGTCTGCGAGCTGACCTGGCAGCTGCGCGGCACGGCGGGCGACCGGCAGGTGCCGGGGGCGAGGGTCGGGATCACCGCGAACCAGGGCCTGTTCGGCCACGGTTCGGCGGTGGTGGCGGTGCGCTGACCACCGCCGGCACCCCGCTGCCGGGCCGGGCCGGGGCGCGGACAGGCCCCGGCCCCCGTCGGGGTCCGTCCCCGTCAGGTCGTGACCCCTGTCGGGCCCCGGCCCCGTCAGGTCACGTCAGCTCGTGACCCCCGTCGGGGTCCGGTCCGCGAGGACCAGGGCGTGCTGGACCACCGCCACGAGGACGTCCTTCACGGACTCTCGGTCCCGGGCGTCGCACATCAGGAGCTCCACCTCGGGGTCGAGGTCGAGCGCGCCGCGCACGCTCTCCGCGGGGAACCGCCGTGCCCCCTCGAAGCAGTTGACGGCCACCGTGAAGGGGATGCCGCGCCGCTCGAAGTAGTCGATGGCCGCGAAGCTGTCCTCCAGGCGGCGGGTGTCCGCGAGGACGATCGCGCCCAGGGCTCCCTGGGCCAGCTCGTCCCACAGGAACCAGAAGCGGTCCTGCCCCGGGGTCCCGAAGAGGTAGAGGACGAGGTCCTCGCGCAGCGTGATCCGGCCGAAGTCCATCGCGACCGTGGTGGTCGTCTTGGTCTCGACGCCGTGCAGGTCGTCGACGGGCCGCCCCGCCTCGCTGAGGATCTCCTCGGTCCGCAGCGGCCTGATCTCGCTGACCGCGCCCACCAGCGTCGTCTTGCCGACCCCGAACCCGCCCGCGACGAGGATCTTCAGGGTCACCGGCTCGACGAAGGGCTTCTTGCGGCTAGAGCGCCCGAAGGCCATTGATCACCTCGCGAAGGATGCTCACGTCCGGCAGCTCGGCCGGCGGAACGGGGCGGGTCACATGGACGAGTTCGTCCTCGACGAGGTCGCCGACGAGGACCCGGACCACCCCGACGGGGAGGTCGAGTCCGGCGGCGAGCTCGGCGATCGACTGGGGCTGCTCGGAGCAGCGTTCGACGATCTCCACGTGTTCCGGGGAGAGCGTCTGGTCCCGGCCGGGGTCGTCGGCGGCGGGCTCGGGTACGACCACCGCGATCAGGTCGAGCCGGTGGCGGGTGGCGGCGCTCGTCCGGCCGCGGGTCATCGCGTACGGACGAACCACCGGCCCGGCCTCGTCGTCGAACCAGCTGTGGGGTCCGGGGGTCAGGTCACGCTTCCGCCGGTTCCGCTCGGCTTCGTCACTCATGCCGTCCCACTCACCCTCCCGAGGGCTGACCGGTCCGGGGAGCCGTCGCGAGGTGGGCCCCGACCCGCTTCACCATCAGCGTCATCTCGTAGGCGACCTGGCCGACGTCCGAGTCGGCGTCCGCGAGCACCGCGAGGCAGCTGCCGTCGCCCGCGGCCGTGACGAACAGGAAGGCGTCCTCCAGCTCGACGACCGTCTGACGGACCTTGCCGGCCTCGAAGTGGCGGCCGACGCCCTTGGCGAGGCTGTGGAAGCCGGAGGCGACGGCGGCCAGGTGCTCGCCGTCCTCCCGGGTCAGGTCCTGCGACGCACCGGTGGGGAGGCCGTCGCTGGAGAGCACGAGGGCCTTCCGGATCGACCCGACGCGCTGGACGAGCTCGTCGAGGAGCCAGTTCAGCTCGCCGTTTCCGGAGGTCGTGCTGGGTGCTGCGGCGTTCGGTGCGGTCATCGACCGTCCCCCTCGGGTGTCGTTCCTGGTGCTGTCGGGTCGTCCGGCTCTGTGGTGTCCCGCCGGCCGCGCTGCCAGCCACGCTGCATGGCGGCCATGCGCGCGCGGACCTCCTCGGCGTCGCGTTCGAAGGAATCGGGTCCGTCGGAGGGTTCCGGCCGGGCGTCGCCCCGGTTGCCCGTACCGCGGCCGGCCCGGCCCTCCGTCTCGCGCAGCTGGGGCGCGAGGCTGGCCTGGCGGACGCGGCGGGGCAGGCCGCCGAACGGGTCCGGGCTCTCGCCCGGCACGGTGCCTTCGGCCGGTACGGAACCCGCCGGTGGTACGGGGACGAGGACGGGACCGGCACCGGCCGCGGTCAGCGGGCCCCGCCGGTCGTCCTGCGGGTGCGCGTGGTCCGGCTGCGGCTGGGAGCGGTCGGCGCGTCCATGGGCGCGGCCCGGCTGCGGGTGCGCACGGTCGGCCTGCGCGTGGGCGCCGTCCGGCTCGTCGAGGCGGCGGCCGTGGTCCACGACGAGCGTCGGGGTGCGGCGGCGGGGCAGCGGCACGGGGCCGAGGAGCGGGCCGCCGGCGGGCGCGTCCTGATCGGCCCGGCCCGCCGTGCGGTCCGGGGCCTGCTCGTGCTGCTCGCCGGCGGGCGCGAGCCCGGTGCGGCGCCGGTCGCGGGGGCGGAAGAGGCCGCCGCGCTCGCTGTCGCTGTCGAGGAGGTCCGCCGACCGGTCGAGGAGGACGTCGAAGTCCTCGGTGCCGAGCGGGGCCTCCAGCTCCACGGGGCCGTCGAGCGCGCCGGGTCCCTCGGTCACGTCGGGGACCTTCGTCAGGGCGGGCCGGCGCAGGGGCAGCGCGCCGTCGGCGGCGCCGTCCTCGGGACGGGCCGGTCGGTCCAGGGTCTTGCGGTCGAGCCGGAACCCGGCGCCCTGGGTCTCGGGGGCGTCGGTGAGCAGCGCGGCCGGGATGAAGACGACGGCGGTGGTCCCGCCGTACGGGGAGGTCTGGAGGGAGACCCGGACGTTCTGGCGCTGGGCGAGGCGGCTGACCACGAAGAGGCCGAGCCGGTCGGTGTCCGAGAGCTCGAACTCGGGGGTCTCGGCGAGCCGGAGGTTGGCGTCGAGCAGGGCGTCGGGGTTCATGCCGAGGCCGCGGTCGTGGATCTCCAGGGTGAAGCCGTTGGCGACCCGCTCGCCGAGCACCTGGACGGCGGTGTGCGGGGGCGAGTACACCGTGGCGTTCTCGAGGAGTTCGGCGATGAGGTGGGTGAGGTCCGCGACGGCCGGTCCGCCCACGCCGAGCCGGGGCAGCCGGCGCACCTCGATGCGCTCGTAGTCCTCGACCTCGGCGACGGCGGCGCGGACCACGTCCATGAGCTGGACGGGCTTGCGCCACTGGCGGGAGGGTGCGGCGCCGGAGAGGATGACGAGTCCCTCGGCGTGTCGGCGCATGCGGGTGGTGAGGTGGTCGAGGCGGAAGAGGTCGGCCAGCTCGTCGGTGTCCTCGGTGCGCCGCTCCATCGTGTCGAGGAGGGTGAGCTGACGGTGGAGCAGGACCTGGTTGCGGCGGGCGAGGTTGACGAACACCTCGGAGACCCCGCGGCGCAGCTCCGCCTGCTTGACGGCGGCCTCGACGGCCGCCCGCTGGAGGGTGTTGAGGGCCTGGCCGACCTGGCCGACCTCGTCCTCGCCGTAGCGCAGGTGGGGCACCTCGGTGCCGACGTCGACCTGTTCGCCGGCGGCGAGACGGCGCATGACGCTGGGCAGCCGGACGCCGGAGACCTCCTGGGCCTCCTTCTGCAGGCGGCGCAGGTCGCGGACGAGTTCGCGGCCGATGCGCAGGGAGATGACGACGGAGGCGATCAGGGCGAGGAAGCCGAGGACGCCCGCGACGCCGACCTTGAGGAGGACGCTGTACGCGGCGGGCTGGACGCGGTCCTGGTAGCGGTCACCGGCGGCGGTGTTCTCGCGGGCCAGGTCGTCGAGGACGGGGCCCGCCTGGTCCTGCCACCGCTCGGCGGTGATGGCGCGCGGGCTGTCGGTGGGGCCCTCTTCGATGATCGCGTTCTCGGCGGTGCGCAGGGGCTGGGTGTCGGGGCTGCGCCAGTACTTCTCGAAGTGGTCGCGCTCGGCGGCGGGCAGGAGTTCGAGGTTGACCTCGTAGAACTGCTCGCGGTTGGCGACGAGGTCGGATATCGCGCGGATCTCCTCGACGGTGACGCGGTCCGCGACGAGCGCCGAGAGGACGAGGGCGTCCTCCCGGGAGAGCAGCTCCCGCGCGCGCGTGATGCCGACGAGGGCGCGGCCCTGCTTGTCCATCTCCACGTTCTCGAGGGCGTGGAGGGTGATGAGGAAGCTGTAGCAGGGGTCGACGAGCCGGTTGTAGAAGTCGAGGGCCTGCATGCGGCCGATGTCCCGCTTCTCGACGGAGCGGCGCAGGGAGGCGAGGCCGTCGAGGGCGTCGAGGAGGGAGGTGAGCCGCTGGGCGGTGACGGGGCGCATCTCCTCGCGCACACCGGGGTCGGCGGCGTTGGCGCGGATGCGGGTGATCTGCCGGTCGGTGGCGCGCCGGGTCTCCTGCAGGGAGGCGAGGGCGTTGGAGCCACGGGGGTCGGCGAGGTAGATGAGCGACTGGCGGCGTTCGATCTGGATGACCCGGGCGGTGTCCTCCAGGGGGTAGCCGACCTTGTCGACGATGTAGCCGACGTCGAGGAGCTGGTCGGCCTCACGGCCCGTCAGGACCGTGGCGAAGCCCCACAGTCCGGTGAGGGAGACGAGCGGTACGAGCAGCAACGCCACGATCTTCCTGCGGATGGACTTCCCGCGAAAGCGCATGGCCTCCCCCAGCTCGGCCCCCGTGCGGCACGGGGGCCCTTCACGTTCGTGACGTCCGGCGTCAACACGCGGCGTCAACCTTGAGTTTCAACAAACGGCGGCGCGAGCCTACTACTGCATCACGGCCATCCCGAAGGCGTGTCCGAGCTATTTTCAGCCTGTCGAGTGAGTGTTGATCATGAGATGTCCCGGTATTAAGGGAGTTGGGAATGGCCACTGTGGCGTAGGACACCTGATGGTGTGCCATTTCTCCTGCCTGCCTCCCGCCTGCACGGATGGCTGGAACTGTTCGTTCCGCCAGGACACGTGTCGTGTTCGTCCACCCCCGGGCGAAACCTTTTCCCTCTCCCGTGCGTCAATACGTACGGGGAGGGTTCTGTCCGTGTAAAGGGGCTCAAGACGGGCAGCCGACCCTGAAGTCGTTCAGTGGTGGGGAGTGACAGGACAATGGAAGACGAGACGCGGTCGGCGCGGCAGTTGTGGGTGGAGGACGAGCGGGGCCGACGGCGGATGCCCGATCCGGTGCGGAACGCCGCCGTGCGGGCCGTGATGATCACGTCGGTGACGCTCATCCAGGCCGTGGTGGCCTTCTTCAGTACGGTCGCGGGCGCGTGGCTGGCGTTCCCGGTGACCGTCACGGCGGTCGCCTCGACCGTCGTGGCCACCTGGAGCGTCCTCGACGTCTGGATCACCCGTCAGGTCTGGCGTCAGCGCAACGGCGTGGTGTCCGAGCCCAGCAGCACGGCGCGTCCGTCGATCCGGACGCGCCGCGACGAGGGCCGGGCGGAGACGGCGCCGCTGTCCGAGGCGGCCTGAGGAGAAGGCGCCGCTGTCGAGGCGGCCCGGACCGAGCGGTGAGGAACAGCGGCCCGGTCCCCTTCGGGGGGCCGGGCCGCTCGCCGTCTCACGGGGTACGGCGTGAGGTCACGCCCCGCCCGCCCGGACCGGCTCGTCCGACGCGTGGCGGCGGAACATCCGGGTCGCCGTGATCTCTCCGTGGATCGCCTCCCCCTCCGAGCCGGGCTGCGGCAGCCCGGGGCGCAGGTGCTCCTCCACGCTGATGTACTTCAGCCCCGCCCTCAGGTCCGCGTCGTTGCGCAGCCGGATGACCAGCGGGAACTCGGCGAGCGCCGTCGTGTCGAACAGGCCCGTCGTGTAGAGGAGCTGGACGCCCAGCGCGTCCGACACGGCCCGCTGGAGCTCCAGCAGGTACGTGGCGTTGGCGCGGCCGATCGGGTTGTCGAGGAACAGCGTGCCCGCGTGCCGGTGCTTGTCACGGCCCCGGTCGTTGGAGCGGAGCGCCGCCATCGTGCAGTACAGGGCGATGGCGGCGGTGAGCAGCTGGCCGCCGGAGAAGACGTCGCCCATCTGCCCGACGGGAACCCGCTCGGCGCGGAGCACCGCGTCCGGCTTGAGGATCTCGACCGAGACGCCCTTGGGCTCCAGGGCCGCCTGGACTCCCCGCAGGAGCAGCGACATCCCGTCGCGCCGCAGGTCGGAGTTCTTCTTCACGGCGGCACGGGTCGCCTCGTCGACGACCTCGCCGAGCCGCTCGGCGAGCGTGGCCTGGTCGGGCTCCTCGAACCGGATGCGGAGGAACTCCTGGCCCGACCACTCGCCGAGGCCCTCGGGGAGCCGGGAGAGCCGCTGCGCGGAGCGGAGCGTCGCGAGCGAGGACTCCACGAGGCCGCGCAGCCGGTCCACGATCGAGCCCCGGTTGCGCTCCAGCTGCTCCAGCTCGTCGGTGAGGACGCGCAGCCGGGGCGCGAAGGCCTCGGCCCACTTGGCGGCGTGCTCGGGGAGCGCGGACGCCGGCAGTTCGCGGATCTGCTGGCGGGCGGGGGTGCGGACCTGCTCGTAGCGGGTGGAGTTGGCGTGCCGGACGAGGATGTCGCTCGCCTCGCGCACGGAGGCGTCGGCGCCGGACAGCTCGGCGGTGCAGGCGCGCAGCGAGCGGCGCGCCTCGGCCGCCACCGTACGGGCCTCCTCCAGGGTCCCCGGGTACGGCTCGGTCTCCTCGCGCTCCTCGTCCGCGTGGTCGCGCAGCAGGTCCCGGAGCAGGGCAGCCGTCTCGTCGAAGCCGCCGGCGGCGTCCTCGGCGGCCCGGTGGTCCCGGAGCAGTCCGGCGTGGGCGGCGCGCGCCGCGTCCAGGGCGTCGGTGCGGGTGGCGAGTTCGGTGGTGGCCGTACGGAGCAGGGCCTGGGCCCGCTCGGCGTCGGCGGGCACCAGCTCCTCGGGCAGCTCGGTGTGCGCCTCGCCGTCCTCGGGGGCCAGGCGCTCGGCCTCGCCGCGGAGCCGGCCGAGCTTCTCGCTGGCCTCCGACGCGCGCGTCTCCAGCATCTGGACCAGGGCCTCGGCGCGGGCGGCGGCGGCCTGGCGGGACGGGCCGTCGGCACCGTCGGTGGACTCCAGGAGCTGTTCGGCGCGGGTGCGGACCTTGTTGGTGAGGCGGTCGAGCTCGGCGAGAGCGGCGGACTCGTCGCTCTCGGCGCGGGCCTGCTCGGCCCGGAGGTCGGCGCCGACGCCGACCTTCTCGTACACCTGGGAGGCCGCGCGGTAGGCCTCGCGGAGGGTGGGGAGCGCGGCGCGGGGCGCGTCCGGCTCCTCCTCCGGGAGGTGCTCGGGGGCGCCGGCGATCTCGGCGCGCTCGGCCCGCAGGGCACGGGCGGTGCGGTGGGCGTCGTCGGCGGCGCGCTGGGCGGCCCTGCGGTCCTCGTCGGCTGCGCGGGCCCGCTCCAGGCAGGTCGTGGCACGGGCCTCGGACTCGGCGGCGTCGTCGGCGAGTTCACGGAGCTTGGCCTGCCAGGCGGACCGCTCGCGCAGCCGGAACGCCAGGCCGGCGAGCGCGTCGGCGACGCGGCGGGCGCGCTGGGCGGCCTCCTGGCGTTCGTCGCGCAGCCGGGCGGCCTCGGCGGCGACCTCGTCGGCCTCGCTCCGGGCCGCGCGGGCCTCGTCCAGGGTGGCGGCGGCGGCCTCGGCGGTCTCGCGGGCGGTCGTGGCGACGGAGGCGAGCTCGGCGAGCATCCCGAACGGGCAGTCGGCGCGCCAGGCGCCGATCCGGGACGCGAGGGCGCGGTCGCCGGAGAGGCGGGCGGCGAGGCCGCGGATCTCCTCGTCGCGGGCGGTGGCGCGGGTGCGCAGCGCCTGCCGCTCCTCGTCGGCGGCGTGCTCGTCGTGCATGGCCGGGTTCGGCGGGACGAGGAAGACCCCGCCGTCCTCCGCCGCGTCCTGGGCGGGTACGGGGGCGAGGAGGGCGGCGGCCGTGCCGACGGCGACGGCGGAGCGGGGCAGCAGGGCGGCGGCGCCGAGGACCTCGCGGGCGCGTCCGTACGAGATCGGGTCGGTGATCACGACACCGTCGACGAGCTCGGGGCGGGCGGCGAGGACCCGGGCGTGGTCGCCCGGGTCCACGGACTGGGCGAGGTAACGCCAGCCGGGGAGGGCGGGGATGCCGTGCTCGCCGAGGTACTCGACGGTGGCGAGGACGTCCGGGCCGGGCGGCAGCAGGCCGCCGTCGCCGAGGGCGCCGAGGATGCGGGAGTCGTCGGCGGCGGCGGTGCGCAGGTCGAAGAGCTGGCGCTCGGCCGAGGCGACGGCCTGGTCGAGCAGTCCGCGCAGCTCGTCGGCGTACCGGTCGAACTCGGTGACGGTGAGCGGCCCCTGGTGCTCCGGACCGGGACCGGAGTCCTCCTCGGGCTCGGCGTCGGAGGGGGCGGCGGCGCGCTGGCCCGGGAGCGGGGAGCCGGAGGACGGCAGGCTGAGCAGCTCGGCGAGGCGCTCCTCGGAGGCGAGGGCCTCGGCGGCGCGGCGCTCCGCGTCGTAGGCGTTCCCCGCGGCCTCGGCGGCGTCCGCGGCGCGGGCGGCGGCGAGTTCGGCGCGGGACTCGGCACCGGCGGCCTCACGGGCGCGCTCGGCCGCGGTGCGGGCGGCCTCGCGGGCCGCGTCCCAGGCGGCGACCGTCGTCTTCTCGGCGTCGCTCGCGGCGAGCGCGGCGCGGGCCGGGTCGGCGTCGGGGGCCGTGTCGTCGAGCCAGCCGGCCCGGACGGCCTCGGCGGTCTCCTGCTCGACCTCGGCGAGCCGCTGGCGCAGGTGGCCCGCCTCGCTGCGGGCCCGCTGGGCCTCGGTGGCGGCGGCGGTGGCGTCGCGGTGGGCGGTCTCGCTCGCCTCCTGGAGGGCGGTGGAGCGTCCCTCCTCCTCCGCCGCGTGGCGCTCGCCCTCATCGGCGGCGGAGGCGAGGGCCCGTACGAGATCGCCGGCGGCCAGGGCACGGGCGGCGAGGGCGGGGGCGGCGTCGCGCTCGGCCTCGCGGATGGCGGCGGCCACGCGCGCGGACCGGTCGCCCGCGGCGCGGTGGCGGAGCACGACCTCGGCGGCCTGCCAGGCGGCGTGCACGGTACGGGCGTCGACGAGTTCGCGGCGCTGGGCGGCGGCGCCCTTCTCGGCGGCGGTCAGGGCCAGGGAGGCGTGCCGGTAGGCGAGTTCGGCGGCGATGAGGGAGCTGCGGCCGCGGGCGGTCTCGGCCTCGGCGACGGCGTGCCCGGCGGAGGTGACCTGCTGGGCGAGTTCGGCGGCGCGGCCGCGCTCCTCGCCGGCGCGGGCGGAGAGCCTGCGGGCGAGGGTGCGGGTGCGGCGCTCGGCGCCGGTGTGGACCTCGCGCGCGTGGGCGCGGGTTCCGGCGGCTTCGACGATGCGTCCGAGGAGGTCGACGGAGCCGGCCGTGAAGTCGCGCTCGGCGGTCAGTTCGGCGCGGCGGCCGAGCTTGTTGCCGAAGCCGCCGACGAGGTCCGCGAGGCCGTCGGTGTCACGGGTGTCGGTGACGGCGCGCAGGAGCAGGTCGGTGAAGTCGGAGTCCTTCTTGACCGCGAAGAGGCCGGCGGCCTCGCCCTCGTCGGCGTTCATCTCGCGCTGGTAGCGGAAGAGTTCGGGGTCGAGGCCGAGGTCGCCGAGGTGCTCGTTCCAGCGGTCGTGGATCTCCTCCCAGACCACCTCCAGATGCGGGTAGGCCTTCCCCGCCTCGGTGAGCGCGTCGCGGAAGCCCTTCATGGTGCGGCGGCGGCCGGTCGCGCCGGAGGCGCCCTCGACGGGCGGGCGGACGGAGGTCGCCTCGGCGACGGGCAGGTTGTCCAGGCTGAGTCCGGGGCCGGGACGGAAGGAGTACCAGGCCTCGGCGAACTTCCGCGGGTCGTTGGAGACCTGGCGGCCGCGCCACTCGCTGGCCTTGCCGACGACGACGAGTTCGCCGGTGAGGGTGTGCTGCCACTCCAGGGCGACGTGGCCGCAGTCGTCGGCGAGCAGGAACTTGCGCAGCACGCCCGAGCTGGCGCCGCCGAGGGTGTTGCGGTGGCCGGGGAGCATGACCGAGAAGATCAGCTTGAGGAGGACGGACTTGCCGCCGCCGTTCTCCAGGAAGAGCACGCCCGCGGGGGCCGGGCGGCGCGGCGGGCCGACCGGCTCGTCCTCGAAGAACTCCGCCTGGGTGGGGGCGGGATGGGGCACGGGCGCGCCGACTCCGCGCAGGTCCAGGACGGTGTCGGCATAGCGTGCGCCGGCGGGACCGATGGAGTAGAGGCGGACCCGGGACAGCTCGTACATGGCGAGGGACTCTCGTGCTCTCGTGCTCGTCGTGCTCAGGAAGGGCGGTTGCTCGGGGCGTTACGCGCGCGTGGTCACGCGGGGAGGTCACGCATGGAACGGCAGGCCCGCGTCGGCAGCGAGTTCCAGGTCGTCGCCCTCGGGCGGCGGGAGGAGGGTCGCGGAGCCGTCGCTGACGGGGACGACGCCGAGTTCGAGGAGCTCGGCCATGGCGGCGGAACCGGCCATGTCGCGGACCTGGAGCTGGTAGCGCGCGGTGGTGCGGTACGAGCCGCCGCCCTCGTCGCCGGTCCGCTGGAGGAAGCCGGAGTCGGTGAGGAACGCGGCCGCCTTGCCGACGATGCCGGTGGTGGATCCGGCGAGACGGCGGGCGTCCTTGGTGGCTCCGGTGGCGCTGCGCCGGGCGTAGATCCGCCAGGCGGCCTCCAGGCCGGGGGCGTCCGAGGCCGGGTCGGTGTTCTCGCCCTGCTCCTCCGCGCGCTGCTCCAGGCGCAGGCAGGCCTGGCGCACGAAGGCGTCGACCCCGTTGACCGTGAGTCGGCCGATGTACGCGTCGTCGGCGAGGTCCTCGGGCCGGGGGAAGGCCATGGTGGCGACCGCGAGGTGGGCGAGGCCGTGCAGGAACCGGTCGGCGGAGTCCGGGGAGGCGCGGCGGGCGTAGTCGCCCATGCGGACGGCGAAGACGGAGTCCTCGCCGGCGGTGACGGCCATGCCTGCGCGCGGGGACACCTCCAGGACGACGAGGCCGAGGCCGGTGGCCACGGCGTCCGCGAGGCGCGCGAAGGCGGGGTCCTCGCGGTAGCGGCGCAGCAGCTCGGTGTACTCGGCGTCGCGGGCGGGGAGCAGCTTGGGCTGGAGGCCGAAGGAGACGAGCCGGGCCGCGTCGGCCGCGTCGGCGGGGGTGACGGCGGTGGAGGGGGCCGAAGGCTGCGGGGGCTGCTCCTGCTCGCTCCACGCGTCGGTGTACTCGGCGTGGGTTTCGCTCACGGCTGGGGCTCCTCGGTACGGCTCTCGGTCGGTACGGCGCGGGGTGCGGGTCGGGGCAGGGGCAGCGGGACCGGGGTGACGGCCGCGGGGGCGACGGCGGGGCCGGGGCGGTCTGCGGGGGCGGGCGGCCCGTCCGTAAGCCGCACGGCCCGCACGGCCGGGAGGCCCCGGCGCCGGGCGGGCGGGACGCGGGACGGCTCCGGGATCGTCACGGCCACGAACCGCGGCCGGCCGGCGGCGGACGGGCGGGACGCGTCGACGTCCTGGGCAGGGTCGGTCGCGTCGGTCGCGTCAGCCTCTTCGGCCTCGCCGGTCGCGTCAGCCTCTTCGGCCTCGCCGGTCGCGTCAGCCTCTTCGGCCTCGCCGGTCGCGTCAGCCTCTTCGGCCTCCTCGAACGCGACGGCCTCCTCGGTCGCGTCGGCCTCGTCGAACGCGACAGCCTCGTCCGCCCCCCCCGGGCGGGGCCGTGGGGGTCCCCGGGCCCCGGGGCCGGCCCGCGGGATCGCGGC
>NZ_JBHWFF010000025.1:0-84436 GCF_042733785.1 Streptomyces sp. NPDC059695 | reverse complement strand
ATCTGTGGGGGCCCCCGCCTGCGGGGCACCGGCGGCGAACAGCGTCGTGGCGAGGGCGCCCGCGGCGAACGCGTTCCGTATGCGGCGCAGCGGGGCGCGCCCGGCGGTGAGCGGCACGGAGGCGTGCTCGACGGTCGGCGGCACGGGGACGGCGGCGGTCACGGAGGGGGCGGCGGGCTGCTCGGCCTGCGCCGGTGCGGCGGCGGGCGCCAGGGGGACGAGGGTCACGAGGCCTCCGAGCGGTCCGCGGCCATGCCCACCGCGTCGAGCAGCGCCGTACCGACGATGAGGTCGGCGCCGCCGAACTCGGGGTCGTCGAGCGGGGTGCCGTCGTCGACGGCGAAGAGCAGGCGCTCCTCGCCCTGCCGGTAGGCGGTGCCGACCGGGGGGCTCGCCGCGTGCACGGCGAGGAGGGCGACCAGGTACGGCAGGTCGGCGTCGAGGCCGCGGGCCTCGGCGAGCAGTCCGGAGAGCCGGCGCGGGGCGTCGTGCTCCAGGTCGAGCAGGCGCATGGCGCTCGCGAGCTGCTCGTCGCTGAAGCGGGAGTCGTCGGGGGTGGCGATGAGGTCCGGCTCGGGCATCTCCGCGCCCAGGTGCTCGCGCTCGACGGGCGGGGTGAGGAGCAGGTCGACGAGGTCGCCGACGCGGACGGAGGCGGGCGTGCGCAGTCCCGTGCCGTGGGCGAAGAAGGCGTCGGTGACGCGGGTGGCCTGCTCGACGGGGAGCGGCAGCACGGGGGCGACCAGCTGCCCGTACAGATCGAGTCCGGTGTACGCGGTGGGGGCGGCGAAGGCCTGGCGGTCCTGCTCGGCGCGGAAGAGCGGCCCGGCCTCCAGGAGACGGGACTGGAGCTGGGTGTGGCGCCGGATGCAGTCCTTGACTATGTCGACGAGCTCGGCGGCGCGGCGCTTGTGCTCGGCGGTCTTCGCGTCGGACGTGGCCTCGGCCTCGTCACGGGCCCGGCGGATGTTGGTGAGGATCGCGTTCTCGTGGCGGTAGCGGTCGGCGACGTGGTCGAGCGCCTCGGCGATCATGTCGGGGACCGTGTGGAGCCAGTCGACGGCGCGGACGTTGCGCCGGGTGGCCTCCAGGGTCTTGCGGAGGGTCTCGGCGTACTGGACGGTCCGGTAGCGCGCCTGCTCGGCGGCGAGCTGGGCGTCGGCGAGCCGGCCCCGGTTGATGAGGACCTCCAGCTTCACCTCGGCGGCGATCTGGGCGCTGGTGACGTCGGTGTCGAGGGCTCCGACGAGGACGTTGACCGCTTCGTCGGTGGTGCGGAGGTAGACGCCGCCGCCGTATCCGGGGACCTCTTCGATGAGCTTGAAGTCGTAGTCCCTGCGGACGTAGACCCCGTCGGTGCCGAAGGTGCCGTAGACGGCGCGGAAGCCGCGGTCGACGCTGCCGACGTTGATCAGGTTCTCCAGGACCCAGCGGGCCACGCGCTCGTGCTCGGCGGCGGGCCGGGTGGGGGCCTGGGCGGCGACGCGGGGCAGCAGGCGGGCGACGATCTGCTCGTGGTCGGCGCCGGTGTCGAAGTCCATGTTCAGCGTGATGAGGTCGATCGCGGCGAGGGCCACCTCGGCCATCGCGTAGACCGTGTACGCGCCGGCCAGGTTCGCCTTGCGCGCGTCGAGGTCGTGCAGCGGAGCGGTGCACGCGAGCGCGCGGAGGCGGCGCGCGAGCCCTTCGTCGGCGGCCGGGCCCTGCGCGGGGCGCGGCCCCGCGCTGAGCTGGGGCGGAGCGAGGTCCGTCGAGGCAGGCGAAGTCACGGTGCACAGATTAGGTCCTCACCATGACAACGGTCGAAACGGCGCAGATGCGACCGGCCCGGCCGGTAGCCTCGTCCGGCCTGTGCGTTCAGCCGGCGGAGCCCGCGGGATCGTCGACGGCCTCGGCGTAGGCGGCGGTGACCCGGGTGCGGGAGTCGTCGAGGTAGCGGGCGAGGAGCCGTTCCGCGGAGGCCCGTTCTCCGGCGCGCAGGGCGTCCAGAATCTCCCGGTTCCGCAGGAGATAGGGCGCGTGGAGGGCGCGCGGGTCGTCGACGACGTGGAAGGCGAGGCGGAGTTCGGCGAGGACCCCGCGCATCAGTTCGTCGGTGCGCGCGCTGCCCGCGAGGGCGACGAGCTCGCGGTGGAAGTGGATGTTGGCGGTGGAGACGCCCGTCCAGTCCTCGGCGCGGGCCGCGGCTTCTCCTTCGTCGACGGCGGCGGCGAGGCCGTCGACGGCGAACGGCGGCTGTCCCAGGCCCCGGACGACGGCGCATTCGACGAGCCGCCGGGTGCGGTAGAGGTCGTCCACGTCACCGACGGCGAGGACGCGCACGAACACGCCCCGGTTGAGCTCGTGGACGAGCAGCCGTTCATGGGTGAGGAGCCGGAAGGCCTCGCGGAGCGTGTTGCGGGACACACCGAGGGCGCCGCCGATGCTCTCCTCGGAGAGCCGCGCGCCGGGCGGGAAGTATCCCTCCGCGATGCGGGTGCGCAGGATGTCCGCGACCCGCTCCGCCGTGCTCGTGCGTCCCAGCAGCACGCGGTCGTCCGTCAGTCCTCCGGCCCCGCTCACGTCCACCGCGCCTCTCCCCTTCCGTCGTCCGCGGCCGAGTCAACCGCAGAAACGGGAGGGCGACAACACTCCTCTTGTCGGATCGTTGAACAATCCTCTACCTTGACGGCTCCGCAGGGTTCCTCCGCGAGTCCGGCCGGACCGGCCTCCTGACCACCGCACCGCCGGGTGCGGGAGGGAGCAGACCATGACCTGGGTCCCCATCGACCTCAACGCCGATCTCGGCGAGGGCTTCGGCCGCTGGACGCTGACCGACGACGAGCAGCTCCTGTCCGTCGTCACCAGCGCCAACGTGGCCTGCGGATTCCACGCCGGGGACGCGGCCACCATGCGGCGGGTCTGCGAGCTCGCGGCGGCGCGCGGGGTACGGATCGGGGCCCAGGTCTCCTACCGCGACCTGGCCGGTTTCGGGCGGCGCGCGATGGACGTCCCGGCGGCGGAGCTGGCCGCCGAGGTGGCGTACCAGATCGGCGCCCTGGAGGTCTTCGCCCGGGCCGCAGGCTCGCGCGTCGCGTACGTGAAGCCGCACGGGGCGCTCTACAACCGGGTGGTCAGGGACGTGGAGCAGGCGGCCGCGGTCGTCGAGGGCGTGCTGCTCGCGGACCGGACGCTGCCGGTCCTCGGGCTGCCGGGGTCACGGCTGCACGAGGCCGCCGCGGCGGCCGGGCTCCCGGTCGTGACCGAGGCCTTCGGCGACCGGGCCTACCGGGCGGACGGCTCCCTGCTGCCACGGGGCCAGGAGGGAGCGGTCGTCACGGATCCGGACGAGGTCGTGGAACGGTCGGTGTCAATGGCCCGGTCCGGGGTCGTCACGGCGCACTGCGGGAGCTCCGTCGCCGTCCGGGCCCGGTCGCTCTGTCTGCACGGGGACACCCCGGGCGCGGTGGACCTCGCCCGGCGGGTCCGGGAGCGGCTCGAAGCCTCCGGTGTGCGCGTGGAGGCCTTCGCGTGAGGGTGCTGAGGGTGGGCGACCGGGCCCTCCTGGTGGAGCTGGACGGCGGCGGGGCGACCGAGGCCTTCCACGCCGAGCTGCTGCGGCGCCGGGCGGCCGGGGCGCTGCCCGCCGTACGGGAGATCGTGCCGGCGGCGCGGACGGTGCTCCTGGACGGGGTGGACGATCCGGGGCGGCTCGCGTCGGAGCTGGCCGGCTGGGAGCCGGGGCCGCTCCCCGCGCGCGTGGGCGGGGCCGTCGAGGTGCCGGTCCGCTACGACGGGCCCGATCTCGCGGAGGTGGCCGCGCTCTGGGGCGTGTCCGTGGAGGCGGCGGTGCGGATCCACACGACGGCCGAGTTCCGGGTCGCCTTCTGTGGCTTCGCGCCCGGATTCGGCTACCTGACGGGGCTCGGCGAGCGGTACGGCGTGCCGCGCCGGGCCACACCGCGCACGGCCGTCCCCGCGGGATCGGTCGCCCTGGGCGGCCCGTACACGGGCGTGTACCCGCGCTCCTCCCCCGGCGGCTGGCAGCTGATCGGCACCACCGACGTGGTGCTGTGGGACGCCGGGCGGGACCCGGCCGCGCTGCTCGCGCCGGGCACCCGGGTCCGGTTCACGGTGGAGGGCGGGCGATGAGCGACCGCGCGTTCGCCGTGGTCCGGGCCGGGGCGCTGACCACCGTCCAGGACCTGGGGCGCACCGGGTACGCACACCTCGGCGTGCCCCGCTCCGGCGCCCTCGACCCGGCGGCCGGGCGCCTCGTCAACCGGCTCGTCGGCAACCCGGAGGACGCGGCGGTCCTGGAGACCACCGTCGACGGGTGCGCGCTGCGGCCCCGGTGCGCGGTCACCGTGGCGGTGGGCGGCGCGCCCTGCCCGGTCCGCGTCGACGGCCGTCCGGCCGCCTGGGGGACGGCGGTCCGGGTCGGGGCCGGTTCCGTCCTGGAGGTCGGCGCCGCCGTGCGGGGACTGCGCTCGTACGTGGCGCTCGGCGGCGGGATCGCCGTCACGCCGGTGCTCGGCAGCCGCGCGACCGACCTGCTGTCGGGCCTCGGCCCGGCGCCGCTGGCGGAGGGGGCGGTGCTGCCGCTGGGAGCGGCCACGGCCGTACGGGGGCCGGTCGACGCTCCTCCCTGGCCGGGCCCGCCGGAGGAACTCGTCCTGCGCGTCCGGCTCGGCCCCCGGGACGACTGGTTCACGCCTGCGGCCCTGCGCACCTTCACCACGCGCGCGTACCGGGTGTCGCCCGCGAGCAACCGGATCGGGCTGCGGGTCGAGGGCCCGGCCCTGGAGCGCGCCGTGCCGGGCGAGCCGGCCAGCGAGGGCATGGTCCTGGGCGCGGTGCAGGTGCCGCCGGACGGGCGCCCGGTGGTGTTCCTGGCGGACCATCCGACGACCGGGGGCTATCCGGTGGTCGCGGTGGTCCGGGAGGCCGACCTGGGCGCGGCGGCGCAGGCCGTCCCGGGGACGCCGGTGCGGTTCACGGCGGTGCGCTGAGCGTTCGCGGCGGCGGGCCGTATCCCCCGCCGCCCGGGGTGCGCAGGACGAGGACGTCGCCGGGCCCCACCTCCGTGGTGGCGGCTCCCTCCAGGCGCTCGACGGTGCCGTCGGCCCGTTCGACCAGGTTCTCGCCGAGGGCGCCGGGGGCGCCGCCCGCCATGCCGTACGGCGGGACCCTGCGGTGACCGGTGAGGAGGGCCACCGTCATCGGCTCCAGGAAGCGCAGGCGCCGCTCCACCCCGTGGCCTCCGTGCCAGCGGCCGCGCCCGCCGCTGTCCTCCCGTACCGCGAAGGCGTCGACCCGGACCGGATGGCGCCACTCCAGGATCTCGGGGTCCGTGAGGCGGGAGTTGGTCATGTGGGTCTGGACGGCGTCGGCACCGTCGAAGCCGTCGCCGGCGCCCGAACCGCTCGCGACGGTCTCGTAGTACTGCACGCGCGCGTTGCCGAAGGTGACGTTGTTCATCGTGCCGGAGCCCTCGGCCTGGACGCCGAGGGCCGCGTAGAGCGCGCCCGTGACGGCCTGGGAGGTCTCGACGTTCCCGGCGACGGTGGCCGCCGGCGGGACGGGGGCGAGCATAGAGCCGGGCGGGACGCGGACCTCCAGGGGCTCCAGGCAGCCGCTGTTGAGGGGGATGTCCTCGTCGACGAGGGTGCGGAAGACGTACAGGACGGCGGCCATGACGACGGCCGTGGGCGCGTTGGCGTTGCCGGGCAGCTGGGGTGAGGTGCCGGTGAAGTCGATGACGGCGGAGCGCCGTTCGCGGTCGACCCGGACGGCGACCTGGATGACCGCTCCGCCGTCGGTCTCGTAGCGGTAGGCCCCGTCGTCGAGGCGCGCGACGATGCGCCGCACCGACTCCTCGGCGTTGGCGCGCACGTGCCGCATGTAGGCCTGGACGACGTCCAGGCCGAACTCCGCCACGGTACGGCGCAGTTCCTCGATGCCCTTCTCGTTGGCGGCGATCTGGGCGCGCAGGTCGGCCAGGTTGGTGTCCGGGTCGCGGGAGGGGTGGCGGGCGCCGGTGAGCAGTGCGCGGGTCTCGGTCTCCCGGAGGTGTCCGTCGCGGACGAGCAGCCAGTCGTCGAAGAGGACGCCCTCCTCGTCGACGGTCCGGCTGAAGGCGGGCATGGAGCCGGGGGTGATGCCGCCGATCTCGGCGTGGTGCCCGCGCGAGGCGACCAGGAAGCGGAGTTCGCCGCCCGTGTCGTCGAAGACCGGGGTGACGACGGTGACGTCGGGGAGGTGGGTGCCGCCGTGGTACGGGTCGTTGATCGCGTACACGTCGCCGGGGCGCAGGTCGTCCGCGCGGCGGCGGAGCACCTCCTTGATGGACTCCCCCATGGAGCCGAGGTGGACGGGGATGTGGGGGGCGTTGGCGATGAGGTTGCCCTGGGCGTCGAAGAGGGCGCAGGAGAAGTCGAGGCGTTCCTTGATGTTGACGGACTGGGCGGTGTTCTCCAGGCGGACGCCCATCTGCTCGGCGATGGACATGAAGAGGCTGTTGAAGACCTCCAGGAGGACGGGGTCCACGTCCGTGCCGGCGGCCACGCGCGCGGGGCGGGGGACGACGCGGCGCAGCAGGAGGTGGCCGCCCTCCGTGGCGGTGGCCCGCCAGCCGGTGTCGACGACGGTCGTGGCGTCGGCCTCGGCGAGGATCGCGGGCCCGTCCACGGCGTCGCCCGGCCGCAGGTCCGCGCGGCGGTGCAGCGGGGTGTCGTGGGGTGTGCCGGCGCTGTGCATCCGGACGGTGGCCACGGGGGCGGGGGCGGCGGGGCGCTCTTCCGTGGCGACGTGGACCGGGCCGTGCGGCCCCGCGCGGCCGACGGCCTCGACGGTGACGGCCTCCACGACGAGCGGCCGGTCCAGGGTGAAGGCGTACCGCGCGCGGTGGAGCTCCGTGAACGCGGTTCTCAGTTCGTCGGGGGAGGCGAGGTCGACGGGAAGGCTCGCGTCCGTGCCCGCGTACCGCAGGAGCACGCGCGCGTGTGTGGTGATCGCGGCGTCGGGGAGTCCGTCGGCGCGCAGCTCCTCGCGGGTGCGGTCCGCGAGTTCGGTGCAGAGGGCCGTCACGCGCCCGGGGGTTCCGGGGACGTCGAGTCCGGCCTCGACGGACCGCTCACGCAGGGCGGTGGCGTCGGCGAGGCCGATCCCGTAGGCGGAGAGCACTCCGGCCAGCGGGGGGACGAGGACGGTGTCGATGCCCAGGGCGTCGGCGACGGCGCAGGCGTGCTGGCCGCCGGCGCCGCCGAAGCTGGTCAGGGCGTAGCGGGTGACGTCGTGGCCGCGCTCCACGGAAATCTTCCTGACGGCGTTGGCCATGTTGAGGACGGCGATCTCCAGGAAGCCCGCCGCGACCTCCTCGGGGGTGCGGCCGCCGCCGACCTCCCCGGCGAGGGCGGTGAACCGCTCCCGTACGGCGTCCGGGTCGAGGGGGAGGTCCCCGGTCGCGCCGAAGACGGCGGGGAAGTGGTCGGGCTGGACGCGTCCGAGCATGACGTTGGCGTCGGTCACCGTCAGGGGGCCGCCGCGGCGGTAGCAGGCGGGCCCGGGGACGGCGCCGGCCGAGTCGGGGCCCACGCGGTAGCGGCGGCCGTCGTAGTGGAGGACCGAGCCGCCGCCCGCCGCGACGGTGTGGATGCTCATCATGGGCGCCCGCATCCGGACCCCGGCGACCTGTGTACCGAGTTCACGCTCGAAGGTGCCCGCGTAGTGCGACACGTCGGTGGAGGTGCCGCCCATGTCGAAGCCGATGACCCGGTCGTGCCCCGCCCCCGCCGAGGTACGGGCCATGCCGACGACGCCGCCCGCCGGACCCGACAGGACGGCGTCCTTGCCGCGGAAGTGGGCCGCCTCCCGGAGTCCGCCGTTGGACTGCATGAACATGAGCCGGATTCCGGCGAGTTCCCGGGCGACCTCGTCGACGTACCGGCGCAGGATCGGCGAGAGGTAGGCGTCGACGACGGTGGTGTCCCCGCGCGGGATCAGTTTGATCAGCGGACTGACCTCGTGCGAGCAGCTGACCTGGGTGAAGCCGGCCGCACGCGCCGCCGCCGCGACCCGCGCCTCGTGCCCGGGGTGCCGGTAGCCGTGCAGGAGGACGACGGCGGCGGAGCGGAGGCCGTCGCGGTACGCGGCGGCGAGGGCGGCGGCGACGGCCGGCTCGTCCAGCGGGCGGACGACGGCGCCGTGCGCGTCGACCCGCTCGGGAACCTCGATCACGCGCGCGTACACCGCTTCGGGCAGCACGATGCGGCGGTCGAAGAGCCGGGGCCGGTTCTGGTACGCGATGCGGAGCGCGTCCCGGAAGCCCTCGGTGATCAGGAGCACGGTCGGCTCGCCGCGCCGCTCCAGGAGGGCGTTGGTGGCGACGGTGGTGCCCATCTTGACGACGGCGATCCGGTCGGCGGGGACGGGGTCGTCCGGGCCCAGGCCGAGGAGGAGGCGGATGCCCGCGACGGCGGCGTCCTGGCGGCGGGCGGGGTCGTGGGAGAGCACCTTGCGGGTGACGAGCCCGCCGTCGGGCCGTCGCCCGACGATGTCGGTGAAGGTGCCGCCCCGGTCGATCCAGAACTCCCAGCGCCCGGTCATCTCCCCATTGTGGCCGCGAGGGCGGCCGCGAGGGCGTCGTCCGCGCGCGCGTCGAGCGACGCCGTGCCGCTGCCGTCGGCCCAGTGCCGCAGTTCGGCGCCCGCGAGCAGCAGGAGCTGCGGGAGCAGGTCGCGGCTGCGGCGCAGGAACCAGCCGGTGCCGGCGGTGGCGAGCCAGACCAGGGCCTCCGTGCGGGTCGGGGGCGGCTGGGCGGGCTCCGGCGACGGCGGGGCGCCGTGGGCGAGCCCGCGGGCGGCGAGGAGCCGGTGGAAGCCCGCGGCGACGGCCCGGTGGCCGCGCTCGCCGGGGTGGAGCCGGTCGGCGCTCCACAGGGCCCGGTCCTCGGTCCAGGCGGGGTCGGCCAGGTGCAGGTGGACGGCTCCGTACCGGGCGGACACCGCGTGCACGACGGCGTTGACGGAGCGCTGGCGCCGGGCGAGCGGGCGTGCCAGGGGCGGGGGCAGTCCGAGCATCCGGCCGGGGTCGGGGAGGCAGGCCGTCAGGAGTACGGCTCCGTGGGCGTCGAGGTCGGCGCAGACCCGGTCGAGGCTTCGGGCGAGACGCGCGATGTCGAAGCCGTGGCGCAGGGTGTCGTTGACGCCGACGACGACGGAGGCGAGGTGCGGCCGGAACGCGAGGGCGGCGGGGGCCTGCGCGGCGGCGACGTCGGAGCTGAGCGCCCCGCTGACGGCGAGGTTGAGGAAGACCGTCTCCCGCCCGCCGCCGGTGGGAGCGCCGCCGACGGGAGCGCAGCCGGCGGGCCCGTCCTCGCCGAGCTCGCCGCCGGTCGGCCCGCCCTCGCCGAGCCCACCCTCGGTCAGCCCACCCTCGCCGAGCCCACCCTCGGTCAGCCCACCCTCGCCGAGCCCGCCCTCGGTCACCCCGCCCTCGGTGAGGCCGTCGGCGAGCAGCGCCGCCCAGCCCCGCCACGCCCCGCCGACCCGGTCCCCGAGCCCCTCGCTGAAGGAGTCCCCGAGCACGACGAACCGCAGCGGCCCGCCGTCGGTCCCTCCGGCGGCCCCACCGGCCCCGGCGCCCCGTTCTGCGCGCGGGACGGCCGTGGCCGCCGCCTCCCGGGTCATCGCCGGACCCTCTCGGGGGCGAGCGCCCGGGGTGCCGGGGCGGCGTCGTGGGCGTCCAGGAAGGCGGCGACCGCCCGGTCCCACGAGAAGCCCTCCGCACGCGCGCGTGCCGCCCGGCGGCGCACACCCTCCGGTGCCGCCAGGAGCCCCCGTACCCCGTCGGCGAAGGCGGCCGGGGTGTCGGCGGCCGAGGCGCCCGCCGTGCCGACCACCTCGGGCAGCGCCGAGGAGGCGCTGACCACCACGGGCGTCCCGCAGGCGAGCGCCTCCAGGGCGGAGAGGCCGAAGGTCTCCGCGGGCCCCGGGGCGAGGCACACGTCGGCCGCGGCCTGGAGGTCGGCCAGGGCCTCCCGGTCCGCGACGTGCCCGAGGAACCGCACCGGGAGGCGCCGCTCGCGCGCCCGCCGCTCCAGGGCGCCCCTCAGCGGCCCGTCCCCGGCGACCACGAGCGCGGCCGCGATCCCCGCGCCCCGCAGCTCCTCCAGGGCGTCCAGGGCCGTCCCCGGCCGCTTCTCGACCGAGAGCCGCGAGCACAGCAGGAGCAGCACCCGCTGCCCGTCCGCGTACCGGGCCCGCGCCGCGGTCCCGCCCCGGCCGGGCCGGCAGCGCTCCAGGTCCACGCCGAGCGGAGCCCGTACGACGTTCCGCGCCCCGATCCGTACGAACTCGCGCTCCGCCCACTCCGTCGTGCACACGATCCGCGCGAAGGCCCAGGCCGTGCGGCGGTTGAGCCGGTCCGCGGCGCCGGACGCGAGCGCGGGCGGCACGCCCCAGGTGCGCAGCACCCCGTCCGCGGTCTCGTGGGAGACCATGACCGACGGCACGCGCGCGCGGCGGGCCCACTCCCCCGTCCACCGCAGGGTGGTGCGGTCCGAGACCTCGATCCGGTCGGGGGCGAGCTCGTCGAGGAGCCGACGGACCCGGCGCCGGTCGGCGAGCACCCGGTAGCCGCCGGTGCCGGGGAGCACGGGGCCGGGGAGGGTGACGACCCGGCCCTGCTCGGTGCGGCGGTCGCTCGCGGCGTCGCCGGGGACGACGAGGACGGGTTCGTGGCCGGCGGCCAGATAGCCGCGGCCGAGCTGGTCCAGGGCGGTGCGCAGGCCGCCGGAGGTGGGGGTCACGAAGTTGGCGAGCCGCACGATCCGGAGCCCGGTCGCCCGCTCCGCGGGGCGGCCGTCCGCGGGTGCGCCGTTCACGCCGCCACCGCCGTCCGCTCGCGCAGCACCTCCAGGTAGTGGCCGATCAGCTCGTCGCCGAGCGCCTCCCAGGTGCGCCCCTCGACGGCGGCACGGCCGGCACGGCCGTACTCCGCGCGCGTGCCGGGCGCGGCGGCGAGTGCGGCGACGGCCCCGCGCAGCGCGTCCGGGTCGCCCGGGGGCACGAGAAGCCCGGTACGTCCGTGGTCGACCAGGTCCAGGGGCCCGCCGGCGGCCGGTGCGACGACCGGGACCCCGCTCGCCATGGCCTCCTGGACGGTCTGGCAGAAGGTCTCGTACGGGCCGGTGTGGGCGAAGACGTCGAGCGAGGCGAAGATCCGGGCGAGGTCGTCACCGGTGCGGCGGCCGAGGAACCGGGCGTCCGGCAGGGCGGCGCGCAGGGCGGGCCCGCTGGGTCCGTCCCCGACGACCACGAGCCGGGCTCCGGGGAGCGTGCGGACTCCGGCGAGCAGGTCCACCCGCTTCTCGGGGGCGAGCCGGCCCACGTAGCCGACGAGGAGTTCCCCGTCGGGGGCGAGCTCGCGGCGCAGTGCGGTGTCGCGCAGGTCCGGGCGGAAGCGGACGGTGTCCACGCCGCGTCCCCAGAGCCGGATGCGGCCGATGCCGTGGGCCTCCAGGTCGCGGACGGCGGCGGAGGACGGGGCGAGGGTCCGGTCGGCGGCGCCGTGCACGGCGCGGAGGCGGCGCCAGGCGGTGCCCTCGCCGGTCCCGACGTACGTGCGCGCGTAGCCGGCGAGGTCGGTCTGGTAGACGGCGACGGCCGGCAGGCCGAGCCGGGCGGCCGCGGTCATCCCGCGCACGCCGAGGACGAACGGTCCGGCGAGGTGGACGAGGTCGGCGCGGTGGGCGGCGATGGCCGCGGCGACCCGGCGGCTGGGCAGGGCGACCCGTACCTGCGGATAGCCGGGCAGGGGAAGGGAGGGCACCCGGACGACGGCGCAGGGGGCGTCGGCGTCCGCGGCCTGGTCGGCGACGGCGGGGGCGATGACGAGCGGGGTGTGGCCCCGCCGGACGAGGTGGCGCGCGGTCTGCAGGGCGCAGTGCGCCACACCGTTGACGTCGGGAGGGAAGGATTCGGTGACGATGACGACACGCATACGGGTGTTGTCGTCGCGCTCGGCGTGTCCCCGCCAACGTGGATCTGGACGGGGAGGGAACGTCCCATGAGCGTTTCCCCGGCGTGCCCTCCGGGATCCGGCCCGGACGGCACACCGGCCCCGGGAGATCCGGCCCGGACGGCGCCCCGCCCTCCGGGATCCGCCCCCGGACAGCGCACCGGCCCCCGGGGCGGGGCCACGTCGGCGGGTTCTCCGCCGCAGGCCGCGCCGCCCCGGGGGCCGGGTGGCGGGTGGCTCGGGTGCGCGAGGTCGGGCCGGGAGGGGGTGGCCGGATCTGTCGCTGCCCCGGAGCCGGGGTCAGACCTGGAGGTCCGGCCCTATCCGGTTGCGCACGGCCGTCTGGACCTCGACCTCTTCGGCCGGGTCCGCGGCGAGGCGGCGCAATCGTTCGGCGACGCGCACGTCACCGGTCTCGGCGTGCTGGGCCGCGACCTCGCGGGTGGTCTCCTCGCAGTCCCAGAGGCATTCGACGGCGAAGCCGTTCGCGAAGGAGGTGTCGGTGGCCGCGAGGGCGCGGGCGACGCGGCCGCGCAGCTGGGACGAGGTCGTCTCGCGGTAGACGTGGCGCAGCACGGGGGCCGCGCAGGTGATGCCGAGGCGCTCGGCGCCGTCGACGAGGCACGCGAGCTCGGGGGCGTCGGGGCCCGCGGAGCGGATGGTGCCGCGCAGGGCACCGAGGACGAGGCCGGCGTCCTGGGCGGTGCCGCGGCAGGCGAGGACCTCGGCGGCGGCCGTCCCGAGGGCGTCGGTGCGCCGGACCCACGCGCGGGCGCGGGCGACGGCGTCGTCGCCGCACATGCGCCGGTACGCGGCGACGGCGGCGTCGGCGACCTCGCGGGAGTCGCCGTCGGCGGCGGCCTCGACGAGATCGAGGACGGCGGGGTCCCGTGACGCGGCGAGGTGGTGCAGGGCGGCGCCGCGGGCTCCCGCGCCGCCGTGCCGGGCGGCGGCGAGCAGCTCGGGCCGGTCCTCGGGCCCCGCGACGGCGGCCAGGCAGCGGGCGGCGGGGCCGTGGAGCACGGCACCGCGCTCGTACCCCTCCTGCGCCCAGTCCAGGACGGCCTTGACGCTCCAGCCGGGGCGGGGCCCGGCGGGGCGCATCTGGCGCTGCCAGCGGTCGAAGGAGCCCTGGTCGCGGGCGGCCCTGACGCGGGCGCCGACGGCCTCGCGCGGGTCCTCGGCCCACAGCCGCCAGGGGCGCGGCTCGAAGGCGTCGCGCACGACGACGGCCAGTTCGGCGTCGCCCTCGGCGTCGGCCGGGAAGCGGGCCAGTACGGGCAGGGCGAGCGCGCGGAGTCCGGCGTCGTCGTCGCGGAGGGCCAGCTCGTCGAGGGCCCAGGCCCAGTTGACGCCGGTCGCCGCGTACCGCCGGAGCAGCAGCAGGGCGTCCTGGCGGCCGTAGGAGGCGAGGTGCCCGAGGACGGCGAGCGCGAGCCCGGTCCGCGACTCCTCGGTGTCGAGGTGGTCCTCGGCACCGAAGAGGTGCGCCTCGATCTCTTCGAGGCCTCCGTGGAGGTCCAGGTAGAGACGGGCGTAGTAGAGGGAGCGGTTCTCGACCTGCCAGTCGTGGCGGGGGTCGTCGAGAACGCAGTGGTTGAGGGCCGCGAGGGCCTCGGCGCGTGGCGCGGCGAGCGCGTGCAGGGTGCCGTCGCCGCGGCCCCGCTGCAGCAGGCCGAGCAGGGTGCCGCTCGGCGCTATGACTGGTTCGAACATGGGAAGACGCCTCACATCAAGCTGTCGACACGACCGGGGGATACCGGGGGATGCCCGGTCGGGCGGTTCATCGCCCGTACGCCTAGGCCGTGCGGCAACATTCGGGGCCGTCCGTCGTCGCCGTCGTTGTTCGCCTGCCAGTGACCATCTTCCTCAGCCTCTCGTCGGTGGCCCGTTTTGCCGGACCCGACGTCATGATGACCCACCCATTTCGCCACCGCGACCACATTTACGACGCTGCCCCACCTGGGGTTCAGTCGCCGTTCACCTGGCTCCGAAGAGCTCCAGGAGTTCGGTCTTGCCGAACATGCGGGCGGTGTCCAGCGCGGACGGAGTCCCGGCCTCCGGATTCGCGCCGCCGGCGAGGAGGGCGCGGACGACGGCGTCCTCGCCCTTGAAGACGGCACCGGCGAGGGGGGTCTGGCCGCGGTCGTTGGGGCGGTCGGCCTCGGCGCCGCGCTCCAGGAGGGCGGTGACCGCGGCGGGGTGGCCGTGGTAGGCGGCGAGCATGACGAGGGTGTCGCCCCGGTCGTTGGTGAGGTTCGCGGGGACGCCGGCGTCGACGTAGGCGGCGAGGGCGTCGGCGTCACCCGTGCGTGCGAGGTCGAAGACCTTGGACGCCAGCTCGATGACCTCGGGCTCCGGAGTCTCGCTCATCGGGTGGGACCGCCTCTCTCCTGCTGTGTCGTCGTGTGCACGGCAAGCGCGGCCGTACGAGTGAATCGACAGGGTACTGCCCGTCGGGCGACATGACCGCGCCCGGCCGAGGCAAAGATCACGTCATCCGGCCCCGGGCCCGTCCTTAGCGCACGCCGGGCATTTCGCCACCCGGCGAGGCGTCCGGTGTCCGCCGCTCAAGTGAAATCAGCCGATTTTCACTCTAATGCACCTTTAGTCACATAGATACTTGCTGTGAACCTGGAAGGACTCATGGTGACTGTCCCCTCAACCAGGAGAACAACCAATGATCCTGTCCATCTCAGGCGTGGTCCTGCTCGGCATCATCTGCTTCCTGTTCTTCAAGAAGGACGGGATGAAGGCCTCGCACGCCCTCGTCAGCTCGCTGTTCGGCTTCTACCTCGCGGGCACCGCCATCGCCCCGAGCATCACGGCGGGTGGCCAGAGCCTCGCCGGCCTCCTGGGCGGGATCAAGTTCTGACGCCCTCCAGTCCCTTCCACCGATTCAGGAGTTCTTCGTGGCCCGGCGACCACTCCCCCGCATTCTGAGCAGCGGCAGCGCACAGATCGCTCGCAGTCGAGAGATCGCGCGCACGGCCGCCGACAGCGCCACCGACGTGCTCCATCCACTGATCACGGTCTCCCGTGGTCTGCGGAAGCTGGCCGCGAGCGCGCGTGCCAGGTGGGCCGCGACCCCCAAGGAACGGCGTGGTCCCACGCTGCTCCTGGTCGCGGCCTGCGTCCTCGTCGTCGCCCTCATGCCGTACGGGCCGCTCCTCGCGCTCGTCCTGCTCATGGGCGCCGCCGCCTGGAAGGGCCGTGAACGCCCGGTCGTGAAGACCGGGCCCGACGACGCGGAGATCGCCCGGCTCAAGGGCCTGTACGAGGCCCTCGTGCCGTACTTCTCCGTCCCCGACGACCCCGCGCCGCTCTTCGCCCACGGCGGCGACTGGAGCGGCGCCTTCGGGGAGTACGCCTTCGACGCGGACGGGCGGCTCAGCCGGCTGCGCATCGCCTACCCCCCGTACTTCACCGACGGCGAGCCCGCCGCCCGTGCCCGGATCGAGCAGCTGCTGCACGCCAAGTCGGGGCGCGGCCGCGAGTACCGCTTCGACTGGGACGAGGAGGGCAACCGGCTCGACCTGAGCGTGCTGCCCGCCCTGCCCACGACGATCGCCGCCCAGCGCTTCGTCACGGTTCCGGGCGAGACCGTCCTCGGCTTCACCGACGCCGAGGCCGTGCAGCGGACCGTGCCCGTCGTCTCGGAGGACGGGACCCAGGACGCGCCGGCCGTCGTCTGGCGCACCGGTCCCCGCTCCGCCGAGCCGCACCTGCTCGCCGTCGGCCGGCCCGGCAGCGGCACCACCTCCCTGCTCCGCTCGATCACCCTCCAGGCCCTCCCCCACGGCGACGTGGTGATCGTCGACGGCGGCGGGACCGGCGAGTACGCGTGCCTGACCGGCCGGGACGGAGTCCTCGCGGTCGAGTGCGGGCTCCCCGGCGCCCTCGCCACCCTGGAGTGGGCGGCGCACGAGACGGAGCGGCGGCTGATCGCCGCGAACCGGGCCCGGCAGGCCGGGCAGCCCGCGCCCGAGGACACCCGCCGTCCCCTGTGGATCCTGCTCGACCGGCCGGGCGTCCTCGGCGACCTGGCCGCCGCCGACGGCCGCCCCGACCCGCAGGAGCTGCTCCAGGTGCCGCTGCGGCACGGGCGCGCGGCGCAGGTCACGGTGGTGGTGGCCGAGCAGTTCGACAACGCGGACACGCTGAGCGAGGCGGTACGGACCCACACCCGCGCCCGGATCGTCCTGGGCCCCGCCGCACCCGAGGAGGTCGCGGCCGTGCTCGGCGCCCGGCCGCACACCACTCCGACGCCCGAGGTCCCGGCGGGCCGCGGCTACGCGCGCCTGGGCACCGGACCGGTCCTGCGGCTGCAGGTGCCGGCGACGCCCGACCCGTACGACGAGGCGACGAGCGAGACGCACCGCCGGGCGGTCCTGGAGCTGCTCCCGGAGCGCCGGGCGGTCACCGCCCCGCCCGCGCCCACGACCCCGCCCGTGATCATGGTGAAGGCCCCGGACGCGCTCACCGTCACGGACACCGTGTCGCTCGCGACGACCACGGTGGAGACGGTGCCCGCCGCGTCCACCGAGCCGGCCCCGGCGCCCCGGGCCGAGGCGGATCCGGGCCCGGCCCCGTTCCAGACGCCGGTCCCGGCGGAGGGCTGAGAGCGACGGAAGAGGGGCGCGGAGGAGCGCTGAGCGGGCGCCGCCGCGCGAGCCGGCCGCGGGGGCCGGGGGGGGGGGGTGCGTGCCTCCCCCCGGCCCGGGGGCCCCCCCCCGGGGGGGGGGGCCCACCCTTCGTCCGTCTCGGGGCGACCCGTCAGGCCACGAACGACCTCGGCGGTTCGGCTCCCCCGCTCCCCGCGCCGGACTCGACCAGGCGGGCCGCGGCGGCGAGCCGCGAGGCCGCCTCGTCGGCGACCGGGCCGCCGACGGTGAACGGCAGCCGGACGAAGCCCTCGAAGGCGCCGTCGACGCCGAAGCGGGGCCCGGAGGGGACGCGGACGCCCACCCGTTCCCCCGCCTCCGCGAGCCGGGAGCCGGACAGGCCTCCGGTGCGGACCCAGAGGGTCAGACCGCCGCGCGGCACCGAGAACTCCCACTCGGGCAGCTCCCGGCGGACGGCGGAGACCAGCGCGTCCCGGTTCTCCCTGGCCTGCTCGCGGCGGAGGCTCACCGCCTCCTCCCAGCCGCCCGTCCGCATGAGCCAGTTCACGCCGAGCTGCTCCAGGACGGGCGTGCCGAGATCCGCGTACGCGCGCGCGGCCACCAGGGAGCGGATGACGTCGGGCGCGGCCCGCACCCAGCCGATGCGCATGCCCGCCCAGAACGCCTTGCTGGCCGAGCCGACGGTGAGGACCGTGGCGCCCGCCGGGTCGAAGGCGCAGACCGGCCGGGGCATCTCCAGGTCGTCGTCCAGGTGCAGCTCGGCCATGGTCTCGTCGACGACGAGGACCGTGCCGGCCGAGCGGGCCGCCTCGACCAGCTGCCGCCGCTGGTCCTCGTCGGCGAGCGCGCCGGTCGGGTTGTGGAAGTCGGCGACGACGTACGCGAGGCGGGGCGCCGCGTCCCGCAGCACCTGGCGCCAGCGGCCGAGGTCCCAACTGCCGAGCCCCTCGGCCATGGCGACGGGCACGAGCCGGGCACCGGCCGAGCGCATCAGCTGGAGGATGTTGGCGTACGAGGGCGACTCCACGGCGATCCGCTCGCCGCGCCCCGCGAAGAGGTGGCAGATGGCGTCGATCGCGCCCATGGCGCCGGTCGTGACCATGATCTGCTCGGGCATCGTGGGAATCCCGCGCGCGGTGTACCGGTCGGCGAGCATCTGCCGCAGCGCGGGCAGCCCGGCCGGGTAGTCGCCGTGGGTGTGGGCGTACGGCGGCAGCTCCTCCAGGGCGCCCTGGACGCCCCGGGTGAGCCAGGGCTCGGGCGCGGGGAGCGCCGCGCAGCCGAGGTCGATCATCGAGCCGAGGGACTCGGGGGGCAGCGGTTCGAGGCCCCGCGCGGGCAGCGGGTTCCCCGCGGGCACGGCGGTCCAGCTTCCGGCGCCGCGCCGGGACTCCAGGAAGCCCTCGGTGCGCAGGGCCTCGTAGGCAGCGGCGACGGTGGTGCGGCTGACGGTGAGCGCGAGGGCGAGTTCCCGCTCGGCGGGCAGGCGGGCGGCGACCGGGACGCGTCCCTCCAGGACGAGCAGCCGGATGCCGTCGGCCAGGGCGCGGTAGGCGGGCGGCTTGCGGGCGCCGGGTCCGGCGGGCCGGGGCTGCTGCGCCTGGAGTTGCCGGGCGAGCTGGGCCGGCCCCACCGCCGAAGTCCACTGAGCCATGGAAATCAGTCCACCTTCCTCGGATTGGCCATGGTTGGCACACGATCTCCCGCCACAGAGTGTCATGAGTCAGTCCACTACCACCACCTTGGGGGGCAGTCCCTTGTCCATCGCCTCCGGCCTCCACGGCCGGCACCTCACCCGTCGGCTGGTCCAGCTGTACGCCGGACTGACGCTGTACGGGGTCAGCTCGGCGCTGCTCGTGCGCAGCGGGCTCGGCCTGGAGCCCTGGGGCGTCCTCCACCAGGGTCTCGCCGAGAAGACCGGGCTGACCATCGGCGCGGTGTCGATCGTCGTCGGTGCGGTGGTGCTGCTCCTGTGGGTCCCGATCCGCCAGCGGCCGGGGCTCGGCACGGTCTCCAACGTGTTCGCGATCGGTCTGGCGATGGACGCCACCCTGGCGCTGGTCCCGGACGTCGACGGCCTGGTCCGGCAGGTGCCGCTGCTCGTGCTGGGCATCGCCCTCAACGGGGTGGCGACCGGTCTCTACATCGCGGCGCGGTTCGGACCCGGCCCGCGCGACGGCCTGATGACCGGTCTGCACCGGCTCACCGGCAGGTCCGTCCGGCTGGTGCGGACGGCGATCGAGGTCGTGGTGGTCGCCACCGGCTTCCTGCTGGGCGGCTCGGTCGGCGTCGGCACGGTCCTGTACGCGCTCGCGATCGGACCGCTGGCCCAGTTCTTCCTGCGCCGGTTCGAGATCCCGGAGCGCGCGGCGGACGACGCCGCGCCCGTCCCGGAGCCGGGCTCCGGCGGCGCCCCGCTCACCCCCGGGCCGGACTCCGTCCCCTCCTCGGTCGCCCCCGGGACACCGGAAGGCGCCATACTGCGGCCGTGACTCGCGTACGCCACCCCTACCTCGACCATCCCTCCCCCCTCGCCTTCGCCCATCGCGGCGGCACGGCGAACGGCCTGGAGAACACCGCCGAAGCCTTCCGCCGCGCCACCGCGGCGGGCTACCGCTACTTCGAGACCGACGTGCACACGACGTCCGACGGGGTGCTCGTCGCGTTCCACGACGCGACCCTCGACCGGGTGACGGACGCCTCGGGCCGGATCCGCGACCTGCCGTGGGCCGCGGTGCGGGAGGCCCGGGTGGCCGGGAAGGAGCCCCTGCCGCTCTTCGCGGACCTCCTGGAGGAGTTCCCCGAGGCCCGGTGGAACGTGGACCTCAAGGCCGAGCCGGCCCTCGGCCCGCTGGTCGACCTGATCCGCAGGACCGGCGCCTGGGACCGGATCTGCGTGGGCTCCTTCACCGAGTCCCGGGTGGCCAGGGCACAGCGCCTGGCCGGTCCGCGGCTCGCCACCTCGTACGGGGTGAGCGGAGTGGCCGGGCTGCGGCTGCGCTCCTGGGGGATCCCGGCGGCGCTGCGGGCCGGGGCAGTCGCGGCGCAGGTCCCGGAGCGCCAGGCGGGGATCCCGGTGGTGGACCGCCGGTTCGTGCGGGAGGCGCACGCGCGCGGGCTCCAGGTCCACGTCTGGACCGTGAACGATCCGGCCCGCATGAACTCTCTCCTCGACCTGGGGGTCGATGGCATCATGACCGATCATCTGGAGACGCTCCGCTCGGTCCTGACCGAGCGCGGCGCGTGGGTCTGAGCAGGCACGTCCCGCCTCCTGGGAGCGGCCACGAGGACCACGGGGACGAACGAGGGGGCGCGGCCTTGACCGCAGAGACCACCGAGCCGGAGGAGTACGCCGCCGGTCCCGCCGAGCGGCGGCGCGAGCAGCGGGGCTGGTACTTCTACGACTTCGCGTGCTCGGTGTACTCGACGAGCGTGCTGACCGTGTTCCTGGGGCCGTACCTGACCTCGGTGGCGCGGGCGGCGGCGGACGCCGAGGGCTTCGTGCACCCGCTGGGGATCCCGGTGCGGGCCGGGTCGCTCTTCGCGTACGCCGTGTCCGCCTCGATCGTGGTCGCGGTCCTCGCGATGCCCCTGGTGGGCGCCGCGGCCGACCGGAGCGGCCGGAAGAAGCCGCTGCTCGCGGCGGCGGCGTACGTGGGGGCCGCGGCCACGACGGGGATGTTCTTCCTCGACGGCGACCGCTACCTGCTCGGCGCCTTCCTGCTGATCGTGGCGAACGCCTCGCTGTCGGTGTCGATGGTGCTCTACAACGCCTATCTGCCGCAGATCGCGGAGCCCGACGAGCGGGACACGGTCTCCTCGCGCGGCTGGGCCTTCGGCTACACGTCGGGCGCGCTCGTCCTCGTCCTGAACCTGATCCTCTACTCGGGCCACGACTCCTTCGGCCTCACGGAGGGCGAGGCGGTCCGCGTCTGCCTGGCCACGGCCGGGGTGTGGTGGGGTGCCTTCACCGTGGTGCCGCTGCGGCGGCTGCGGGACCGGCAGATCCGCCCCGAAGGGGCCGGGAGGTCCGGTGAGGGGGCGGTGGGCAGCGGCTGGCGCCAGCTGCGGGCGACGCTGAAGGACATGCGCAGGCACCCGCTGACGCTCTCCTTCCTCCTCGCGTACCTGATCTACAACGACGGCGTGCAGACGGTGATCTCGCAGGCCTCGATCTACGGCTCCGAGGAGCTGGGCCTCGACCAGACGACGCTCATCACGGCGGTGCTGCTGGTCCAGGTGCTCGCGGTGGCGGGGGCCCTCGGGATGGGGCGACTCGCCCGGACGCACGGCGCCAAGCGGACGATTCTGGGATCCCTCGCCGTCTGGACGCTGATCCTGGCGGCGGGCTACTTCCTGCCGGCCGGGTCGCCGGTGTTCTTCTACTTCCTGGCGGCCGCGATCGGCCTGGTGCTGGGCGGCAGCCAGGCGCTGTCCCGCTCGCTGTTCTCGCATCTGGTGCCGCGCGGCAAGGAGGCGGAGTACTTCTCGGCGTACGAGATGAGCGACCGGGGGCTCAGCTGGCTGGGTCCGCTCGTGTTCGGTCTCGCGTATCAGCTGACCGGGAGCTACCGGGATGCCATCATCTCCCTGGTGATCTTCTTCGCCGTCGGCTTCGTCCTGCTCGCCCGGGTCCCGATCCGGCGTGCCGTGGAGGCCGCCGGAAACCCGATACCCGACCGTATTTAGACGTGGCGGTGAAAGGGCGGTAGTGTACGCGTTTGGCCTGCCAGGCGGACCGTTACTGCGTGCTGCTTTGGTGAAGACACCGGGTCACATCTGCCGCCAGATGTGACAAAACGGGCACTGGTGGGTACAACAAGGGGCGGCACGACGGGCGACGCATGACCCGGCACGGGAATCTTTACCGCCGACCGGACGTTGACCGGATAACGACGACAGCGACACCTGTCCTGTGGGCGACAAGCCCGGGAGGCACGATTCATGAGTGAGCGAGCTCTTCGCGGCACGCGCCTCGTGGTGACGAGCTACGAGACCGACCGCGGCATCGATCTGGCCCCGCGCCAGGCGGTGGAGTACGCATGCGAGAAGGGACATCGTTTTGAGATGCCCTTCTCGGTCGAGGCGGAGATTCCGCCGGAGTGGGAGTGCAAGGTCTGCGGAATCCAGGCACTCCTGGTGGACGGGGACGGACCTGAGGAGAAGAAGGGCAAGCCTGCGCGTACGCACTGGGACATGCTCATGGAGCGTCGCACCCGCGAGGAGTTGGAGGAGGTCCTCGCCGAAAGGCTGGCCGTCCTGCGTTCCGGCGCCATGAACATCGCCGTGCATCCGCGCGACAGCCGCAAGTCCGCCTAGCGGACCGCCGCGACAGCACAACGCCGAGGGGCCCGGTACACACCTCGTGTACCGGGCCCCTCGGCGTCGCCGTGCGCGCGACCGCGCTCCCCGCGCGCGGGAGGGCGACCGGCTCCCGGCACGCCCCGGGCCCCCCGCCCCCCCCCGCGCGGGGGGCCGGGGGGGGGGGGGGGTGGCGCGGCGGGGGGGGGGGCGGCGCGCCCGGCGGCCGCGCGGGGGGCGACGCGCGCCCCCGCGCGCGGCGCCCCCCGAGCGCGGGGGGGCCCCCCCCGGGGCGAAGGGTCAGGGCATCAGGGGCGGGCGGGGCTCGTCGGCCCTGCGCGGGCCCTGGGGCGCCTCCTCGCGGATCACCTCGCCCGGGACCACCTTCCCGTCCGGGCGGTGGATACGGGCCTGCTGGAAGGCGTCCTGGAGGCTGCCGGGAGGCGCGGCACTCATGCGGCGCTCCACGGCCTTCTCCGCGTACCGCCCGAGGAACGAACGGACCTGCGGGACGAGCAGGAGCAGGCCGGCCGCGTCGGAGAGCAGGCCCGGGATCATCAGGAGCAGGCCGCCGAGCATCAGGAAGCCGTTGCGGTCGTCCGCGCCGGCCCGGTCGGCGGGCGAGGGCGCCACGCCGGTCTGCGCGGCCGCCTGGGCCTGCTGGAAGGTCGAGGTGAGGTTGCGGAAGGCACGGCGGCCCGCCCGCTTGACGACGGCGGCGCCGAGTACGGCTCCGCCGACGAGCAGGGCGAGGACGGTGAGCCCGCCCGCCGCGTTCGCCACCACCGTGAGCAGCCAGATCTCCAGGACCAGCCAGGCGGCGACGCCGAGCGGAAGAAACGTGCGCGCGCGTGAGCGCTTCGGGGCGAGGGGAGGCGGTGCGCCGGTCGTCATGGTCCCCAGTGTGCCTGGCGCCCCGCCGGAACGTCGTAAAGGAGGGATCAGCGCGAAGGGCCCGGTGCGCGAGGCGTACCGGGCCCTTCGGAAGCCGCGTGGAACCGCGGGGGCGTGCGGTCAGGAGGACGTGCGGCCGAGCAGCTTGCCGACCTTCTGCGCCCGGGCCGTCAGACCCCAGCCGGTGACCCGCCACAGCGCCTCGACGACGATGTTGCGGCTCATCTTCGAGTCGCCGATCTCGCGCTCCACGAAGGTGATCGGGACCTCGACGACATGGAAGCCGGCGGCGACCGCGCGGCGGGCCAGGTCGACCTGGAAGCAGTAGCCGGCCGAGGCCACGTCCTCCAGGCCCAGGCCCTCCAGGGTCTCCTTGCGGAAGGCCCGGTAGCCGCCGGTGACGTCGCGGATCGGCACGTCGAGCATCACGCGCGAGTAGAGGCTGCCGCCCCGGGAGATGAACTCGCGGGACTTCGGCCAGTTCACGATCCGGCCGCCCGGCACCCAGCGGGAGCCGAGGACGAGGTCCGCGCCCTTGAGGGCGGTGAGCAGCCGCGGCAGTTCCTCGGGCTGGTGGGAGCCGTCGGCGTCCATCTCGACGAGGACGCCGTAACCCTGCTCGATGCCCCACCGGAAGCCGGCGAGGTAGGCGGCGCCGAGCCCCTCCTTGCCCTTGCGGTGCAGGACGTGCACGTGATCGTCCTCGGACGCGATCTCGTCCGCGAACTTGCCCGTGCCGTCAGGGCTGTTGTCGTCGGCGACGAGAACGTGCGCCTCGGGTACGGCCTCCCGCACCCGCGCGACGATCGGCTTGATGTTCTCCGCCTCGTTGTAGGTCGGAATGATCACCAAGGCCTTGCCGAGCGGGCCGTAACGCCTCTGGCCACCGTCGTTCACTACTGCCCCTTCGGATACATACGCAGGACCCCACCATAGCGAGGTCCCCGGAGTGCTCCGGCGCGGCGGGTCGAGTGGAAGGGGTGGCGGAGCGGGTCCACCGGGGCGCCCCGGGCGCCCGCGGCGCCCTCGAAGGGCCGCGACGTGCGGTGCGGGGCCCGTCGTCCTTCGGTCCGACCTGGGATCCGCTGGCTGCGGGTCGACCGAGAGCCGTTGTCTACTGAACGTCCGGGCCCCACCCGGGTCGCACCTACCGCCGGAGAAACCTTCCCTCGCGACCGAGGCGCGGGCGGCGTTCGGTCACGGCGTGGGGGTGCGGTCCGGTCGGACGTCCTGTGGTGGACGCCGTGAACCTACCCGCCCCTGGCGGGCGACTGTCAACACCCGCTTGACCTGCGCATACTCCTCAAAAGGCCAGGCCGGAGGGGAAGATCCGCAGGTCGGGGACAAGCGTGCGGGACCGTGGTGCGGGGTGCGAAATGTCCCCACATCACTCGTTCGGCCGTACGAACACCGTCTGTCCGTACACCACCGTGCGCAGACACACGGGGAGTTCGACACCGGGCGACAGATCGGGCAGACCGGGCGTTCCGGAACGGGGATCGGTGGACCAGCGGGCGACGCGGTCGTCGGGCGCCTGCACCACGAGCTCCTCGGTGCGCCAGACCGCGTAGTCGGCGGGGGCGCCGGGGACCAGGGTCCCCGCGTCGTCCCGGCCGACGGCCCGCCAGCCGCCCCGGGTGTGCGCGGTGAAGGCGGCGCGGGCGGAGATCCGGTGCTCGGGGGTCCGGTGGAAGGCGGCGGCCCGGACGGTTCCCCAGGGGTCGAGCGGGGTGACCGGGCTGTCGGAGCCGAAGGCCAGCGGCACACCGGCGCGCAGGAGCGCCGCGTACGGGTTGAGGGTGCGGGCGCGCTCGGCGCCGAGCCGGTCGGCGTACATGCCCTCCTCGCCGCCCCAGAGGGCGTCGAAGGCGGGCTGGACGGAGGCGGTGAGCCCCAGCTCGGCGAAGGCGGCGATCGTCTCCGGCGTGAGCATCTCGACGTGCTCGACGCGGTGCCGGGCGGCCCTGATCCGGGCCAGGCCGAGCTTCTCGGCGGCGGCCCGGACGCCCTCCACGACCGCGGACACGGCGGCGTCCCCGATGGCGTGGAAGCCGGCCTGGAGGCCCGCCTCGGTGCAGGCGACGACGTGCAGGGCGACGGCGGCCGCGTCCAGGTGCGCGGAACCGCTGTGCCCGGCCTGATCGGCGTACGGCTCGTGGAGGCAGGCCGTGTGGGAGCCGAGCGAGCCGTCGGCGAACAGGTCGCCGGCCGCGCCGAGGGCGCCCAGGGCCCGCGCCCGCTCGACGTCGAGGTCGGCCCAGTAGCCGACGACGCGGGGCCCGGACTCCTCGCGCGCGAGGTCCAGGAGCCCGGTGAAGTCCTCCTCGGAGGAGATCTGCGGTCCGCCGCACTCGTGGAGGGTGCCGATGCCGAGGGAGGCCGCGTGGGCGCGGGCGGCGCGCTGCGCCTCGGTGCGCTGGCGCGGCGAGACGGCGCCGAAGGCGGCCGCGCGCACGGCGTGGTGCGCGTCGCCGGTGAGGGGCTGCCGGCCGTCGTGGAAGCCGTCCAGGTCGCGGACGCCGGGCACGAGGTCGAGCAGGGCGGTGGTGACGACGGCCGAGTGGACGTCGATCCGGGTCAGGTAGAGCGGACGGCCGCCGGTGAGTCCGTCGAGCTCCTCGCGGGTGAGCGGGCGGCGCTCGGGCCAGCGGGCGGCGTCCCAGCCGTGGCCGATGAGGATGCGGTCCTCGGGGCGGGCGGCGGCATGGGCCCGGACCAGCTCCGCGGCCTCGGCGAGCGAGGCGGCGGAGGACAGGTCGAGACCGGTGAGCGCGAACCCGGTCGCGGTGGTGTGCACGTGCGCGTCGACGAACGCCGGGGTGACGAGCGCGCCCTCCAGGTCGACCACCTCGTCCACGCCGGACGCGAAGGCGTCGGCCGCGCCCTCCGAGCCCACCCAGGCCACGTGACCGCGCTCCACCACCATGGCGGTGGCGAAGGGGTCGGCGGGGCTGTGGACTTCTCCCCCGCGCAGCAGCACGGTGCGGTGTCCGGCGGGAGACTCGGGCGGCATGGACTCACTCATGCCCCCAGGCTAGGACCTGCCGGGACCCGGTTTGTCCGGCAGGTCCCCCGTCGGGGCGTGCGGCGGGCCCGGCGCCGGGAGCGGCGGCGCGTGTCCGGCCCCCGCCCGGCAGGTCCCCCGAGCGGGCCGGGCGCGTCAGATGCGCGGCGGCCTGGCCTCGTACGGCGTGGACAGGACGACGGTCGTGCGGCTGGACACACCGGCCTGGGAGCGGATGCGGCTCAGCAGGTGCTCCAGCTCCAGCGGGGTGGCGACGCGGACCTTGAGGATGTAGTTCTCCTCGCCCGCGACGCTGTGGCAGGCCTCGATCTCGGGGATGTCGGCGAGCCGGTCGGGGGTGTCGTCGGGGGCGCTGGGGTCGAAGGGTTTGACCGAGATGAACGCGGTGAGCGGAAGGCCCACGGCCTCCGGGTCGACGACGGCGGCGTAGCCGCGGATGACACCCCGCTGCTCCAGGCGGCGGACGCGCTGATGCACCGCCGACGTGGACAGGCCCGTGGCCTTGCCCAGGTCGGTGTAGCTCATCCGCCCGTCCTTGACGAGCAACTCCACGATCTGACGATCCAGCTCCTCCATGCGGTGACCCTATGACCCCGGGGGGACCGGGGCACAGCCGGGGCGGACCCGTATGGGGCGCTATGGGCTGTCACGGGGCACCTGCGACAGGCATGTGACGAACGCCACAGGTTTGCACCGGGCCCGGGTCACCGCCTCACGGTTATGCGGAGTTCCGTATGGGAAGTGCTTGCTGTGGTCGAGGCCGCACAGATCCGGCCGACCCACCCGAGGGGGAGATTCCCAATGCAGGAGCCTGTTGATTCGGTCGACACGTCCGACGAGCTCGACGCGTACGACACCTTTGAGATGTTCCGGGTCGTCTGCCCGGAGTGCGTGCAGCCCATCGCGCTGCTCGCGGACGAGGACGCGCTGCCGGAGCACGCGCTCTGCCCGACGCCGTGGAACCCCTTCGTCCTGACGGTCTGCTCCGGCACGGGCCTCGCCGCTTCCGAGGCCCGCCCCGCCGACGAGGACGTCCTGGGGGTCCAGGAGCAGGACACCGCGCTGCTCCTGACGCTCCCCCAGGGGCTCGACTGGCGCACGCAGCCCTTCTCGCACGTCGGCGGTCCGGGCTCGCGTCCGATCCGGGTGCCGCAGATGCGGCGCGCGGCCTGAGGCCTGCCGCTACCAGTAGCCTCCCCGCACCATCGCCGCGAGCGTGGCGTGGTGCAGGATCAGACCGTCCGGGTCACCGGGCACCTCGACCTCGCCGAAGTGGGCCTGCCGGTACGCGATCCTGAGCATCACGATCGCGTGCCGCAGCGCCGCGTAGAGCGTGTGGAACTCCATGTCGCGCGGGGTGTGCCCGGTCAGTTCCGCGTACCGCCGTTCGACCGCGTCGCGGCGCAGGAAGTCCGGGAGTCCGGGCTGCCCGAAGCCGACGGTCAGGTCCTGGAAGAAGCGGTGCAGGTAGACCGTCCAGCCGAGGTCGACCTCGCGGGGGACGTACGCCGCCATCTCCCAGTCGAGGACGGCGGCGGGCGTGAATCCGTCGTAGACGATGTTCCCGATGCGGGCGTCGCCCCAGCCGAGCACGGCCGGTCCCTCGTCGGCCGGCCAGTGCTCCTCCAGCCACGCGAAGGCCGACTCGATGAGCGGCGAGGGCGCGAGACCCTCCACCACCCAGGCGTAGTAGGCGCGTTGGGCGTCGACGTGGCGGCGCAGCGGGCTCCCGGCGCCTTCGGGCAGCAGGAACTCGGCCTCCTTCGCCGGGAACTGGTCGTGCAGTCGCGCCAGTACGGAGACGGACTCGGCCTCCAGGCGGGCACGTTCGGCGTCGGTGGCGGCGTGCAGCCAGTTCCCCTCGTACGTGTAGGGCATGACGTCCGGCGGGACGCGGCCCTCGGCGCGGGCCATCACGAAGAAGGGGGCGCCGAGCGGTTCCGGATCCTCCTCCAGCCAGAGCACCCGTGGCACGGGCACGTCGGTGTGCTCGCCCACGAGCCGCATCACCCGGTGCTGACGGGCCATGTCGTAGACGGGGAAGACGCTGTACGCGGCGGGGTCGGCCGCGAGCCGCAGGGCGCAGCCGCGCACGGGGGCGTCCGGGTGGTCGATGTCGAAGAGCAGCGTCTCGCTGGACATGCCGTTGGAGCCGGGAACGGCGAGGCCGGAGACCCCGGCTCCGGGCAGGTGCCGGTCCAGCCAGGCGGTGAGCCGCCGGCCGAGCTCCTCGGGGTCACGGGTGGTGGTGCGGGGGCGCGGCGCGGTGGCCAAGGGACGCTCCTCAGATCGCGGTCGACGTGTGGTCGGCGAAGCCACTGGGGTCGTGGCGGCCGAAGGAGCCGTGCTCGAAGATGCCGTAGCCGGTGCGGCCGTCGAGGGTGAAGCGGGCCGCGTGGTCGGTGACCCCGTAGGCCGCCATGGGATGGGCGGCGGGGTCCGAGAGGTCGTAGACGCGGCGGTCGGTCCAGCCGCGGCCCTGCCAGGTGCCGTGCTGCCAGTCGGTGGCGGGCGGATAGCCGGCGCCGACGGCGAGCGGGGAGGAGGCCAGGATCTCGACGCCGATCTCCAGCGGCTTCCCGGCCGGGTCGGTGAGGTGCACGGTGGCCCGCTCGGGGTGGCGGGTGCCGGGGCGGTACGCGATCTCGGTGCGGGGCCAGCCGAGCTGGGCGTCGCGCCGGCCGTTCCGTACGAGGAGGGCCTCGTTGAGGGTGCGGTAGCCGTCGGCGTCCTCCTGGGCGATGACCATGAGGAAGCGGTCGTCGAAGCGCATCGGGATCCAGAGCCAGTGGAAGCCCTCGGGGCGGAACTCGGCGGCGCGGCCGGGTTCCTCGCCGGGGATCGGACGGACGCCCCAGCTGCGGTCGCGGGTGCCGGTCCACTCCCCCGCCGTGACGGTGAACTCCTCGCCGCCGGCCCGGACGATGCCCGCGCAGTGCCCGGCCTGGACGAAGCGCCGGCCTTCGAGGGTGAGGCGCCCGCCGTGGCGCTGGGTGTGGTGGGGCTCCCAGACGGCGGGGAAGTCGCCGGTCCAGGTGAGGTCGAAGGACAGCCCGTCGGGGTCTTCGGGGTCGGCCGCGCAGTGCAGGGAGAGCCGGGTGAGGGGTTCGTCGACGGTGATGGTCAGCGGGCCGACGGAGAGGTTCGTCCGGTCGTCGCCGAGGGCGTCGGAGGCCCGGACGGCGTGCAACCGGTCGCCGGTGCGCAGGGTGGCGTAGGCGTCGACGACCCCGGCGTTGGGGTAGACCCCGAGGCCGGCGATGAGCAGGGCGCGCCCGCTGTGGTCGAAGACGTGGAAGATGCACCGGTCGTAGGCGTTGCGGTCGCCGCTGACGTGGTGCTTCATCGAGAGCGGTGCCTGGTGCACGGGGTATTCGTCGAGTGCGACGGGCCGGTCGTCGTCCACGGCTGACCTCCTGATCGGCAAAGGAGATCTGACGGTACGTCAGTTTCTCTTCGGGAGGCCAGACTCGTGCAGCGGGTACCGGACGAACTGCCGCTCGAATCCCCTCGGCGGTGACCCGGGCCGCCCGGGGCGCGTTGGTCCGGGCATGACCACGCTGTACACCACTCCCAGCGGTTACGGTCGGCACCGACAGGCCGAGCCGCACGGTGAAGAATCGGTTCCGCAGGCGATGCCGACGGTGACGACGCCGCCACCGGTGACGGCACCCGCACCCGTCCCGGCGGCCGTCACCGCCCCCGCCCCCGTGCCTGCGCCCGTACCGGTACCGGTACCGGTCCCCGTACCCCCACAGGCGCAGGTCCAGGCACAGCCACAGGTGAGGCCGCCCGTCTCCGCCGACCCGCCGATCTACCGGGACGTGCTCTCGCTCTGGGCCAGCCAGGGACGCACCCTGCCCGGCCGCCGCGACCAGGAGTGGACGCGGCTGGCGGCAGGACCGGTCTGGGTCGACCGGACCGTGCGGGTCAGCGGGACTCTGGTCCGACCAGGTGACGGGCGATGACCACGCGCTGGATCTGATTGGTCCCCTCGACGATCTGGAGCATCTTCGCCTCGCGCAGGTACCGCTCGACGGGGAAGTCCGCCGTGTAGCCGTAGCCGCCCAGCACCTGCACCGCGTCCGTCGTGACCCGCATGGCGGCGTCCGTGCAGAACAGCTTGGCCATCGCGGCGCACCGCCCGAAGGGCCGGCCCTCGTCCCGGAGCCGTGCCGCCTCCAGGTACAGCGCCCGGCCCGCCTCGACCTGGGTCGCCATGTCGGCGAGCAGGAAGCGGAGCCCCTGGAAGTCGGCGATCGGCCGGCCGAACTGGCGGCGCTCACGCGCGTACCCGACGGCCTCGTCCAGGGCCGCCCGGGCCAGGCCCACGGCGCAGGCGGCGATGCCGAGCCGCCCCGAGTCCAGAGCGTCGAGCGCGATCGCGAAGCCCTGCCCCTCCGCCCCGAGACGGCGGTCGTCGGAGACCCGCACCCCGTCGAAGTGGAGCTGCGCGGTGGGCGAGCCCTTCATGCCCATCTTGCGCTCGGGAGGCGCGGCGCTCAGCCCCGGCGCGTCCCCCGGCACCAGGAACGCCGTGATGCCGCGCGCGCCGGAACCGCCCGTGCGCGCCATGACCGTGCAGAAGTCCGCGATCCCGCCGTGGGTGATCCAGGCCTTCGTCCCGTCGATCACCCAGTCCCCCTCCGCCTCCCCCTCCCCTTCCCGGACGGCTCGGGTCCGCAGGGCCGCCGCGTCGGATCCGGCGGAGGGCTCGGAGAGGCAGTACGCGCCGAGGAGCCCGCCGCCCAGCATCGCGGGCAGGTGCGCGGCCCGCTGCTCGTCGGTGCCGAAGCCCGCGAGCGCGTGGCAGGACAGGGTGTGGACGCTCGCTCCGAGCCCGACGGTGAGCCGGGCGGCGGCGAGCTCCTCCAGGACCTGGAGGTAGACCTCGTAGGGCTGGCCGCCCCCGCCGTACTCGGGGGCGTACGGCAGTCCGAGCAGCCCGGAGCGGGAGAGCAGCGCGAAGAGCGCGCGGGGGAAGCGGCCGGCGGCCTCCTCCTCCGCGGCGTGCGGGGCGATCTCCCGGCGGGCGATGTCACGCACGAGGGAGAGCAGCTCCCGGGCCTCTTCGGTGGGCAGCCGGCGCTCCACGCCGTCCGCGGTGCTGTCGGCCATGACGGGACGCTCCTCCCTGCCGGGCGCGCGCGGGGCGCGGCGATCGGAGGGAGTATGCCCGTTCCGTACCCCCAGATCACACGGTTCCCGGGGTCTCGCCTCACATGAGGCCCGCCCGAGTGACGAGGACGGCGAGCAGCACGACCAGGGTCCAGCCGAGGACGTGCTCCAGGATCTCGGGTCCGTCCTCGCGGGGACCGCCCGTCCGGGCGCGGGCGAGGAGGCGGGAAGAGGTGGCTGAGGTCATGGCGACCACCTTGCGCCACGGGGGCGCCCCCGGGGTAGAGACGTCGGTCACGTCCCCCGGGCCCGCCGCGCCGCCCCAGCGGACCCCGAGGGCCTCCAGGGCCTTGCGCCGCGCGGCCGGGGCCGGTCGGGGAAGCAGAGGCGACGGACCCCGGCTGTGCCGGACGCCACGGTCCGCTCGCGCTGCACCGCCCAGTGCGGAGCCGGATGCACTCCCGCGGCGGACCTCCGCCCGCGTACAGGGTTCCCCCTCCCTCCGCGCAAGCCGACGGCCGGCGCAGAGAACTGTCAGTTTCCGCGCCGCGAGGGGCAGGACCAGCCGGAACGCACCCCAGACAACTGGGATGTCCGAGGGCCCGGGAGCTCGGACAGAATCGGTCCGCGGCACCGCTCAGCCGTTCGACAGCGGGCGGTCCGGCCGGTCCGACGGGTCGGTGTCGCGCCATCCGAGAGAGCCACGAGTGACCGGAAGGCTCCATTGACCACTCAAGCGTTTCGTCGAGCAACGATCCGATTCGCCCACATGAACGCCGGGGAACGCGTCGACCGGTCGTCCGTCGCGGCCTCCACGGCGGTGGACCGGGAATGGGCCTGGGGCGGGTCGCGCGGTGCGGGGATCCGGATCTGCGTCATCGACAGCGGAGTCACGCCGGACCATCCCGAGATCGGGCCCCTGGAGGGGTCGTACGCGGTGGAACGCGTCGAACAGGACGCCGCGGGCGACGGCCGGCCGAGCTACCGGATCGTCCCGGACGACCAGGGCGACGCCGCCGGTCACGGCACGGCGTGCGCGGCGATCATCCGGCGGATCGCGCCGGACGCGAGCCTGACCAGCGTCCGCATCCTGGGCCCGCGGCTCGCGGGCGACGGCAACATGCTCCTGGCCGCCCTGCGCTGGGCGGTGGCGGAGCGCTTCCACGTCGTCAACCTCAGCCTCTCCTCGCGCAAGGGCGACTTCAAGGCCTCCCTGCACGACATCGCGGACGAGGCGTACTTCAACCGGGTGGCGATCGTGGCCTCGGCGCACAACAGCCCGGTCCGCAGCTACCCCTGGATCTTCCCCTCGGTCATCTCCGTCGGGTCGCACGAGATCGCCGACGCGGAGCGCATCGAGGTCAGTCCGCAGCCCCCGGTCGAATTCTTCGCGGCCGGTGTCGGAATCGAGGTCCCCTGGATGGACGGCGGCCGATCGTTCCTCTCCGGGAACAGCTTCGCGACGCCCCATGTCACCGGATTCGTGGCCCGCATCCTCGGAAAGCATCCGCGTCTTCCCGTGAGCGAGGTCAAGCACGTGCTCGCCTCCCTGTCGGACAACTTCACCGACGCGTCAGACCCACCCCGCTCCCCCACTCCTGTCACCGCTTCCGCCGTACCGGACGCGGCCGATGGGCCCGCCCGGTCCGACGTGCCCGTCCCGTCCACCCCGTCCACCCCGTCCGCCGAAGGAGCCGGCCATGACGAATCCGGCGCATGACGCCCCTCTCAGCGGCCCGCCGCTGTCCCGGCGCGACGAGGTGTTGCGCTCGACCGTCCGGCTGGCCCGGCTTGTCTTCGGCGCTCCCGCCTCGTCGGTCTTCCTGCACGACGCGGCGGGCGGGGCCCTCGTCCTGGAGGCGATCTCCGACCCCCGGGAGGACAGCCTGGTGGGCTGGAGCATCCCCGACTACAGCGGCATAGCCGGTTGGGTCTTCCAAAGCGGGGAGGCGGTGATCGCCGACAACCTCGACAACCACCCGCAGTTCAACCGGGACTTCGCGGCCTCCACCGGCCGGGTGCCGAAGGCCATCATCGCCGCGCCCCTGGACACCGACGGGTCCGTCTTCGGCGTCCTGGAGGTGCTCGACCCGGTGCTGGGCCCGCGCAGCACGACCTCCGGCCTGGAGCTGGTCTCCGAACTGGCGCGCCAGTGCGCGGCGGCCCTGGCGCTGGCGGGCCCGCGGCCCGGCCCCGCCGGACGGCACGCGGCGGCCGCCGAACGGCTGACCACCCTGGTGGCCGACCTCGCCAGCACCGACGACCCGCACGCCGCGCGGACGCTCGCCTCTCTCGAGGAGATCGCCAGCGCCCTGTCATCGAGAAGGGGGTGATCCCGTGCACCTGCTGGAAATCGGCGCCATCCGCAACAAGCCCGCCGCCGGCCTCTATCTGGCCCTGACCCGCCGCTGCCCGCTGTCGTGCGCCCACTGCTCCACCGACTCCTCCAGTACCAGCGAACAGCATCCCGAGACGCCGTTCCGCCGGCTCGTGGAGTCCTTCGACCGCGAGACCCGGCCGGACCTGCTGCTGATGTCCGGCGGTGAGGCGCTGCTGCGGGCCGCGCTCGTCGCCGACCTCGCGCGCACCGCCCGGTCCGTGGGCTCCCGCTCGTACGTCCTGTCGGGCATGTGGTTCGCCCGGGAGAACAGGCGGCTGCCCGCCCCGGTGTCCGCGGCGATCCGCGAGGTGGACCACTTCGCGGCCAGCCTCGACGAGTTCCACGAGCGCGAGGTGAGCCGGGCCGACGTGTTCCGGGCGATGCACCGCATTCGCGAGCTGGTGCCGCAGGTGAGCTTCCAGCTCACCGGGCGGGGGGACGACGATCCCTACCTCCAGGGCCTGATCGACGACGTCCGCCGCGAGTTCGACGACCAGGTACCCATCCTGGTGGGCACCCTGAGTCCGATCGGCCGCGGCCGCCAGCTCGGCGGGCTGACCCCCACGCCCACCTCCGGCGTCCCGGTCGCGCCCGTCGACCCGTGCGACCGGATCACCTGGCCGCTGGTCACCTACGACGGCACCGTCTACGCCTGCTGCAACCAGGACCTGGTGGAGCGGCGCATGCCGGAGCACCTGATCCTCGGCCACGCGTCCCGCGAGTCGTGGCCCGAACTGCGCGAGAAGTTCCTGCGCCGGGAGCTGTACCGGGCGCTGCGCGTGCTCGGCCCCAGCTTCGTGGCCGCCCGGTTCTCGGACGGACCCTGCGACAAGGGCATGTGCGGCAACTGCGTCGCGCTGTCCGGCGACGCCGCGGCCGAGGCGCGGGTGACGGAGTACCTGCGCAGCGACTCCGGGCGGCAGGTGGAGGCCGCCGCCCGCCGCATGGTCGAGCAGGTGGACGGGACCGCCTTCTCGGACCGCCGCTCCAGCCGCTACGGCGGCCTGGTGTCCCTGGGATGGGAGGCGGACCGTGAACAGCCGTCCTACGCGCGCTGACACCGGGGCGGCCCGCGGCCGCCCCACGCTGGCGGACACCGAGGCGATGCGCCGGCGTCGCGGTGAGTCGGTCCTGCTGTACATCACCGACCAGTGCCCGGTCGGCTGCGCGCACTGCTCGGTGGACGCCCGCGCGGACGGCGGCAGGGTCGCCGACTGGGAGGTGTTCCACGACGTCGTCGCCGGCATCGTCGCCCTGCCCGGCCTGCGGTCGGTGGCGGTCTCCGGCGGCGAGCCCTTCGCCGAGCAGCGGGCGCTGCCGTACGCGATCGGGGCGTTCGCCGACGCCGGGCTCGAGACCGTCGTCTTCACCAGCGGGTACTGGGCGCGCGAGAGCGGCTCCGCGCCCGGCTGGGTGGAGCGGCTGCTGCCGCGGATCTCCACGCTCTTCCTGAGCACGGACGGCTTCCACCAGGGCGGTGTGTCGACCAACCGTTTCGTCGGCGCGCTGCGCGCGGCGCACCGGGCCGGCTGCCGCATCGTCGTCCAGGAACTCGACACGGGCGACGGCGCGCGGGTGGCCGAGGAGCTGCTGGCGGAGGCGCTCGGCCCGCGGTGGGCCGACGAGGCCGAGACCAAGCTCATCACCCCCCTGCGGTACGGGCGGGGCTCGGGGGTCTTCGCCATCCGGAGCCGGCACGAGGTGGGGGCGTTGGCGGCGTGCACCCTGCTCGGCTCGCCCACGGTCCGCTACGACGGGGTGGTGATCCCCTGCTGCAACGAGGGGCTGATCACCGGTCACGGGCCGGCCGCGCTGCGTGCCCCGACCCGGCGGCCCGAGGGCGTGGCGCAGGCGCTGACCGGGTTCCGGGACGATCCGCTGCTGCGGCTGGTGGGGCGCCTGGGCCCGGGGGCGGCGGCCGACCTGCCCGGCTTCGAGGCCCTGCGCGAGGAACGCTTCGAGAACGTCTGCGGCGGTTGCTGGAAGGCGTACGACATCGCCGGCCGCCCGGGGCGTGCCGCGGATTCCGTGACAGCACTCGGCGTGGCCCTGAGGGAAGGCGGTTGACGGTGGAGGAGCAGACGAGGTCGCAGGCGCTGCGCCACAAGATCGGGCTGCTGATGCCGGCGGTGGACGCCGCGTCCCGGCAGATGTGGACCCATCCGCACAGCGATCAGGTGTACCTGGAGTGGCTCAGGACGCTGCACGGGACGATCCGGGCCACGGTGCCGCTGATGCTGGCGGCCGTCGAGCAGTGCACGGTCCGTCAGGGCGACCCGGTGGCCGATCTGGTGGGCCGCTACCTGGCCAAGCACATCCGTGAGGAGTACGGGCACGACCAGTGGGTGGCCGACGACTACGCGGTGGCCGGGGGTGATCCCGAGACGCTGCGCACGGCGCTGCCGGGGGCGGCCGTCGCCTCGCTGGTCGGCTCGCAGTACTACTGGCTGCGCCACGCGCATCCGGTGGCGCTCGTGGGGCACATCGCGGTCCTGGAGGGCAACCCGCCCGGGCCCGGGCTCGCCGGGGACCTGGCGGTCCGGACCGGACTGCCGGAGGCGTCGTTCCGCACCATCGCCCGGCACGCCCAGCTGGACGTGCAGCACCGCGACGACGTGCACCGGCTGATCGACCGGCTGCCGCTCGACCCGGCGCAGGAGGAGCTGCTCGGGGTGAGCGCCCTGCACTCCCTGAGGGGGTTGATCGAGGTGATGGAGGACGTGCTCGGCCGGGTCCACCGGCGCTCCCCGGTGGCCGTCGCCGGATGAGCCGCGTGCGGACTCCGGGCCCGCTGGCGGGCCGCGACTTCCGGCTGCTGTACACCAGCGCGGTGGTCTCCGGTCTGGGCGACTGGCTGGACCAGGTCGCACTGCTGGTGCTGGTCACCACGGTCTGGCACGGCGGCGCGGGCGATCTGGCGCTGGTGGTGGCCGCGAGCATGCTGCCGCTCCTCGCGACCCCGTTCCTGGCGGTGCTGGTGGACCGCCGGCCGTCGCGCCGGGTGCTGATCCTCACCGATCTCCTCCAGGCGGGGCTCACCCTGGGCCTGGTGGTCGCCCCCGGGGTGTACTGGGCGGCCGGTCTTGTGCTGGTCCGTTCGGCGCTGGGCTCGGTCGGCGGGCTCGCGGGCCAGATCCAGTTGCGGGTCTCGGTGCCGCCCGACGGCGTCCAGGCCGCCACCGTGCTGCTCCAGACGGCGATGCAGTCGGTGAAGATCCTCGGGCCCGCGCTCGGTGGTCTGCTGGTCGCCTTCATGTCGCCCCGGGCGGTGTTCGCGGCCAACGCGTGCACGTTCCTCGTCGGGGTGATCGCCGCCCGTGCCCTGCGCACCACGTCGTCGCCGTCCCCGAATGCAGATCTGCATTATTTCAAAGAACTTGGGGAAGGGTTCCAGCACGTTTTCGGATCACGTCTCCTGCGCTCTCTCCTTTTCGTCATGTGCAGCCTGATGTTCGTGGTCTTCCTCTACGACTCCATGGCCGCCCTGATCGTGCCGGCGCTCGGAATGGGCGCCTCCTACATCGGCTACATGGTGTCCGCCGTCGGATTGGGCGGGGTCACGGGTTCGCTGCTCATGGGCCGTTTCGCAGCGCGCCTTCGACCCTTCGCCACCATGGCGGGGTCGGTCCTGGTGATCGGTTGCATCATCGTCGCCATAGGACTCGCCATTTCTCATGAAATGCGTATTGACTCCACCGTCTGGCTGTGTGTAATTTTCCTTCTGGGAATCGCAAGCGCCGGAATTCTGGTCACTTTTCCCAGCGTCGTCCATTCCGAGACTCCGATCGAACTGACCGGCCGGGTGTGGGCGCTCATGAATTCCGTGCCGGCCGTACTGAACGTACTGGCCCCCATGCTGGCGGCAGCCCTGGTCGTGTGGATCGGGCTCGGAAGCCTGCTGCTGCTGGCGGGCGCCGCCCTGCTGCTCACCGCTGTCGTGGTCGCCGTCCGGCTCGGCGGCGTACGGCCCACCGCTCCGCCGTCCGGCGCGGACGACGGCGCCGGCCCGGCCGAGGAGCCGACCTCCGGCCCGGCCCCCCTGAACTCCGGTGCGCCGCACCGGGAAACCAGCGGCCCGTACGGGAAACCCGCGGGCTCGTCAACCGAGGAGATCACCATGGCAGACAAGATCGACAAGCTGGCCCAGGCCGGTTTCTCCCTGAACGACGCCAACGACGCCCAGCAGGCGGTCCTCAAGTCCCTCACCGAGGACGAGATCGACGTCCTGCTGAGCGTCAAGTCCCGGGTCGAGGCCGCGGGTTCGGACGTGGAGGGCCACTCGCTCTCCGACCCCAGCGGCGGCTACCTCTGGTAGTGCCGGCCCTCGTCAGGGGATCGGCCCCGGACCGGTGACGTCTGGGCCGTAGCCAACACCGGGTGGTTCACGACGGGGCAAGCGTCGTGAACCACCCGGTTGCCGCTCAGAGAACGGGGAGGACAGCATGAGCAAGCCCACCGGTCCCATCGTAGCCACCGCGAGCCGGTGCACCGGCTGCGGTGTGGACAACCCGTCGGCGGCCCGCTTCTGCATGGCCTGCGGGGTGGAGATCGGCCCCGCGCCCGCCCTTCCCGCCAGCGGCCTGCGCTTCGTCTCCGTCGTCTTCTGCGACGTGGTCGGCTCCACCGGGCTCGCCACCTCCCTCGAACCCGACCGGTGGGCGGCCGTCCTGGACGGCTACTTCTCCCTCGTCGGCTCCCTGGTGGAGGGGTACGGCGGCAAGGTGGAGAAGTTCATCGGCGACGCCGTCGTCGCCGTGTTCGGCGTCGAGGGGAACGGCGAGTCGGCCGCCGCCACCGCCGTCTCCGCCGCCACCGCCATCGCGCAACGCACCGGAGAGTACGCGCGGGGCCTGGGCGAGCTCCTGCTGGGCGACTTCCCGGTGCGGTGCGCGGTCGCCTCCGGTCATGTCGCGGTCAGCGGGCGGACGTCGAGCTTCGTCATCGGCTCGGTGCTCAACCGGGCCGCCCGGCTCCAGGGGCACGCCCCCGACGACGGGGTGATCGTGGACCTGGCCACCCGGCTCCAGTTGCAGGACCACGTCCCGCTGCGGGCGGTCGAGCCGATCACCGCCAAGGGCTTCGCCCAATCCGTCCCGGCCTGGATCGTCGGCCCGGCCGGCACCAGGGCCCCCGGCACGGGCACCGTCGGGAGGACCGGCCTGGTCGGCGAGCTGGCCGCCCGTATCGACGCGGCCGCCGCCGCCACCGGACCGACCCTGATCCGCGTCGAAGGCCCCTCCGGAGTGGGCAAGTCCCGGCTGGTCACCGAAGCGCTCGACCGCTGCACCGGCCTGGCCACAGCCGTCCTGCGCTGCCCGCCCGCCGGGACCGGACTCGACCTGCTGGCCTGCTGCCTGTTCCTGGAGGAGGTCGAGAACGCCGCACGGCAGGGCCACGACAGGGTGGACGTGACGGTGCAGCTGACCGGCGCCTCCACGCGCGCCGAGCAGGCCCTGGCCCAGGACCGCGGCGAGCTGGGCCGCGCGCTCACCGCGGCACTGGACCGCCTGCGGGGCACGCGGCCCCTGCTCCTGGTGGTCGAGCACAGCGAGTGGACCCCCGGGGCACTGGCGGACCTCCTCGACGAGCTGACCGCCGCACCGGGGCGGCCGGTCGTGGTGCTGCTGGTCGGGGTCTCGGCCCCCGAGGCGCTGGCCGGCCGGGGCGACCACCGGCTCACCGTGCCGCCCCTCGAACGGCCCGACGCGCGGCGGCTGGCCCACCGGCTGCTCACCGCGCAGCACGACCCGGCCGCCGCCGACCGCTCCCGGTCCACCGGCACCGGGGCCCCAGGGTCTGCCCCGGCCCCCGCCCCGCTTCCCTCTCCCGACTCCGCCGCCGAGGAGATCGCCTCACGGGCCGGCGGCATCCCCCGGTACATCGAGCAGATGGTCGTCCTCAGCCGCTTCGCCCAGCCCGGCGACGACTGGGCGCCACCCAGCGCGCACGCCGCGCTCGGTGCCCGGCTGGACCGGCTGGACACCGACGCACGGGAACTTCTGGTGCTGCTCGCCGCCGCCGGCCGGGACCTGTCCCTGGAAGACCTGGCCGCCCTGATGGACCCCGACCGGGTTGCCACGGCCGCGGCCTGCCTCCTCGAAGCCGGTCTCGTGGAGTCCGCCGACGCCCACAAGGGCCGCCTGGCCCCGGCCTTTCCGGTCGTGGCCGAGGTGGCACTGCGGCGCCTGACGCTCTCCGAGACCGCCGACGTGCACGGCAGGCTCGCGCGCTCCCTGGAACCGGTGGCCGAAAGGCGCCCCGCTGTAGCCGAGTTGCTGGCGGGACACTGGGAGGCGGCGCACACCGCGCTGCGCGGGGTGGAGCCCGGCTCCGACCGGACGGCCCGGGCCGCCGAGTCCGCCGTGACCGCCTTCGGCGTCGCCGCCCGCTTCGCCCTCTCCCGCGGGCGGCCCGAGCTGGTGCCGGCCCTCACCGGACGCGCCCGCGCACTGGCGGAGGCGGACCCCGCCCGGGGCCACGACCTGGACGTCCTGGAGGCGTACGCCCTCGGCACCCAGGGAATGCCGCAGGCCGCCCTCGCACGCGTCGAGCGCGTGCTGGCGGCCCCGGACCGGGCCACCCCTGCCGCCCGGATCCACGCCCGCCTCAACTCGCTGTACTCCCGCACCTACCTGACCGGCGACGCGCCCGCCGTACCGGACGATCCGCACTACCTCGCCGCGGTCGCCTCCCCGGAGCCCGAGGCCCGGGTCGGGGCCCACCTGTACGCCGGGCTCCAGTCCCTGCGGGCGGGCGACCACCCCGCAGCCGAGCGGGCACTGCGCTCCGCGCTGCGCTCGGCCGACGGCGCCGGGACCTGCCTGGGCCTGACCGAGGTCTACGCCAACCTGGCGATGGCCCTGGTCAACGGCGACACCCCGGTCCCCGCCGCGCTCGCCGACTGCGAGCGGCTGCATCAGGAGGTCGCCGGCTCCCGGCTGCTGAGCTCGGCCACCGGCGTCGCGCTGGCGCTGGTGCGGCACATGTCCGGCGACCGGGCGGCGGCCGACTCCGCGATGGACGAGGCCGAGGAGGTGCTGCGCGACCTGGGCCAGGGCACCGGGGCCGCGACCATCGCGGGCTGGCGCGCCGTCCTGGCGGCCCGCTCCGGCGACTGGGGTGCCGCGGCCGGCTGGTGGACCGCCCAGGGTGACCGCTGCGCCGCCCTCGGCATGGCACGCCAGGCCTCGCTGTCACGCCTCCAGGCCGAGCTGGCCCGGGAGGCCTCCGGTGAAGGACGGTCCGGCGGCGCGGGGGGCGGGCCCGCGCTCGACGAGGTGGTCCTTCCGCCCCCCGAGGCCTGGGCGGAGTACACCGTCGCCCTGCAGGCCCGCGCCGTACGGGCGCTGCGGGCCGGCGAACCGGAAACGGCCGCGACGCACCTGGACGCAGTGGTCCGCCATCTGGGCACGGTGCGCGGCAGCGGCGCGGTGATCACACCGCTGCTCTTCAGCGCCGTCCTCGCCCGCCGCACCGGCCTCCCGGTGGCCGGACGGGCGTTGACCGCGCTCCGGCGGGCGATCGAAGCGAAACAGGACCTGGGGGTGCGCGCCCCGCAGGCATAGCGGTCCGCACCGCCCCACCGCACGACCCGTCCCCCGCGAGGGAACTCCGAGAAAGCAGCCGCCCGTGCGTGTCCTCCTGCTCTACGCCAACCCCCACCAGGTCCTGCCCGTCGGCCCGTACGGACTGGAGATCCTGCGGGCCGCCGTCACCGAGAGCGGACTTCCGGTCGAGGTGTCCGTCTGCAATCCGTTCCTGGAGTCGCTCGACCACATCGGCCTGCTGACCGAGGTGCTCGACCGGACCCGGCCCGACCTCGTCGCGCTGTCGATCCGCAACATCGACAACGCCGTGGTCGCCTGCGACACGGCGGCCGGCGCGGACGGGCGGTGGATCGACGTGGTGGACTACCTGGCGCCCATCGCCGAACTGACCGCGACGCTGCGCGCCTGGGACCCCGGGCTGCCGGTGGTGGCGGGCGGCGCGGCGTTCACCTCCTGCCCGGTGGAGGTGATGGACCGGCTCGGACTGGACTTCGGTCTCGCCGGTCCCGGTGAGACCGCGTTCACCGCCCTGCTGGAGCACCTGGTCGCCGACGGCGGCGCACGGGGCGTGCGGCAGGTGGTCGCCGAGACGCTGTCCACGCTCCCCGGCGGTCTGGTGCGCGCCGCCGGCGGAGCCCTGGGGCCCGGCCCGCGGCCGCGGCCCGACGTGGTGTCCCGGCCCACCACCGCGCTGCCGCGGATCGCACCGGAGTACGTGCTGTTCGCCAAGGCCCGGGGCATCCCCACCGCGCTGCGCAGCCACGCGGGCTGTCCGCTGCGCTGCTCGTACTGCGTCGATCCGCTGAACGTCGGCAGGGTGGACGCCCGCCCCGCACGGGCGGTCGCCGCCGAGGCGGAACACTACGTCGAGCGGTACGGGCTGACCCACTTCCATCTGGCCGCCCCCGAGGTCAACCTCCCCTACGAAGGGGCGCTGATCGAGGTGTGCGAGGCACTGGCCGCAAGCCGGCACGGCGAAGTGATGAGCTGGCACGGCTACTTCAACGTCAGGCCGTTCTCCGAGCGGCTGATGGACGCCCTGATCCGGTCCCGCTGCGTGCGCCCGAGCTTCTCGGTGGACGCCTTCGACGACCGGATGCTGCGCGGGCACCACAAGAACTACCGGATGTCCGACGTCGAGGACACCTTCGGTCTGCTGCTGCGGCGACGGCCGGAGTGGATGGACGTCCAGATCGGGGTGCTGTTCGGCCAGCCCGGCGAGACGGCCGCCACCCTGGAGAACGCGATCCGCCACATCCGCCGACTGGCCGACCGGGGCGTGTCGGTGGGCTACTCCTGCGGGCTTCGGGTGTACCCGCACACCCCGCTGGCACGGACCCCGCTCGATCCCCGGCACCTGTACCGGGCGGGCGGGCCGCTCTCCCCGACCCGTGCGGCCGGACCCCGTACCGTCTCCGCGGCCGACCTGCTGACGCCGCTGGTGTACTGCGAGCCGATGCCGCCCCGGGAGCTGGCGGCCCACCTCGCCGAACGGCTGTCCGACTGCCCCGGAGTGACCTTCATCGACGAGGGGCCGGTGAAGGAGGCCCGGCAGCCGGAGTGGCTGCGTCCCCTGAACGTGGCCACCGTGCACCTCGCGCACGGGCGTTCGGGACCGGCGGCCGAGATGCTGCGGCTGGTGCTGGGCTCGGGCGACATGCGGGCGGCGGGCATGACGCAGCGACTGCTCCAGGAGGCGGCGGCGCGGCTGCCCGTCCCGGTGGGCGCCGGGGGCCTCCGCACCGCCCTGGCCTGACCGGGCCGGCCCCGCCCTCGCACCCGCGCCCCTCCCCCGCCGCACCGCCTTCCCCGTCCCCGGAGGACACCCATGGAACTGACCTGGAGCACGGACGACTTCGCCGTCTTCGACGACTTCCTCGCCCCCGAGGCCGCAGCCGCCCTGTGGGAGGGGCTGCGCAGCGAGGACTACCACTTCGTACACGGACGCCGGGACGGGTCGTGGAACAAGGTCTACGGACTGCTGGACGGCAGCCCCCTCAGCGGGCCCGGCACGCTGAACGACCCGGAGGGCCACTTCGCGGGACGCGTCGCCGACCACGCTCCGTACCCGTCCGGCGGGCCGACCGACGCCGTGGTGAAGCAACTGGCCGAGGAGGCGACCCGCATCGAGCCGTGGACCGGGCGGTTCGGAACGGACTGGCACGCCTCCACCTGCCGCCCCTTCCTCTACCCGCAGGGCTCCGGACTGGCCTGGCACGACGACTCCGGCGACCGGGCCGCCTCGTTCGTGTTCTACGCGCACCCCGAGTGGCAGGCGTCCTGGGGCGCCGAACTGCTCGTCTCCGGCGGAACGCCCGGGGCGCGGCCCGCCGACCACGACGCCCACCTCACCTCGCGGGTCGGACACTACGTCGCCCCGCGCCCCAACCGGCTGGTCGTCCTGAGGTCGGGCGTACCCCACATGATCAAGAAGGTCGAACCGCACGCCGGGGACCGGGTCCGGGGCTCCGTCGCGGGCTTCTTCCTGCGCCGCCCCGCCGGTCGGCCGCAGTGACCGGGGCCGCCCCGGCACCCGCCCGCCCACCGTCCGGAGGGACCGTCCCGCACCCGTGCGGTGGGCCCTCAGGGCAGGTCGCCACAGGGCTCTGTCGCGGGCGGGGCCTCCGCCGCCCGGGCACGCCGGGCGGCCGCCTCACGGACGGCGATCACGTCGATGAGGTCGCTGACGGTGCCGAGCGCCTCGGAGGAGAGCCCCACCGCACGCAGGGCCACACTGCGCACCCCGGCGTCCCGCAGGGCGCCGAGGAGTTCGATCTCCGCGGCGATCTTCGCACCGTGCTCGTCGTCGAAGAAGTAGGCGACCGGGACCTCGAAGTGGTGGGCCAGGGCCTCCAGATGGCGTTTGGTCGGGTTGTTCCTGCGCCCGGTGCGCAACTGCCACAGGTACGTGGTCGAGAAGGACACCCCCGTGGCCTCCCGGCACGCGGCGGCGACCTCCTCGTTGCTGAACGGCAGGCCGTCGGGCCTGCGCGCGAGCCGGAAGAGTCCGTCGATCCTCCGGCTCAGTGCCGACGGCGTGGGTTCCGTTTCGGCCACCGCCTACTCCCTTCTGCCGCCGTCCGCCAGTACGCCTACCCGCACAGGCGCATGCAAATCCGTTGATTTTCACTGTAGTTGACACCCCCGAAGCCGACAGCCATGCTGAAGTGGTAAACGGATGTGAAAACTGCGAAATGGTTGTTCATCTCAGCTGAAACGCCTGGCTGTCCCCACCCGCCTGGGTCCACCCCCCGGAGCCGTCCTTGACGATCCCCGTGCCCTCGTCTGTGAAGAACGCCCGCACCTCCGCCGCACGCCCACCGACCGCGTTCCCCGCCGACATGGTCGGACGGGACGCCGAGATCGCCGCCCTGTCGGCGCTGCTGACGGATCCGTCGACCCCCGGAGTGCTGCTGACCGGTGTCCCCGGTGCGGGCAAGACGCGGCTCGCGGCCGAGGCGGCCCACGCGTACCGCGCGACCACCGGCGCCCCCACCGTGCACCTGGAGACCTCGGCCGAACCGTGCGCGGACGGCGCGCTCGACGTCCTCGCCGGCCTCACCGCCGGCCGGGACGCGGGAGGGGCCCGGCCGCTCCTGCTCGTCGACGACCTCGACCGCTCGGACCACCACCGGCTGCTACGGGCCTGCGCCGCCGCCTCCGTCGTGGTTCTCGGCACGGCCCGCCAGCCCCCCGCGGCCCACGGCCTCGTCGCCTTCCCGGTGGACCCGCTGCCCGTGCCGCTCGACTGCTCGGCGCTGGATCTCGCCGCCCTCGCACGCGTTCCCTCGGTGCAGGTGTACCTCGCCTGCCTGCGCACGATCAATCCCGCGTTCTCCCTGGAACTGCACAATCAGCAGGTCATCGCCCGGACCTGCGTCGAGGTGGGCGGCAACCCCGGCGCGCTCTGCCGCACCGCGCGGGTCGCCGCGCTGGAGAGCCCCGAGGTGGCGTGGGCCTCGCTCGGCGACCGGACCGTCCCGTACCCGGTCCACGCCGAGGACGGCACCGCCTCCTCTCCGCCCGGCGGCGATCCGCGCGACGCCCCTTCCCGGGCCGCCGACGGGACGCCGAGCTGGCTGCTGGCCCACAGCCAGGTGTTCAGCGGCGGCTTCGGCCCCGAGGCGCTGCGCCACATCACGGCCGTCGCGCCGGAGGAGTTCTCCTCGGCGCTGGAGACCCTGCTGCGCGGCCACCTGCTCACCGCCTCCACCCTGCCGTCGGGCCGCCTGGACGGCACGGCACGGTTCCGGCTCCGGCTGCCGGCGGACGGACCCGCGCGCCGGCTCCCGCCGCCCGAGGACACCGCGGCCCGGCTGGCGCACGCCCGCTACTACGCGGCCCTGGCCCGCGCCGCCGCCGACCGGATCGTCTCGGGGCACCAGAGCTCGGGCCTGATCGCCTTCTGGAGCGAGGAACGCAACCTCCGTACGGCACTGGAGACGCTGCTCCGCCACGGGCGGACCGCCGAGGCGCTCGACCTCGTCGACGGCATCCGCGTCTACTGGCGGGCGACGGGCGGCTGGAGCACCTGGGGCGAAGGGCGCCCCCGCCCCGACCCGTCGTGGACCTCGGCCGGCCACCGCGACCGGATCCGCGTCGACCTCCTGCTCGGCGAGGCGGGCATCCTGGCGGGCCAGCCCGAGGCCGCCACGGACCTGCTGGACCGGATCACGGCGGATGCCGCCCGAGCCGCCGGGCTGTCCGCGCGGGTGACGCGGCTGCGGGCCCTGTGCTTGCTGGCCGCCGACCCCTGCCGCGGCGCCGCCCTGCTCCTCGAAGCGGCCGACCTGCACCGGTCCGACGGCGACCGCCACGAGGCCCGCTACGTGTCGCTGGAGGCGGCACTCGCGGTGTTCCGTCTCGGCGACACGGCGGCCGCCGCGGCCACCGCACTGGAGGTGCTGGCCGCCGCCCAGCAGGGGCGCGACACGCTCGCCGCCGGTGCCGCCCTGCTCCACCTGGCCGTGTTCGCGGCCGCGGAGGGACGCGCGCAGGCCACGGCGCACTACTGCGAGCGGGCCCTGTCGGCCCTGCGCGCCCTGGGGCCGCCGGCCGTCCTGGGCGCCATCGCCGCCACGCTGGGCAGTCCCGCCCTGCCCGACGTCGTCGAACGCGCCGTCGGCACCGCCCGCGGCCTGGGCGCCTTCCACACCTGGCGCGGCGCGTTCCCCGAGGAGGCGGGCACGCCCGACTTCGCCATGGCCCGGCTGGAGGAGCCGGTGCGGGAGCTGCTGGGCGAGGCCGCCTTCTCCCGTGCCCTGGTCGAGGGTTCCAGAGTGTCGCTCCCCGACCTCCTGGCCTCCCTCGTCCCGGCCCCCGCCCCGCCCGCCGCCACGCCCGTGGGCTCCTTATCCCCGGACACCCGAACCCGGATCGGGCCGCTGACGCCGCGCCAGACCGAGGTCTCACGCCTGGTGACGGCCGGTCTGAGCAACCGGCAGATCGCCCACCGGCTGGCGATCTCGGAGTGGACCGTGGTCAACCACATCCGGGACACGATGAAGAAGCTGGGCTGTTCCTCCCGAGTGGAGATAGCGAGCTGGATGCACCACTCCGGCCTGCGCCCGTCACCGGAACCGCCCCTGTCCCTCCGCGCGGCCCTGCCTCCGACCGCTCCCGCCCTGTCCGGACCGACCCTCGTCCCGTCCTGGGCCGGGTCGTCGAAGTGACGCCGCGTCCCCGGCAGGATCCGGAAGGGACACCCCCTGGCGCCCCACCCGGTGGCGCATGTGTTCCACCAGCCCGGCCACGGTGAGCGCCTCGGCCACCTGGACCAGCCACGCCGCTTCCTCCTCGACCGAGCAGTCGACCGGGTAGGCGAGCGCGACGTCCCGGTCCGCCGGGGCGACGGGGCCGGTCCTGGCGGACTCCAGCGCGGCGGCGATGACCGCGGCCTCGGCCAGCGCCGCGCGGCCCGAGGGCGGCACGGGGAACCGGTCCAGCGCCGCGTCCGACAGGGCGCGGGCGTCGGGGGGAACGAAGGCCCGGAGTTCCAGGTAGCCGTCCCGGATCTCGATCACCCGGCGGTAGAGGGCGAACTCGGAGCGGTGCAGGGAGAACAGACGCACCGGCGGCCGGCCCAGGTCCAGGGCCGCCCCGGGGGAGACGGACCGCAGCGCCGACCACAGCGGCTCCAGGGCACGGTAGGTCCGGTAGGCCCGCAGCCACCGCCCGACCGCGGTGGTGACGGCGACCCAGCCCCCGGCGGTGCCGCCAAGGAAGCCCAGGACCAGACAGCACAGACCGAGCATCCGGCCCACCTGATCCAGCCCGGCGCTCTGCCGGTGGTCCACGGCCACGGTGACGATCGCCGACACGCCCCACAGGGCCCAGACGAGGCCCACCGCGACACTGGCCGTGATCAGCCGCAGGCCGGTGCGCAGCGCGCCCGGACCCAGCCCCCGGGCGAACCGGTGCACCGGGACCAGGAACACGGCCAGGCACCACAGGCTGTAGCCGGTGAACACCGCGTCGCTGGAGGCGAGGAGCGGCGCTCCGGTCCCCTCCACGAGAAGCGAGCCGTGCCGGGTGCGCACCCCGGAGGAGAGGAACAGCACCGCGCACAGCACGAGGGCCGAGACGCTGACGCCGATGTGCAGCCGTGCGGTCAGCAGTCGGGGCCGGGGCAGGCCGATCTCGATGACGGCCGGCGGGAGGAAGGCGAGGGCGGCCATCTCCATCTCGCGGCCCAGCAGGTGAGTCAGCTGCGGGGACCACGGCCACTCCAGGTGCAGCGTCGGAGCGGCCAGCAGGGCCATCGCCGCGGCCATGCAGAATCCGAAGCGGCACAGGCAGCGCACCGCGTAGGGCGAGTCGCTTCCGTTGCGGAGCAGACGCAGTTCGTAGCAGCCCAGCCACAGCGCGGCGACGGCCGGGAGGTACGCGAGCAGGTCAGACACGTGACCGCTCGGGGCGGCGGGAGGGGATCCCGACCAGGCTTCCGGCCCGTCCGTGCTCCCGTCCCGGTCCGGGGCCTTCCCTCAGCGCGCGGTGCAGGATGAGGGAGGCGAGCAGTTCCGCCTCCTGCTCGGCGGGCTCGGCGTACACGGTGCGGCCCAGGACCCGGCGCACCAGATCGGGGGAGAGTCCGGGCAGCAGCGCGCGCACGCCCGACGTCTCGGGGGCGGGCGACCGGTCGTGCCCGCAGAGCAGATGGGCCGCCTCGTGCAGGAGGATGTGCTGCCGGTGCAGTGCGCTGGTCCCCGGGGTGCACAGGATGTAGTCGGCCTGGTCGGTCGTCACCAGCAGACCGCACGGGACCCCCGCGTCCACCGCGACCGGCAGCACCTCGATCGGGCGGCCACGGCGTGCGGCCAGGAGGGCCAGGAAGGACTCGGCGTCGAAGGGGTCCGGCAGTTCCAGCCCCTCCGAGAGGGCGCGGACTCTCCGCCACAGGCGTCTGTGCGACCGATCGGTGAGCATCAGGGACCCCTCCCGGCGGAGCGGCGCCGCTCCGCGTCTGCTGCCTTCGAGCAACCCGACGTCCCCCCTGGGCCGCTCAGACATCCGCTCTGAAGGATCAGCTCAACCAGAACGTTTTCGATTGTATGCACGCACAGTGGTACGCCGACAGGGCGCATGCCGCGCTCCCGATCCGCACCTCGCACGGACACGCAGGTCAGAGGCGGCCCGACGGCGCTTGGGCCGGCCCGCCGTGCTGTCGGGCTACAGTGGGCGAGCCCGTCGAGTGGCACAGCGCGTCCGTGCAGAGAGGGGCAGCGGGGAATGAGTGCGGTGGAGAGCTGGTCCCGTGTCATGAATCTCCTCCGGGAGCACGCTCCGGCCGATCACGCGGACCTGCCCGGCCCGGCCCCGGAGGGGGTGCTCGCGGCCGCCGAGGAGCGCATGGGTGTCTCCTTGCCTCAGGATCTGCGGGCGTGGCTGCTGCAGAACAACCTGGATCTTCCCGAGGACGAGGTGGACGACGACGTCGCCTGCTGCGGTTACGACGGGTTCCCCGACGAGGGGAGCTTCTTCCTGGGCATCCGGGCGACGGAGAGGCTCTACGCGAACCACCCCTTGTCCGGTGGGGGCGAATGGCGCGAGGCGTGGATCCCGTTCCTGTCGGATCAGGACGGCTGGACGGGGCGGTTCGTCGACGCGACGGACGGACGCATCGGCAGATGGTTCGTGGGTGAGCCCACGATCACCGGCGAGTACGCGTCCCTGGCCCACTACTTCGACTCCGTGGCGGAGATGCTGACGAGGATCGGCGCCGGGGACCACCCGGCCTGTTCCGTCGTCGACGGGCGGCTCGTCTGGACGTGAGGCCGCGACGCCGTGACACAGAAGTGCCCCCCGGAGGCGAAGAGCTGCCGGGGGGCGCTTCTCATGGTGCGGTTACGGAGTGGGTGCGGTGAATCCGGCGAGGTCGACCCAGTAGCCGTCGTCCTCCATCAGGCGCTGTTCCTTGATGAAGTCGCCGAACGGGCGCATCGACTGGGTGTTCTGCCAGTTCGACATCGAGGACCGGCCACACGGCTCCTTCCACGTCGGTGGCGTGGCGCTCGGGCGCAGGCGGAGCGTCATCGTGTCGTCGGGGTTGCGCGCGACATAGGTCTGAATGCACTCCGCGCCGCTGTAACCGACCGGGTTGGGGCCCGCCGAGTTTCCGGCGCTCTGGGCGGCGTTGGCGAACACGAACTCGTCACAGCTCTTCGAGTCCGTACGCGGCTCCCCCGCGTCCTGGGACCACTTGTCGCTGAACAGACCGGTGCCGCTGTAGGCCTTCCACTTCCTGCCGCAGATGAGCTGACGGTTGCGATCCGACTGGATCTTGCCCGAGCCGTCGACGGACATCTTGTTGCCCAGGTAGGTGAGCGGCTTTCCGTTGATGACGTGCTGCCCCCACTTGATGTTGGTCTTGCGCCACATCATGTCGATGTGTGCCGCGGCCCCGGGGAACTTCCTGGAGTTCATGACGTACGTCGGCTTGTAGCCCGGGAACACACAGCCGGTGCCGGCGCTGGAGACCTCGGTGTCGCAGCGGATGATCAGCTGGCCGCTCTCGAATTCGGTCGGATTCACGACCGTGGTGTTGTTGACCTTGCCGCCGAGGGACAGGTACGGGGTGATCGAGTTCCTGGTGGAGGCGCTGGGCGACCACTTGAACCGCGTGGTGACGGTCCGCAGGAGCGTGTCGCCCTTCGCGAAGGTCTTCGACCCGTTCCAGTCGACGCTGGTGACGTCGCAGTATCCGCGGCACTGGGCCGAGTAGTCGAAGGTGGCGGAGTTCACCGAACCGTCCATCGACTTCAGCCGGATGGTGGCGACCTGCGAGAACTCGGCACTCTTGGGGTCGAGGTAGTACGTCGCGTAGACGTCGAATCCCGCGCTTCCGAGCGGGACGACCGGGACGGTGTTCGAGTACTCCGTCATCCCGTAGTCGCTGTGGATACAGGCGGTGCTGCGCTTGCGGGTGAGGTTGTGGTTGACCGTCGAGCACGTCGCGGTGCTCATGGCCGCCATCTGCGCCATCCTGGCGGTGTTCGCCGAGGACCTGCCGGCCGCGGCGAAGGAACTGTTGGTGACGTCCTCCTCCGGCTCGACCGGCGCCGGATCCGGAGCGGTCGGGTCGGCCGTCATGCTGCCGGTCAGCGCCTGACCTTCGTAGGTGCCCGGTACGAACGCCACCGCGTCGAACGCGATGTCCGCCGACCCGTTGCCGCCGTTGAAGTTGTCGAGCCGCACCTCGGGGATCTGGTCACCGAATTCGTAGGCGCCCAGGTCCACCCACTTGTTGGCCTGGTTCGCCGTCTGCGAGATCTCCGCCTCCTCTTCCCCGTCGGGCGTCTGGATCCGGTACACGGCGTTGGTGGTCTGCGCCCCGTGGTCGGGTATGTGGACGAAGATCTGCGCCTGGCGCGTGGTGTTGGTCAGCGGAGCGTTCAGCTTCCACGTGCCGGTCACCTTCAGGCGCTCGGCGTCGGCCGGGTTCGCCTCGGGCGAGCGGGTGTGCGTGAACCAGAAGTGGTTGCCGTAGCCCGCACCGATCTGATGCGTGTCGATCTTCCCCGGATACGTGGTGACGGTGGTCGGGTTGTCCGTACCGTCGTTGGTGAGGTCCATCTGGGTGTCCCACGGGACGTACGTGAAGTTGAAGGTGCCGCTCGACTTCACCGCCCCGCATCCCCGCTTGGCGTCCACGCCGGCGGGTATGGTCCCGTCCGCCACGTCGTCGACCACCAGAGCGCCGGCGGGCAGCGCCGTGGTGGCGCAGTTCGGCGGGTAGGAGCCGGCGTCAGGCTGCTCGCCGTAGGACGTCGTGAAGCGGTGCACACCGTTGCCGCACTTGGCCCCCGTGGTGCAGTTCTTCCACTGCGCCTCGGTGATGGGCTGGTTCCACCAGCAGTGCAGCCAGTGCGGGTTGGTCTTGCTGGTGCCCGCGTCCAGGGTGCAGGCACCCTGGCCCTGGTCGTTGGAGTCGTTGTCGCCGATCTTGGCCGGGTTGCAGTTGTTCGACGCGTTGCAGAACAGGTCGATCGGGGGCTTGGCGCTCGCGCGGTCCGCGTTGGTGGTCCACCATGCGGCGCGATAGCCCGCCTGGAAGTCATTGGGAGCGAACATCGCCGAGATCGGGCGCGCCGCCCAGCCGATCACCTTCTCCTCGTACGGCCAGTCCTGCGGGTGCGCGGCGTGGCTGTAGTCGTCCTTGGAGGAGTCGGTGGCGTGCTGCAGGAACGGCACCCGGTTGGCCTTCCACAGGGGGTTGGCCGGGTTGTTCGTCCAGCCCACGCCCGAGTGCCCCGCGGAGTCGGCGGTGCCGTAGAAGCCGGAGTTGTACGCCCAGAGGGCGAAGAACCAGTTCTCGATCCACTTGGGGTGGCCGCCGTTGATCTTCATGCCGGCGTTGTACGTCTGGTTCCACTTCTCCGACAGGATCCGCACGCCGGCCGCGACGTTCGCGGTGTAGTCCAGCGCGACCGCTTCCTGGGCGACCGTGGACAGGGCGGTCTCGCCCGGCTTGGTCTTGCCCGCCAGGCGCATGCCGTCGGTGGCCTGGGTGATGCCGTAACCGCAGTCGGCGTTGGCCCAGTTGATCCGCCAGGGGTCGAGCTGCTCGCCGGACGCGGCGAAGTCGACGCCGTAGTAGTTGCCGACCAGCGAGTTGGCGGTGACACCGGGCACGGCGAAGCGGGTGGCCTGCCACATGTTGGATTCCTGCGCGGTGATGCCCAGCATCACCTGTGCGGGAATGTGCCACTTGTCGGTGACGGCGGGGTCCTCGTTGTCGAGCGTGCCGTTGGGGTCACCCGCGAGGACGGTCGGCGGGAACAGGCCCTGGGGCTGGTAGCCGCCGGCGATGCCGGTGTTCTTCCAGTTGCTGTCGCGGTAGAAGTTCAGCTGACCGACGACGGCCTGGTCCACGGCCCATTCGACCTGGCGCGGCGTGGGCTGGAACGCCTGCTTCTTCACGTCGTTGCGGGCCACGGCGCAGTAGCGTTCCCCGGTGCCTTCGCTCGGGTCGTCGGCCTGTGCGGTCAGGGCCTGCGTGCGCGCGGCCTGCGTGGACGGGCGTGCTGTGCGCTTCCCGCCCGTGTCGGGGCCGGAGCCGACCGGGCCGCCGGTGCGCAGAGCGGGGGACAGGGCGTGCCCCTGTGCCTCGTTGCCCACGCGGTGCGCGCCGGGGCGCAGGTCGAGGGTCACGGACCTGCCCGAGTCCAGCAGGCGCAGGGACGTACGGGCGGGGCGCGGCTTGGCGGCGTCCTCCGGGTTGACCAGGGTGGTCTTCCCGTCGGACCAGGTCGTGGTCAGGGCCGCTCGGGCGTCGCTGGAGATCTCCGCGCCCTTGGGGAGCTTGCCGGGGTTGTGCACCCGCTTGGGCAGGGCCTTGGACGTGGCGTCACCGGTGACGAACACCTCGCCGCGGGCCGAGCGGGTCAGGTCCCAGGCGTGCAGCTCGCCGGAGGCGACGGTGACGGGCTGGGTCTTCTTGCCCTGCCTCACCTTCGTGCGGTCCAGGTGCTTGGCCCAGGCGGCCGGCTTGTCGGACGCCTTCTTGTCCAGCTCGCGGTCGATGTAGGTGATGCCGCCGTCGGCGTCGACGGTGACCTGGAACGGCACCGTGGTGGTGGACGCCAGGGTCTTCTCGGTCGTGCCGTTGATCCGTACCAGCTTGTTGCCGTGGGCGGCGACGATGCCCGCGTCGGTGGGGATCGCCGAGGTGATCTGGCCGCCGAGCGTGACCGGCTTCGACTGCTTGCCGGTGGCCGCGTCGACGGTGATCAGACGGGTCTGCTGCTTCTCGTCACCGTCATGGGTGAGCTGGGTGAACACCGCCCGATCCCCCTGGCCGCAGCCGGGCGAGAAGTAGGCGAGCGACGACTGGAACGGCAGCTTGGTGACCTTGCCCGAGGTCAGGTCGACCACCGCGGTGAAGGCGCCGCGCACCATGAGCTCGGGCTTGTTGGTGAACATGCGCGGCGCGTACGAGACGGCCGCGTACGTGCCGGACTCGGTGACGCAGTGGTTGCCGATCCAGGTGTCCGAGGCGAATCCGTCCTCGAAGAGACTGGCGATCGTCCGGAGTTGGTAGCCGTCCTTCTCCTTGCCCGCAAGGAGGTGGAAGCCGGTGCCGTCACCGGTCGTGGTGACCGCGGTGTCCGGGGACTTCTCGTAGCCCTTGCCGAGCAGGCCGGCGCGGTCCTTCGCGGGGATCGCGGAGGGTCCCAGGGAGAGCTTCTTCTGCTTCTGGCTGGTGGCGCTCCACCCCTGCGCCGCGCCCTTGGGTGGCTTTGATTCCCCGGCCTGCGCGGGCAGGCTCAGCGGTATCGCCAGCGCGGTGGTCACCGCAAGGGTGACCGGCACGCGCAGACGGAAACGTATCTGTCTCAACTGTGTTCCTTCTTCGGTTACTTGACTGCCTTGGCGGCCGCAAGGACCTCGCCCATGCGCTTCTTGACGGCGGCGAGCGGGTCCTTGTTCTCCTCGATCAGTCGCTTCTGGACGGTCGACTCCTCCTTGAACCAGACCTCGATCAGACGGGTCTGCTCCTTGCAGTCGATGTCGTCCAGCGCGAGCTCGATCGCGTTCTTGGTGGTGCCGTCGCCGTCGGCGTAGCCCTGCTCCATCGCCCGGTACGGATCGGCGGCTTTGCGGCCCTTGCCCTTCATGCAGGCCGACCAGCTCTTGAGGGCCTTCTCGACCGGCTTCAGCGGCCGGGACTCGGAGAGGCTCGTCGAGGCGAGCATGGTGACGAAGCCCGCATCCTCGTCGTTCACCTTGAGCCGCTGCTTCGACCAGCCGGCGCAGCCGCCCTCGTGCAGCTTCTTTCCGTTGTGCTCGGCGCGCGCGGGCTCCGGGACCCCGCCGAACCGGCCGGTGGCGCCCTTGCCTCCCTCGGGCGGGGCGGACTCGGGCTTCTTGTGCCCGGTCAGGACCTCCACCTCGATGCCCGAAAGCCCGTTCTCGACTGGTTCGAGGCTCCGGGTCAGCTCCTTCGGCAGCCCGTATCCGTACTTCTGCGCCTGTGCGCGGTCGCTGAGGCCGTAACGCCGCTCGACCGAGACGGCGTTGCTCTGGGGCGGCGGGTTCACGCCGGGACGCGGCAGATCGACGGTCAGCCCGTACTCGGACATGCACTGTGTCTGCAGGGTGCGCAGCGCGGTGTCGACGGTGACCTGATCCGCGTAGGAGGGCAGATAGGACTCAAGCGGCAGCTCCAGGCCCTTGACCAGTCCGGAGGTGGGCACCTCCGCCGGCCAGTCGGCTCGGTCGATCGGGGCCTTGTCCTTCGGGGCCCCGCCCTTCGCCGAGTCGGAGGCCGATCCGGACGAGGAGCAGGCACCGAGCGAGATTGCCGCGAGCATGACAGTAGTGGCGACGGTCGTTCGCCTGAGGACGTGCATGGGATTTCCTTCTCTGCGTGACGTGAGGTGGTCCACGTGCGTGGCGCATGCCTGCCGCGCTCCGTACGCTCAGCGGCGCGGCGCCTCTACCGGAGTGATGCGGGAAGCTCCCGGAGCCGGAGACAGGCCGGCCGGCCGACCAGTCGCCAGGCCGAGGGCGGGCGCGGTGGTCACCGTCATCGACGGGATGGCGGGCGTCCGGTCCCGGGCGATCGCGACTCCACTGACAGTCAGCGCGCCGAGGAAGGCAGCGCCCCCTGGCCCGACAACTGCCACACGCTGCCGGGTTCCGTCGTGCCGGACATCAGAATTCCGGCCCTGGGCGTCGTGGCGATTTCGGCACGGTCGTACCACTGCCAGATCGTGCGTCACGAAAGGAAGGGTCATACCGGCCCCGCGCAAACGGCTTCTTCGATTTCACTCGAGCCGAGGGGGGATCGTGCGCATCTGAGCGATGACTGCACGGCGGGCGTCAACGCTCGCACGAGTTGCGATACAGGCCGCATGCAGCCCCCCCGGCCTGCTGAAATCCATGTAGATCCACCCTACACTCCGGGGCGGCCAATTCAAGATCCATAAAGCTGACCTGTCGTGCGATCAGGGGCATACGGGATGACTGCCGATCTTTGGCGTCGCTTTGACGGTCCCTCGACTACGGAATCCCGAATTCGCGCAAGTCTGGGCCGAATTGCGCCGCAGCGGCCGCGGACCTGTCCGCACAAGGGACGCGGCGATACAAGGCCTTGTACGTGGTCGGGGCGACGTCGCACGCGGTCAGCGGTGCAGGGTCCGTCGTTCTCGCGCTCGGCCCGAGGTGGTCAACATGAGCCCGGTGCGGCATTCGTGATGGTTCGACAGGCCCGCGCCGCAGGCCCGGCTTCCAGCGCTCACGGAGTGCCGAGTCGGCTGATCACCACGAACGAGGACCGCCTGCCCGGTGCACCCCTCGTCGCTGAGCCCGCACCGGGATCTCTCCGGCCCGGCACATAACCCTCTCGGCGCTTTTCTCCCATGCTGTGCGCCACAGGAGGATTCCCGTGAATCCCATGACACAGGCCGAGAACCTGGAAAACCCCGTCATTCCTGTCGACGACAGGAAACTTCCCCTCTTCGACGAGATGGCCGCCCTCGCACAGCAGATCGGCATCGCCCGTCTCCGGCAATACGACTCATGACGCGTTGCGGACTTCGAGCTCCCCGCATACGACCCGCACGACTTGCGGCACAAAGGGAGCACCGTGGCCCTGACCGACGGAGAGTCCCTTCACGAGCTGCCTCGCCGGCTCGGACGCTGTTCGACCAAGGTCACGGTGGACCGGTACGGCCCTCTCACTCAGGACGGCCGAGCTGCCGTCAGGCCGTCGAGACGGCCTGACGACGGCGCATGCTCAGGCCAGGCCGAGCGGCCGCAGCACGAGGCGCTGTCCCGGTGTCGGCCTGGCCGGCCAGTAGACGTAGCAGACACCGCCAGTGCCGCTTCTGACCTTGCCGTTCGCGTCGTAGCGCTTGGTGCGCAGCCAGATGTTCTCCCACTCGCGCCGGGCGTAGACCCGGCGGACCGCCTCGTTGCTCGGGGAGGCCGGGTCGTTCGCGATCACGTCGCCGGACGGGGTGAAGCCGATGACGGTCATCAGGTGGCCCGAGGTGCCGTATCCGGCGCCGGTCAGTTCCTCCTTGCGGAAGGACTGGGACGTTATGGCCGGGATGCCCGCCCTCACCAGCGATTCGAGTTCCGTCAGCGAACGCAGGCGGGTGACCACGGCGTTCATGTCCGGGTAGGTGGCCGCGTAGGCGGCGTTGAAGGGCCAGTTGCCGCAGCCCTGGTACTGGTGGTCGTAGGTGAAGCGGGCCGCGTGGCAGACCTGCGGGTCGGCGAAGGCCGGGTCCACCCAGGCCAGCTGCTCGGCCGAGGGGCGGCGCCCCCAGTACTCGACGATCATCTGGGACGAGGTCGGGCTGCACCAGGCCTCGCCGCCGTTGTCGTACTCGGGGTACTGCCCGACGTGGGTGTTCTGGGAGTAGCGCGGGACCTCCAGCTCGTGCGCGGGGCCGGGCTCGGTGGCCGGGACCGTGAAGCGGTCCGGGATGTCGGAGGCCATGGCGCCGAACCGCCGGACCGTCGGGGTCAGGTCGCTGCCCGGGGCGCGGTAGAGGGTCAGGCGCAGCCGGTACGCGTGCAGCCGCAGGCCGCTCGCCGGGTCGTCGATCGCGAAGGTGTCGGTCCAGACGGTGCTCTTCCCGTCGGTCTGGTCGTCGACCGAGGTGCGCCGGATGTCGTCGTCGCCGGAGGCCCAGCGGCCGAGGACGTACCAGGGGGTGGCGGTGCCGTCGGAGTACGTGCCGGACAGTTCTGCCTGGAGCCAGGTGCCGGGGGGCGTTTCGGCGTTCCAGGAGGCGATGACCTCGGTGGCGGGCACGGCCGGGGTGTGGACGGGTGAGGTCCAGGTCGCGTACTCCCAGGCGGAGGTGCGGCCGGTGTGCGGGTCGGTGTAGTCGAGGAGCCCGGTGGGGGTGGCGAGGACGAGGGCGGGGCGGTGGCCGGCGACCGCCTTCGTGCCGGCCGCCGTGCCGCACCTCCAGTCCGTGTACGTGGACCAGAAGCGGTTGTCGACGAGTCCGGCGGCGGGGGCGTGGCCCCGTTCGGCGCCGCCCCCGGCCGGGGCGGCGGCGGTGGCGGGGCCGGCGGCGGTCGTTCCCGCTGCGGCCGCGAGCGCCGCGGCGAGGACGGTTCTGCGCGGGGTGGAGCTGGTCATGGGCGGTGACCCCCAGTCGAGAACGGTGGGCGTGCGGAGGGGCCGGGGCGTGGGCGTACGAGACCTCCGCGCCGGCCGGACGGGACGGGGCTGCGCGGGCCCACTATCCCGGCTCCGGCGGGGCCTCCGCCAGCACTTCGCCCCGCGTCGCCGCACCAATATTGGTCTCCACCAGTGGCGGCGGTACCTCCCTGACCTGCGGCGGTCCCCCGCTCCCCTACCCTGGGGCCATGAACGACCTCGACCGCGCCGCGCACGCGCTGCTCCGGCTGCCGCCCTCCTGCGGACCGGTCCGGCTGGTCGCGGTCGACGGCCACGCGGGCTCCGGCAAATCCACCCTCGCGGCCCGCCTGTCCGCCGCCCTCGGCGACGCCCCCGTCCTCCACCTCGACGACCTCGCCACGCACGAGGAGCTCTTCGCGTGGACGGGCCGGCTGCGGGAGCAGGTCCTGGGGCCGTTCTCCCGGGGCGAGGCCGCCTCCTACCGCCCGTACGACTGGCGGCTGCGGCGCTTCGGGGAGCCGCGGGACCTTCCGCCGGCCCCGGTGGTCCTCGTCGAGGGAGTCGGCGCGGGCCGGAGCGCGGTGCGGCCGTTCCTCGCGTGGCTGCTGTGGATGGAGCGCGGGCCCGAGGAGTCCTGGGCGCGCGGGCGCCGTCGGGACGGGCCGGAGCAGGACTCCTTCTGGGACGGATGGACCGTGGCGGAGACTCGCCATTTCGCCGAGGACCCCTCCCGGGCCTTCGCCGACACCCTGGTACGGGAGTGCCCGGAGGGCTACGACTGGCTTCCCGGGCCGGCCGTGACAGCGGGCGCGCACCAGATCATCACGCACCGTGACGGCGTCATGTCCGCGAACTGAGGGGGCGGAAGTCCGCTTCCGCAAGTGCCTCAACTTCGCTTGACCCAAGGGGCGTACAGGTCTTACGTTCTGAATGTGCGGCTTTTCGGAGCCGCCGCGGACACGAAGCCCCCGGTTGTTCCCCCGTGATCGGGGGCTTCGTTCTGCCCTCACAGGCCCCTTCGGTGCCCTCTTCCGCCCCCTCCGGGCCCCCTGCCGCTCACCCAGGGTCACCGCTTCCGGATCATGTGCTTCTCCTTAAGCACGCACCCCCTGCGCAGGTACGATGCCCCCAGGTGCGGTCAAATCCCGTCCATGCGATGACGGTTGTGGGGGACCCGATGGACATCGGCACGCAGGGCTCGCAGGCCCCGGCCGAGCTCGCCTGGCTGCGCGGAGTCGACGCCTACACGATGGGCGCGTATCCGCAGGCGGAGGACGAGTTCCGGACGGCGGTACGGATCGATCCCGGGATGGCGGACGCCTGGCTCGGGCTGCACGCGCTCCGGGTCGACACCACGACCGCGCTCCTGCGCATGTACCGCAACCGCGAACGCTTCGGCGAGCAGCGGACCCGGTACCGGCGCACCCTGAACTCCTGGTACTGGCTGGGCTGGTGGGTGCAGCCGGTCCTGGAGAGCCCGCGCGACCTGCTGCTCGCGCACGCCTCCCACTGGCTCGACGGCCGCCACGTGCCGGAGCTCGACCGGGCCCTCGCGGGCCTCCCCCCGGTCGACACCGACCCGCAGGTCCGCTTCCTGCACGCCTGCCGTGCCTACCTCGTCAAGGACTGGGACCAGCTCGTCCGGCACACCGAGACCCTCGTCGACGACCCGCTGCTCGGCATCGAGGCCGGGCTCTTCGGCGGCATGGCCCGGGTCCGCCTGGAGATGTACACCCAGGCGGAGCCGCTCCTGTCGGCGTCGCTGATGCGCTGCCGCAGCGAGCAGCCGCAGCGCAAGGAGCTGCGCTACTGGCTGGCCCGCGCCCACGAGGGCACCGGGCGCAGCGCCGCCGCCCTGCCCCTCTACCGGGCCGTGCACCGCATCGACCCGGCGTTCATGGACACGGCCGCGCGGCTCGCGGCGATCGCCGAGTACGACGGCTTCGAGGGCTACGACGGGGTGGACGACCCGGCCGGCCTCGCGACGGTCGCGATGGGCACCCTCGGCGGGGGTCTCGGCCAGGACGCGGTGGACACCGTGCCGGGTGCGGAGTCCGACCCCGGCGGGCTCGGCGACGGGCTGCGGCTCGCGCCCGAACCGGTGCCGCCGGCCGCCGTGACCCCGCCGGAGACCGTACGGCAGAAGGCGCCGCTGCCCGGCCAGCCGGCGCCGCCGCGCTTCCCGGCGGGCCCCACAGATCCGGTGCTCCTCGCGGAGGCGCTCGCGGAACTGGAGGGCATGGTCGGGCTCGAACCGGTGAAGCGCCAGGTCAAGGCGTTGTCCGCGCAGCTGGAGATGGCGCGGCTCCGGGCCGGGCAGGGTCTCCCGGTCCAGCCGCCCAAGCGCCACTTCGTCTTCTCCGGCCCCTCGGGCACCGGGAAGACCACGGTCGCCCGGATCCTGGGGCGGGTCTTCTACGCCCTCGGGCTGCTCGGCGGCGACCACCTGGTGGAGGCCCAGCGGGCGGACATGGTCGGCGAGTTCCTCGGGCAGACGGCGGTCAAGGCCAATGAGCTGATCGACTCCGCGGTCGGCGGCGTGCTGTTCGTGGACGAGGCGTACGCCCTCTCCAACACCGGCTACAGCAAGGGCGACGCCTACGGTGACGAGGCCCTCCAGGTGCTCCTCAAGCGGGCCGAGGACAACAGGGACCACCTCGTGGTCATCCTGGCAGGCTATCCCGAGGGCATGGACCGGCTGCTCGGCACCAACCCCGGGCTGTCCTCCCGGTTCACCACCCGGGTCGACTTCCCCTCGTACCGGCCGCTGGAGCTCACCGCCATCGGCGAGGTCCTCGCGGCGGCCAACGGGGACGGCTGGGACGACGAGGCCAGGGACGAGCTCCGCTCGATCAGCGGGCACGTCGTGGACCAGGGCTGGATCGACGAGCTCGGCAACGGACGCTTCCTGCGCACCCTGTACGAGAAGTCGTGCGCCTACCGCGACCTGCGGCTGTCCGGATACCCGGGCACGCTGAGCCGGGAGGACCTCGCCACGCTCCGGCTCGCCGACCTGATGCAGGCCTACGGCGAGGTCCTGTCGGGCCGCGGTCCGGTCGACCGCGGCCCCCAGCAGGAGCCCCCGGGCTACTAGGCCGTTTCATTCGGATCTTGCCGGGCTCGTCCGAAAGAAGCGGCCTAGACGGTGACCGCCGGGACCGGCTGCACGCGGTGCGCGGGGTCGCGGACCTCGCCCACCAGCATCTCCAGGACGTCCTCCAGGGCGACCAGGCCCTGGATCCGGCCCGAGCCGTCCGCGACCTGCGCCAGATGAGTCGCGGCGCGGCGCATCACGGTGAGGGCGTCGTCGAGCGGCAGCTCCGCGCGGACCGTGGCCATCGGGCGCCACAGCCGCTGCGGCACCGCCCGCTCCCGCTCCTCCAGGTCCAGGACGTCCTTCACGTGCACGAAGCCCATGAAGGTCGTCCGGCCCTCGGCGCGGACCGGGAAGCGGGAGTACCCGGTCCGCACGGTCAGCTCCTCGATCTCGCGCGGGGTGACCGACGGCGGGACCGTGACGAGCGAGGCCGGGGCGATCAGGACGTCCGTCACCGGGCGGCTGCCCAGTTCGAGGGCGTCCTCCAGGCGCTCCTGCTCGGCCGGGTCGAGCAGCCCCGCCTGGCCCGCGTCCTCCACGAGCCGGCCGAGCTGGGTGCTGGTGAAGACCGCCTCCACCTCGTCCTTGGGCTCGACCTTGAACGCCCGCAGGACCAGCCGGGCGCAGGCGCCGAGCGCGGCCGTGACGGGCCGGCAGAGCCGGGCGAAGCCGACGAGGCCGGGGGCGAGCCAGAGGGCGGTGCGCTCGGGGGCGGCCATCGCCAGGTTCTTCGGGACCATCTCGCCGATGACGAGGTGGAGGAAGACGACCGCGGCGAGGGCGATGACGTAGCCGAGCGGGTGGATCAGCCCCTCCGGGACCCCGATCGTGTGGAAGACCGGTTCGAGGAGCTGGGCGACGGTCGGCTCGGCGACGGCGCCGAGCGTCAGGGAGCAGACGGTGATGCCGAACTGGGCGGCGGCCATCATCTGCGGCAGGTTCTCCAGGCCGTGCAGGACCTGCTTGGCCCGGGCGCCGCCGAGCGGCTCGATCTGGCTGCGCCGGACGGAGACGAGCGCGAACTCGGCACCGACGAAGAAGCCGTTGGCGAGGACCAGGAGGACGGCGAAGAGGAGTTGCAGGGTGCTCATCGGACCGCCTCCGCGGGGACGGAGAGGGGGGTGGGCACGGGGGCGGACACGATGACCGGGTCGGGGTCGGGGGCCGTACGCACGATGCGGACCCGCTCGGCGCGGTAGCGGTCGACCTGGCGCACCGAGAGGCGCCAGCCGGGGAGCTCGGCCGCGTCGCCGGGGGCGGGGATGCGCCCGAGCAGGTCGGCGACGAGGCCGGCGACGGTCTCGTACGGCCCGTCGGGCACGTCCAGGCCTATCCGGCGCAGGGTGTGGACGCGGCAGGAGCCGTCGGCCTCCCAGGCGGGACGGCCGTCCTCGGCGGGCGCGGCGGCCAGCTCGGGGCGTCCGTCGGCGGCGGTGTCGTGCTCGTCGCGGACCTCGCCGACGAGCTCCTCGACGATGTCCTCCAGGGTGACGACGCCGGCCGTGCCGCCGTACTCGTCGACGACCACCGCGATCGGCTGCTCGCGGCGCAGCCGCTCCAGGAGCGTCTGGGCCGGCAGCGTCTCGGGGACGAGCAGCGGCGGGACCGCGATCCGTCCGACGGGGGTGCGCAGGCGGGCGTGCGGGGCGACGGCGAGCGCGTCCTTGAGGTGGACCATGCCGACGATCTCGTCGATGCGGTCGCGGTAGACCGGGAAGCGCGAGAGGCCGGTGGCCCGGGTGAGGTTGAGGACGTCGGCCGCGGTGGCGTCCCACTGGAGGGCGCTGACCTTCACGCGCGGGGTCATGACCTGCTCGGCGGTGAGGCCGCCGAGGCTCAGGGTCCGTACGAAGAGGTCGGCGGTGTCCTGTTCGAGGGCGCCGGCCTGGGCCGAGTGCCGGGCCAGCGAGACGAGCTCGCCGGGGGTGCGCACCGAGTCCAGCTCGTCGGTGGGCTCGACGCCCAGGAGCCGGACCAGCCGGTTGGCGACCCGGTTGAGCAGGGAGATCACCGGCCGGAACAGCGCGGAGAAGCGGCGCTGCGGGGTGGCGACGAAACGGGCGACCTGGAGCGGCCGGGAGACCGCCCAGTTCTTCGGCACGAGCTCGCCGACGACCATCTGGACGGCGGAGGCGAGCAGCATGCCGACCACCACCGACACACCGGAGACGGCCCCTTCGGGCAGTCCGGTCGCGGTGAGCGGCCCGTGCAGGATCCCGGCGAGCGCGGGCTCGGCCAGCATGCCGACGACCAGCGAGGTGATGGTGATGCCGAGCTGGGTGCCGGAGAGCTGGAAGGAGAGCTCGCGCAGCGCGCTGACGACGGTGCGGGCGCGCCGGTCGCCGGCGGCCGCGGCCCGCTCGGCCTCGGCGCGCTCGACGGTCACGAGACCGAACTCGGCGGCCACGAAGAAGCCGTTGGCGAGGATCAGGAGGAAGGCCGCGATGAGCAGCAGGAGGGAGACGATCATGCCGCCACCTCCGGGGAGGGGGCGGCGCAGATATTACCGGACGATCCGTCCATTGCTGGAGGGAGTCACTCCTCGGGTCGAAGGGTGGTCTCGCGGGCCGCGGCTGCGGCCCTGCACACGCGAGACGGTGGTGCCGCTCGGCACCACCGTCTCCAGAGTAGTCACGTGAAGGCCCCGAGGGGCAGGGGGTCGGCCCCGGATGGGGGACGGACCGGGGTTTCCCCCAGGGCGACCCCGGCTCCGATCGGGTGTTCCGCCAAGACCTCTCGGGGTCTCAGCGGGTCTCCGCGCTCGTTCCGTGGCTCTCCGCGAGGGCCCGCAGGGCGCGGGCGTCGCGGATCGCCGACTCCTTGGCGATGCCGGGCTGGATGCCGAGCGCGGGCATGCTGGTGCCGTCGCTCAGGTCGAGGAAGACCCAGGGGTCGCCGGGGCGGAGGTTGACCTTGAGGATCTCCGCCCAGGCGAGACGCCGGCTCCTGGTGATGTTGACCACCGTGACGCCGTCCTCGTCGGCGACGACCTTCGGCCGGCTGAGCAGCACCAGGACCCCGGAGAGCAGCGCGGCGGTGAGGACGAAGCTGGCGCGCTCCCCCGGTCCGAGGCGCTCCAGCATCAGCGCCACGGCCGTGACCACGACGAACATCGTGGCGCCCAGGGTCAGCATGATCGCCCGCGTGCGACCGGGGCGGAAGGTGACCGGGAGGGCGGGCGTCGTGGACTGCGACATCGGGGATTCCTCGGAGCCTGGTGGGACGTGCGGACCGGCGGCCGTCAGAGGCGGCAGGCGTGGATGGCGGTGGTGAGGATGGCGCGGGCGCCGATCTCGTACAGGTCGTCCATGATCCGCTGCGCCTCCTTGGCGGGGACCATCGCGCGGACGGCGACCCAGCCCTCGTTGTGCAGCGGGGAGACGGTCGGCGACTCCAGGCCCGGGGTGAGGGCGACGGCCTGCTCCAGGTGCTCGGCCCGGCAGTCGTAGTCCATCATCACGTAGCTGCGGGCGACGAGGACGCCCTGGAGGCGGCGCAAGAACTGCTGCACCTGCGGGTGGTCGTCGGAGGCGCCGTGACGGCGGACGACGACGGCCTCGGAGGTGAGGATCGGCTCGCCGATGACCTCCAGGCCGGCGTTGCGCAGGCTGGTGCCGGTCTCCACGACGTCCGCGATGACCTGGGCGACGCCCAGCTGGATGGCGGTCTCGACCGCGCCGTCGAGGTGGACGACGGAGGCGTCGATGCCCTGGTCGGCGAGGTGCTTGGCGACGATGCCCTCGTAGGAGGTGGCGATCGTCATGCCGCCGAAGTCCTCGGGGCCGTTCGCCGTGCCCGGGCGGGTGGCGTAGCGGAAGGTGGAGCGGCCGAAGTTCAGCGCGAGGATCTCCTCGGCGCTGGCGCCGGAGTCCAGGAGCAGGTCACGGCCGGTGATGCCGATGTCCAGCTTCCCGGAGGCGACGTAGATCGCGATGTCCTTCGGCCGCAGGTAGAAGAACTCGACCTCGTTGTCGGGGTCGATGACCACGAGCTCCTTGGACTCCTTGCGCTGGCGGTAGCCGGCCTCATGGAGCATTGCCGACGCAGGTCCGGAGAGGGAACCCTTGTTGGGGACGGCGATGCGCAGCATGGGGTGAGCTTCCTTTGCCTGGGAGTTTGGGGAGGGAGAGACGTGTGTGCTCAGAGGTGGGCGTAGACGTCGTCGAGCGAGATCCCGCGGGCGACCATCATCACCTGGACGTGGTACAGCAGCTGCGAGATCTCCTCGGCGGCCGCTTCCTTGCCCTCGTACTCGGCGGCCATCCAGACCTCGGCGGCCTCCTCGACGACCTTCTTGCCGATGGCATGGACGCCCTTGTCCACCAGCTCCGCCGTGCGGGAGGTGGCCGGGTCGCCGGTCTCTGCCTTGAGCTTGAGCTCGGAGAAGAGCTCTTCGAAGCTTTTTCGGGTTCCGTTCGCCATGATGGTCCTAAGAGTACGGGGTAAGGGGCACGCACTTAGCGCCAGGGTTCGCTGACCGTGCGCAGCGTGGTGGCGGTGGCGACGGCGGCGGTGACCGCTTCGTGGCCCTTGTCCTCGGAGGATCCCTCGAGGCCGGCGCGGTCGAGCGCCTGCTCCTCGTTGTCGACGGTGAGGACACCGAATCCGACGGGTACGCCGGTGTCGATCGAGACCTGGGTGAGGCCGTGGGTGACGCCCTGGCACACGTACTCGAAGTGCGGCGTTCCGCCGCGGATGACGACGCCGAGCGCCACGATGGCATCGTAACCGCGTCCGGCGAGGACCTTCGCCACGACCGGGAGCTCGAAGCTGCCGGGGACGCGCAGCAGCGTCGGTTCGTCGATGCCGAGCTCGCTGAGGGCGCGCAGGGCGCCGTCGACGAGACCGTCCATGATCTTCTCGTGCCACTGCGCCGCGATGACCGCGACCCGGAGGTCGCCGCAGTTCTTCACGCTGAGGACGGGTGCGCCCTTGCCGCTCATGTCTCTCCTAGCCGATTTCGTACGTACGTGGTTACTGGTTGCCGCAGGTGGAGGCCGGGGAGCCGTCCAGCCAGGGCAGGTCGTGCCCCATCCGGTCCCGCTTGGTGCGCAGGTAGCGGAGGTTGTGCTCGCCGGCCTTGACCGGCATGGGCTCCCGGCCCTCGACCCTCAGGCCGTGGCGGCCGAGGGCGTCGATCTTGTCGGGGTTGTTGGTCATCAGGCGCAGGCTGCGGACGCCGAGGTCGCCGAGGATCTGCGCGCCGGCCGCGTAGTCGCGGGCGTCGGCGGGCAGCCCGAGCTCCAGGTTGGCGTCGAGGGTGTCGCGGCCGCGCTCCTGGAGCTCGTACGCGCGCAGCTTGGACAGCAGGCCGATGCCCCGGCCCTCGTGCCCCCGGAGGTAGACGACGACGCCGCGCCCGGCCTCGGTGATCCGGTCCATGGCGGCCTGCAGCTGGGGGCCGCAGTCGCAGCGCAGGGAGTGGAAGATGTCGCCGGTCAGGCACTCGGAGTGGACGCGGACGAGGACGTCCTCGCCGTCGCCGATCTCGCCGTGCACGAGGGCGACGTGCTCGACGCCGTCGACGGTGGAGCGGTAGCCGTACGCGGTGAACTCGCCGTGCGCGGTGGGCAGGTGGACCTCGGCCTCGCGGCGGACGGTCGGTTCGGCGGAGCGCCGGTAGGCGATCAGGTCCTCGATGGAGATGATCGTCAGGCCGTGCTTGCGGGCGAAGGGAACGAGCTCGGGCAGGCGCAGCATCACGCCGTCCTCCCCGGCGATCTCGACGATCGCGCCGGCCGGGCGCAGCCCGGCGAGCCGGGCGAGGTCGACGGCGGCCTCGGTGTGTCCGTTGCGGGCGAGGACGCCGCCGGGCTTGGCGCGCAGCGGGAAGATGTGGCCGGGGCGCACGAAGTCGGAGGGCTCGTGGCGGCCGGAGGCGAGCATCCGCAGGGTGGTCGCGCGGTCGGCGGCGGAGATGCCGGTGGTGACGCCGTGGGCGGACGACGCGTCGACGGAGACGGTGAAGGCCGTGCGCATCGACTCGGTGTTGTGCGCGACCATCTGCGGGAGTTCGAGGCGCTCCAGCTCCTCGTCCTCCATCGGGGCGCAGATGAGGCCGCGACACTCGCTCATCATGAAGGCGACGATCTCGGGGGTGGCCTTCTCGGCGGCGATGACGAGGTCGCCCTCGTTCTCGCGGTCCTCGTCGTCGACGACGACGACGGGGCGTCCGGCGGCGATGTCGCGGATGGCCTGCTCGACGGGGTCGAGGGCGAGGTCGGTGGCGTCCCAGAGGGGATGGGCGCTCATGCGTGGGCTCCTTCCAGGACGGTGGTGCTGCGGGAGCGCAGCCACCAGTCGCGCAGGCCCCACAGGACGAGCGCGCCGTAGATGACGTAGACGAAGCCGGAGAAGGCGTAGCCGTTGGCGAAGTTCAGCGGGACGCCGACGAGGTCGACGAGCAGCCACGCGAACCAGAACTCGACCATGCCCCGGGCCTGGGCGTACATGGCCACGACGGTGCCCACGAAGATGTAGGCGTCGGGCCAGGGGTCCCAGGACAGGGTCGGGAAGGCCTCGAAGAGCAGGGCCACACCGACGGTGCCGACGGCGGCCGCGGCGACCATGCCGGCGCGCTCGGTCCAGGTGGCGAAGCGCACGGCGATCTGGCCGTCGGCGCCCTGGCCCCTGCGGCGCTGCCACTGCCACCAGCCGTAGAGGGCCACGAGCATGACGACGACCTGCTTGCCGGCGCTGCCGGCGAGGTGGCCGTAGAAGGCGCCGAAGAGGACGAGGCCGGCGAGGAACTGCACGGGCCAGGTCCAGACGGAGCGGCGCCAGCCCAGGGTGAGGGCGACGAGTCCGAAGATGTTGCCGATCATGTCGGACCAGATGATCTTCTGGTCGAGGACGGTGAACGCCTCGGAGTTGAGCCAGTTCACTTCTCGTTCTCCTTGGCGTCGGCGCCGAGCAGCCGCTCGACGTACTTGGCGATGACGTCCACTTCGAGGTTGACCGGTGCGCCGGGCCGCTTGATGCCGAGCGTGGTCAGGTCGAGGGTGGTCGGGATGAGGCTGATGGTGAACCAGTCGTCGGCGACCTCGACGACGGTGAGGCTGACGCCGTCGACCGTGATCGAGCCCTTCTCGACGACGTAGCGGGAGAGGTGGGCGGGCAGGCCGACCTTGACGAGCTCCCAGTGCTCGGAGGGGGTCCGTTCCAGGATCGTGCCGGTGCCGTCGACGTGGCCCTGCACGATGTGGCCGCCGAGGCGGCCGCCGACGGCCATGGGCCGCTCCAGGTTGACCCGGGAGCCGGTCTCCAGGGCGCCGAGGCTGGACCGCTTGAGGGTCTCCGCCATGACGTCGGCGGTGAACTCGCCGTCGCCGAACTCGACGACCGTGAGACAGACACCGTTGACGGCGATGGAGTCGCCGTGCTGGGCGCCTTCCGTGACCAGGGGGCCGCGCAGCCGGAAGCGGGAGGCGTCCTCCAGCTGCTCGACGGCGACGACCTCGCCCAGTTCTTCGACGATTCCGGTGAACACGGTCAGGCTCCCTTGAGGGTGGCGGTGATGCGGAGGTCGGATCCGATCCGCGCGGTCTCGGTGATGTCGAGCCGCAACGCTTCGGTGAGGGTGGTGATTCCGGCGTCGGCGAGGGCGGTGGGGCCCGCGCCGAGGAGGACCGGGGCGAGGTAGCCGACGACCTGGTCGACGGCGCCCGCGGCGATGAAGGCGCCCGCGAGGGTGGGGCCGCCTTCGAGGAGGACCGAGCGGACGCCGCGCGCGTGCAGGGCGTCCAGGAGGGCGGGGACGTCGAGGCCGCGCTCGGCCCTGGGAAGCCGTACGACGTCCGTGAGGGTGGTCTCGGCGTCCTCGGCGATCGCGATCAGGGTGGGGGCGGCGTCGTCGAGGACGCGGGCGCCGGGCTTGACGGCGGTCGCCTCGGTGTCGACGACGACCCGGAGCGGCTGGACCGCGCCCTCGACGCCGCGGACGGCCAGGTGGGGGTCGTCGGTGCGGGCGGTGCCGGAGCCGACGACGACGGCGTCGGACTCGGCGCGCAGCCGGTGGACGTCGGCGCGGGACTCGGCGGAGCTGATCCAGCGGGAGGTGCCGTCGGCGGCGGCGGTCCGGCCGTCGAGGGTGGCGGCGTACTTCCAGCGGACGAAGGGTCGGCCCCGGCGCACGGAGGTGAGCCAGGCGATGTTGCCGGCCTCGGCCTCGTCGGCGAGGAGTCCCCGGGAGACCTCGATCCCGGCGGCGCGGAGGGTGTCGGCACCGCCCGTGGCCTGCGGGTTCGGGTCGCCGACCGCGTAGAGGACCCGGCTGATCCCGGCCTCGATCAGGGCCTGCGCGCAGGGGCCGGTGCGGCCGGTGTGGTTGCAGGGTTCGAGGGTGACGTAGGCCGTGCCGCCGCGGGCCAGGACGCCGGCCGCGCGCAGGGCGTGGACCTCGGCGTGGGGGCCGCCGGCGCGCTGGTGGAAGCCTTCGCCGACGTGGTGGCCCGAGGCGTCGGTGATGACGCACCCGACGACCGGGTTGGGGCTGGTGGCGCCGAGTCCGCGTGCGGCGAGCTCGACGGCGCGTCGCATGGCGGTGATGTCGGCCTGCTGGGCCACCGGGTCCTCCTGCCTCTTCGGGCACGGACTCCGGGGCCTGTCGATGACGACAGAGAGCGGGTACGACGCTTCGCACGGGTATGCCGGTACGGCCGGAGGTCCACGGGTGCGCCGACGAAGAGCGGCCACCAGCGAACGTACGGCCGGCACACCCCTGGAAGGGGTCACCCGCCGCGCACTGCCTCCCATCCGGACTTTCACCGTCGGTCCAGGAATCTCACCTGGTCAACCGGCCGCTGGCTTGCGGACGGGTCGCGGACTATACCGCCGGTTCGGAATTACACCGACCCCGGAGTGCGCTGCTGCTGATACAGGGCCAGTGTGCCACGACCCGCGCGGGGCGCCAGGCCCGGACCCTGTGGGCTGGCTCACAGAATCGCACAGACACCTTCTTTGGTCCAGACCTATTGACGCACTGGTCTAGTCCTCTTAATCTCCGAGTCACCTCCGAGGTAACGGCCCGCCGGTGTGCGCACTCCACGGGCCCAACACGTACCACCCCCTTGTTCGTTGCGTGTTTCTTCCCCTCCCCGAGGAGGACCCGATCGTGCTGTCCCCCACGACCAAGAGAGCCTCGCTGCTCGCCTCCGGCGCTGCCGTCGCCGGGCTGCTGCTCAGCTCGCTCTCCGGCGGCGTCTCGTACGCGGCCGACAACGAGTCCTGTCGCCCCGACGGTCTCTACAAGACCCCGGGCGTCGACGTCCCCTACTGCTCGGTCTACGACACCGAGGGCCGCGAGAAGATGGGCGCGGACCACCAGCGCCGGGTCATCGGCTACTTCACCGGCTGGCGCACCGGCAAGAACGGCCAGCCCGCGTACCTGGCCAAGGACATCCCGTGGGACAAGATCACCCACATCAACTACGCCTTCGGCCACATCGGCAGCGACAACAAGCTCTCCGTGGGCACGGACGGTCCGGACAACGCGGCCACCGGGATGACCTGGCCCGGTGTCGCCGGTGCCGAGATGGACCCCGCGTACTCCTACAAGGGCCACTTCAACCTGCTCAACAAGTTCAAGAAGCAGCACCCGAACGTCAAGACGCTGATCTCGGTCGGCGGCTGGGCGGAGACCGGCGGCTACTTCGCGGACAACGGCGACCGGGTCAACTCCGGCGGCTTCTACTCGATGGCCACGAACGCCGACGGTTCGGTCAACCAGGCCGGGATCGACACCTTCGCGAACTCGTCCGTCGACTTCATCCGCAAGTACGGCTTCAACGGCGTCGACATCGACTACGAGTACCCGACGACGATGAAGGACGCCGGCAACCCGCTCGACTGGCAGCTCGCCAACGCGCGCCGCGCCGGACTCGTGCAGGGCTACGCGGCCCTCATGAAGTCCCTGCGCGAGAAGCTGGACGTGGCCGGCGCCGCCGACGGCAAGCACTACCTGCTGACCGTCGCCGCCCCCTCCTCCGGCTACCTGCTGCGCGGCATGGAGACCTTCCAGATGCAGAAGTATCTGGACTACGTCAACATCATGTCCTACGACCTGCACGGCGCCTGGAACGAGTACGTCGGTCCCAACGCCTCGCTCTTCGACGACGGCAAGGACGGCGAGCTCGCCGCGGCCAACGTCTACGGCTCGTCGCAGTACGGCAGCATCGGCTACCTCAACACCGACTGGGCGTACCACTACTTCCGCGGCTCCATGCCGGCCGGCCGGATCAACATCGGCCTGCCCTACTACACCCGCGGCCACAAGAACGTGCAGGGCGGCACCGACGGCCTGTGGGGCAAGGCCTCCGCGGCCACCTGCCCGGCCGGCGCCGGTCTGACGAAGTGCGGCGACGGCGCCACCGGCATCGACAACCTCTGGCACGACAAGGACACCAACGGTGTCGAGTCGCCCGCCGGGTCCAACCCGATGTGGCACGCCAAGAACCTCGAGAAGGGGATCGTCGGCGACTACGTCACCCAGTACGGCTTCCCGGCGAACACCACCCTGACCGGCACCTACGCCCGCAAGTACGACTCGACCCTGGTCGCGCCGTGGCTGTGGAACGCGCAGAAGAAGGTCTTCCTCTCCACCGAGGACGAGCAGTCCGTGGCCGCGAAGGCCGACTACGTGGTCGACCGCGGCATCGGCGGCACCATGGTCTGGGAGATGGCCGGCGACTACGGCTGGAACGCCGCCAAGGGCCAGTACGAGATGGGCTCGACGCTCACCTCGCTGATGTACGACAAGTTCAGGACGGCCACCCCGTACGGCGCGAAGAAGTCCAACAAGGCGCTGCCGACCCAGGCCGTGAAGATCGACACCCAGTTCACCGAGTTCAAGCTGGGCGACTCGAACTACCCGATCACGCCGAAGATCAAGATCACCAACAACACGGCGACGGCGCTGCCCGGCGGCACCGAGTTCCAGTTCGACTACGGCACCTCGGCCCCGGCCAACGCCTCCGACCAGTCCGGCTTCGGCACGAAGGTCATCAGCAGCGACCACACGGGCTCGAACGTGGGCGGCCTGAAGGGCGACTTCCACCGCGTCTCCCTGAAGCTCCCGGCCTGGCAGTCGCTGGCCCCCGGCGCCACGATCGACCTCGCCTTCAACTACTACCTGCCGGTGTCCACCCCCTCCAACTGGACGGTGAACATCAACGGCACGACGTACGCCCTCGCCGGTGACCTGGCGCGCGGCACGACGGTCGTGGAGCCGGGCACCACCACCCCGCCCACCACGCCCCCGACCACGCCGCCCACCACCCCGCCGACGACTCCCCCGACCACGCCTCCGACGACGCCGCCCACCACGGGCTGCACCGCCCCGGCGTACGTGGCCGGCACCGTCTACAACGCGGGCAACGAGGTCTCCCACAAGGGCAAGAAGTGGAAGGCCCAGTGGTGGACGCAGAACGAGGAGCCGGGCACGACCGGCGACTGGGGCGTCTGGAAGGACCTCGGCGCCTGCTGACGCACCTCGTCCGATGAACCCCCGGCGGCGGACGCTCACGGCCCTTGCCCACCGCCGGGCCCACCGCGCCGCGCTCCCCTGTCCGGGGCGCGGCGCGGTCGCGTTCGCGTTCCCGTGGTGGACTTCACCGGGGACGGGACGGGGACGTCCTCGTCGAGCGGAGCATGGGGGTCCCCGGGCCCGACGTCCCCGAGATCCGGCCCGATCTCCCGGAGCCGCCGAAGCACATGAGGTGAGGACCGCCGTGACGGACGACGAGCAGGACCGCGAGGCCGCCGACCTGGTGGCCGCCCAGTGGAGTCGCCTCCTGGAGGACGACGGCGAGACCGTCGACCCCGCGACGGTCCGCGCGGCGCACGCGCGGCCCCGACTGCGGCAGCTGTTCCCGGGTGTCAGCCACGGGGTCATGTTCTTCAGCCGGTGCACCGGCTTCCCCGCGGCGCAGGTCGGAGGCCAGGTGTACCCGCGGCACGAAGGCCGTATCCGGGTCCGGGGGCCCCTCGGCGTGGGGACCCTGGGCACGGTGGACACCCTGGAGGAGGCGTTCGCCCTGGTGGTGAGCAGCCTCCCCGAGGGGTGTGGGCCCGCCGTGCTGGCGACGCGAACGAGGTCAGGCGACGGCAGGGCCGCTGAGCCCGGCCCGATCGCCGCGGCACCCCCTACGGGAACAGCTGCTCCTGGGCCGCGTCGCGCGCCCTGAGCAGGGCGCCGCGCAGGACGGCCGCGTCGCCCAGGGCGGTGGCGCGGACCTCCGCGCGCAGCGGGGACAGTGCCGCGAGTTCGGCCTCCACGCGCGCGGCGAGGCCGGGACCGCCCTGGTGGCCGGTCTCCCCGGCGAGGACCACGCAGCCCGGGTCCAGGACGGAGACGACGGCGGCGGCGCCGACGGCGAGGCGGCGGGCGAGCGCGTCGAGGAAGGGCCCGTGGCCCGAGGCGAGCGCGCCGGCCGGGTCGAGGCCGTGGGCGGCGGCGAGGGTGCCGACGGCCGCCGCGCAGGCCAGCTCGTGGAAGCCGCCGTCGCAGCCGGTGGCCGAGGGGAGCCCGGAGGTGCCGGGGACCGGCAGGAAGCCGATCTCCCCCGCGCCGCCGGAGGCCCCCCGGCGCAGGCGGCCGTCGAGGACGACGGCCGCGCCGACGCCCTGGCCGAGCCAGAGCAGGACGAAGTCCTCGCGGTCGCGGGCCGCGCCCTCGCGCAGTTCGGCGACGGCCGCGAGGTTGGTCTCGTTCTCGACGAGGACGTGGGCGGGCAGCCGTTCCTGGAGGACGCCCACGAGCCTGCGGTGCCAGGCGGGCAGCCCCGAGGAGTCGCGCAGCTCGCCGGTGGCCGGGTCGATGAGTCCGGGGGCGCCCACCGCGACGCTGTGCAGCCGGTCGGCGCCCGCCTCCTTCACGGTCCGCTCCAGGAGCGCGACCGCCTTCTCGACCGCGGGTCCCGTGCCGTGGTCGTCGCCGACGGGGACGGTGGCCTCGGCGAGCGTGGTGCCGAGGAGGTCGGCGACGGTGACGGAGACCGAGCGGGTCCGGACGTCGAGGGCGGCGAGGTGGGCGCGGTCGGCGACGATCCCGTACAGCTTGGCGTTGGGGCCGCGGCGCTCGGCGCCGGACTCGCCGACGACGTGGACGAGACCGGAGCCCTGGAGCCGCTCGACGAGATCGGCGACGGTCGGACGGGAGAGTCCGGTGAGCGTCTTGAGCTGAGTGGCCGTCAACGGGCCTTCGTCCTGGAGCAGTCGCAGGGCGAACCGGTCGTTGATGGCTCGTGCGGTGCTCGGGGATGCGGCCATGCGGCGATCCTCTCAGACGCGCGCGGGCGGGACTCCCCTCCGCGGTCTATTTATCAGGCAGGGTTCCTGATAGTTTACGCGGCACACCACGACCCCAGGGAGGGCCCATGGCGGCGGAGACCGTCACCAGCACCGATCGCCTCCGGCGGGCGCGCTTCGCGGTCGCCGCCGTCTTCTGCGTCCACGGCGCGGTCACCGGCAGCTTCGCGACCCGGATCCCCTGGATCCAGGAGCACGCGGGCGTCAGCGCCGGACAGCTCGGGCTCGCCCTCGCCTTCCCCGCGCTCGGCGCCTCGCTCGCGATGCCCCTGGCCGGGGCCGTCTCGCACCGCCTCGGCGCCCGCACGGCCCTGCGGTTCCTGCTGGCCCTGTGGACCCTCGCGCTCACCCTGCCCTCGCTCGCCCCGAACGTCTGGGGGCTGTGCGGCGTGCTCTTCGTCTACGGGGCGACCGCCGGCATGTCCGACGTGGCGATGAACGCGCTCGGCGTCGAGACCGAGAACCGGCTCGGCAAGTCCATCATGTCGAGCCTGCACGGCATGTGGAGCGTGGGCGCGCTGCTCGGCTCCGCCGCCGGCACGGTCGCCGCACACCTCGGCGGCGACGCCCGGATCCACCACCTGATCGCGGCCCTCGTGCTCACCGCGCTCGGCCTGGTCTTCTGCCAGGGCGTCCTGGACGTCCGCAGCACCCCGGACGAGGAGCCCCCGCCGCGCTTCTCGCTGCCGCCCAAGTCGGCGCTGGTCATCGGCGCCATCGGCTTCTGCGGGGTGTTCGCGGAGGGCGCCAGCCTCGACTGGTCGGCCGTCTACCTCCGGGACGAGCTGGGCAGCCCGGCGGGGCTCGCGGCCGCCTCCACGACCGCCTTCGCGCTGACGATGGCGGTGGCACGGCTGGCCGGCGACCGGGTGGTGGACCGCTTCGGCGCGGTCCGTACGGTACGGGTCGGGGGCGCGGCCGCCACCCTCGGCGGGGTCCTGGTGGTCCTCGCCCCGCACGCCGCCGTCGCGATGGCCGGATTCGGTCTGATCGGACTCGGCATCGCGGTCGTCGTCCCGCTGGCGTTCGCGGCGGCCGGGCGCAGCGGCCCGAACCCGAGCCAGGCCATCGCGGGCGTCGCCACCATCACGTACACCTCGGGGCTGATCGCCCCCTCGGCGATCGGCGGCATCGCGGACGCCACCTCACTGGTCTTCTCCTTCGGCCTGGTCACCCTGCTGGCCCTGGGCCTGGTGGTCGGCGCGGGCGTGCTCAGGTCCGGCGGGCGCGAGGCGGCGGCGAAGACGCCCGAGCCCGCGAGGAGCGCGGGCCCGGTCGGGTAGGACCGGTCTGACAGGAGGACGGGCAGGACCGGTCGGGCAGGAGGTCGGGCAGGACCGGTCGTACGGAATCTCCGGCGGACGGCGGCGCATACCATGTGGCTGATCTTTTGCGGTCACGACGCGGCCGCCGAACACCGGAGAACGGGAGCGACCTCATGAACCTCGGCGTGCGCTGGACCCTGCACGGCGACGGGAGAACACCGGCCCCGGGAGCCGTCGTCCGCCCGGACGAACGGCTCTCCTGGCCGCGTACGGCCGGCCTCGGCGCCCAGCACGTCGTCGCGATGTTCGGCGCCTCCTTCGTCGCACCGGTCCTCATGGGTCTGGACCCGAACCTCGCGATCATGATGTCCGGTGTCGCGACCGCGATCTTCCTCCTCGCGACCCGCGGCACCGTCCCCTCCTACCTGGGCTGCTCGCTCTCGTTCGTCGGCGTCGCCGCCGCCATCCGAGCCTCCGGCGGCACCAGCGCCACCGTGACGGGCGCGATCCTGGTCGTCGGCGCGGTGCTCTTCCTGGCCGGGCTCGCCGTCCGGAAGTTCGGCGCGCGGATCATCCACGCGGCGATGCCGCCGATCGTGACCGGCGCGGTCGTCATGCTGATCGGCTTCAACCTGGCGCCGGTCACCGCCTCCACCTACTGGCCGCAGGACCAGTGGACGGCCCTGCTGGTGATGCTGTTCACCGGCCTGGCCGTGGTCTGTCTGCGCGGGTTCTGGTCCCGGATCGCGATCTTCCTCGGCCTGGTCTTCGGCTACGCCATCTCGTGGATCTTCGACCTCGTCTTCGGCAGGATCCACTCGATGTCCCCGAGCGGCCAGGTCACCGACCACTGGCGGCTCGACCTCTCCGGTGTGGCCAAGGCCGACTGGGTCGGCCTGCCGTCCTTCCACGGACCCAGCTTCGAGTGGTCGGCGATCCTGGTCGCGCTGCCCGTGGTCATCGCCCTGATCGCGGAGAACGCCGGCCACGTCAAGGCCGTCGGCGAGATGACCGGCGACAACCTGGACGACAAGCTCGGCACCGCGATCGCCGCCGACGGCGCCGCCTCCATGCTGTCGAGCGCCGTCGGCGGTCCGCCGAACACCACGTACTCCGAGAACATCGGCGTCATGGCCGCCACCCGCGTCTACTCGACCGCCGCCTACTGGGCCGCCGCGGGCTTCGCGCTGCTCTTCGGCCTCTGCCCCAAGTTCGGCGCGGTCGTCGCCGCGATCCCCGGCGGTGTCCTCGGCGGCATCACCGTGATCCTCTACGGCATGATCGGCCTGCTCGGCGCCCAGATCTGGATCAACGCCGGGGTCGACCTGCGCAACCCGCTCAACCTGGTCCCGGCCGCCGCCGGCATCATCATCGGCGTCGGCGGCGTGAAGCTGACCTTCACCGACACCTTCGAGCTGGGCGGCATCGCGCTCGGCACGATCGTCGTCATCACCGGCTACCACGTGCTGCGGGCCTTCGCCCCGCCCCACCTGAAGACCCAGGAACCGCTCCTGGACTCCGGCACCAGCTCGTACGAGACGGGCGCGGACGACGCGTCGAAGAACTGAGTGATTCGCCCGTTCTGGGGAAGCCGGGCCCGATGAGTTCCCTCCCGGGCCCGGCGGCTGGGAGCCTGCCCCCATGGCGCAGACCCAGCAGCTCGGGCAGCAGATCGGACCCCGCGTCGGCCCGTTCGTCGCGGTCGACCCCGTGGTGGACCGGATGCGGGCGCTCCGCTCGACGTGGCATCCGGCCGACGGGGTCGCCGTCTTCAACCGGGTCTATCTGACGGTCACCGAGGAGATCGGCCACGCCATCGAGGCGGGCGCCTTCACCGACCGGCGGGCCGCCGCCACCCTCGACGTACGGTTCGCCGAGCGGTATCTCGCGGCGGTCGACGCCGCCGCCACCGGCCGCCCCGCCCCCGCCTGCTGGCGGCCCCTCTTCCACTACCGGCGCCATCCCGGCGTACGGCCGCTGCAGTTCGCGCTCGCCGGGATCAACGCGCACATCGGCCACGACCTGGCGCTCGCCGTGGTCGACGCCTGCCGGATCCTGGAGTGCGCCCCGGCCGACCTGGAGGACGAGTTCGACCGGGTCGGCGACGTCCTCGTCCTCCTGGAGGAACGCATCCGGGAGGAACTGATGCCGGGCCCGGACCTCCTGGAGGTCGCGGACCCGCTGACGCATCTGCTCGGCTGCTGGAGCCTGGACCGGGCCCGTGACGGGGCCTGGCTCGCCGCCCGCTCGCTGTGGCAGCTGCGGCGGCTGCCCGACCTGGCCGAGGAGTTCACCGAACGCCTCGACCGGTCGGTGGGCCTGGTGGGACGGATGCTGCTCACACCCCTGACCAGGCCGTGACGGGGATCAGTCCTCCGGGAGCTCGACCGGGGCGATCTCGTCGTACACGTCGCCGGGACCCGGGTTGGTGCCGTCGGTCGCGCCGCCGAAGTGGTGCATCACGCCCCAGACCGCGTTGAGCGCCGTCTGCACCGCGCCCTCGGCCCAGCCGGCCGTCCAGGAGATGTCGTCGCCGGCGAGGAAGATGCCCCGCTTGTCCTCGGGCAGCCGGTCCTGCATGAAGTGCGTGAACAGGCGGCGCTGGTAGCGGTAGTGGCCCGGCAGGTTGGCCTTGAAGGCGCCCATGAAGTAGGGCTCGTTCTCCCAGGAGACCGTCACCGGGTTGCCGATGATGTGCTTCCGGATGTCGACGTTCGGGTAGATCTCGCCGAGCGACTTGAGCATGACCTCCATGCGCTCGTTCGCCGAGAGCGGCAGCCACTTCAGGCTGTCGTCGCACCAGGTGTACGAGAGGCAGATGACGGCCGGCTTGTCCGGGCCCTCGTCCAGGAGGTAGGTGCCGCGGGTCATCCGGTCGGTCAGCGTCATCGACATGACGTCCCGGCCGGTCGGATTTCCCCTGTCGTCGACGGCCTTGTCCAGCCAGAACGGCCGGTCCACGGGCACGAAGAGCTTCGAGGACTCCATGTAGTGGGTGCGCTCGATCGCCGTCCAGTGGTCGATCGGGAAGAGCGAGTCGTCGCAGGCGATCTTGGACAGCAGCATCCAGGACTGGGCGGTGAAGATCGCCGCCTGGAAGGTGCGGATGTCGCCGGAGGCGTCGGTGACCGTGATCCGGTTGCCCGCGGTCCGGTTCAGCCGCGTCACGGCCGGCTTCGGGGCGCCGTCGTGCAGGGAGCTGAGCGAGGTGCCCTGCGCCCAGTGGACGATCTTCTCCGGCTCGCGCTCCCACAGACGCAGCGGCAGCTGCTGCGAGCCGCCCACGATGCCGCGGTGGTGGTCGTCGGCCTCGGTGTAGACGACGCGGAGGATCTCCAGGATGGAGTTCGGGAAGTCGGTGTCCCAGCCGCCGGTGCCGAAGCCGACCTGGCCGAAGATCTCGCGGTGCCGGAAGGACTTGAAGGACTCGGAGTCGCAGAGGAAGCCGTAGAAGGTCTGGTTGTCGAGCTTCTCGACGAGCTTCGACCAGATCTCGCGGATGCGCGGGACGTCGCGCTCGCGCATGGCCTGGTTCATGTCGGAGAAGTCGGCGCCCTCGTCCAGACAGGCGTTCCACGCGTTCATCACGTCGCGGTAGACCTGCGGGAGGTCGTCGACGGTGGTCGCGTAGTGCGACTCGCCCTTGAGGTCGACGACGGTCGACGGGGTCGACTCGGCGAGCGGGTTCGGGAAGGGCTTGGTCTCCAGGCCGACCAGGTCGATGTAGTGCTGGAGCGCGGTCGAGGAGGGCGGGAAGCGCATGGCGCCCATCTCGGCGGTGAGCTCCTCGGTGCCGGTGCCCTCGAAGCCGACGGTGCGCAGCCGGCCGCCGATCTGGTCGGCCTCGTAGACGACGGGCTTGAGGCCCATCTTCATCAGCTCGTACGCGGCGATGATGCCGGAGAGCCCGCCGCCGATGACGGCGACCTCGGTGCCGTGCTCGGTGGCCGGTATCTGGCCGAGACCGGCCGGGTGGGCCAGGAAGTCGTCGTAGGCGTAGGGGAAGTCCGGACCGAACATGGTGATCGGCGGCTGGCCGTCGCTGTGCGGGACGGCGGTCGTGGGCACCGTGGACGTCATGGGGTACGGACTCCTTGCACGGAAAACAGGTGAGGCGGGGAGGGTGGGGGCGGCGGCGCGGGGCCGGTCAGACGAGGGGGCCGTAGAGGCCTGGGCGCCGGTCGCGGAGGTAGGGGTTCTCCTCGCGGGAGGCCGCGAGGAAGGCCGGGTCGACGTCGCCGAGGACGAGCTCCTCACCGCGCCCGGCGCGGGCCCGGGCGGTGCCGTCGGGGCCGGCCAGGGTCGACAGGCCGACGAACTCGAAGTCGCCCTCGGGACCGGTCCGGTTGGCGTACGCGACGTAGAGCTGGTTCTCGAAGGCGCGGACCGGCACCACGGAGAGGGGCACGACCTCCGCGGGGTGCATGAGCGCGGTCGGTACGAGGAGGAGGTCCGTACCGGCCAGCGCGTGCGCCCGGACGTTCTCGGGGAACTCGACGTCGTAGCAGATCATCATGCCGACGGTGAGCCCGCCGAGCTCCGCCTGGACGACGGCCCGGTCGCCGGGGGTGAACCAGGTCAGTTCGAAATCCCCGAAGAGGTGGGTCTTGCGGTACCGCGCGAGCGGGACGCCGTCGGCGCCGACGAGCTGCGCGGAGTTGTAGAGCACCCCGTGGCGCTCGGTGTCCCGCTCCGGGTAGCCGTAGCCGACGGCCAGGCCGTGGCGCACGGCGATCGCCGCGACGGCGCGGGCGGAGGGGCCGTCGGCCGGCTCGGCCAGGCGCGCGATGTCGGCGCCGATGGCGTAGCCGGTGAGGAAGAGCTCGGGGGCGAGCAGCACGTGCGCGCCGGCGGCCGCGGCGCGGGCGGCGGCCTCGTCGAGGACCTTGAGGTTGGCGGCCACGTCACCGAGCTCACCGGAGCTCTGGAGCAGGGCGGTGCGCAGCGCGGGCATCGGCGATCCTCGGGGGTCGAGAGTTGAGGGGGAAGACGTCAAAAACGGTACGGTTTCGCGCTCTCCCGGGACAAGGCGCCAGCGTTGCGGACCGACCGTCGAACCGTTGCGCGATCGAGGGCCGGGGCGTCGATTCGTTGCGCACGGCTCCGACCGGGGGCGGAGGACCTCCCCGCCGCACGGCGGAGACGAGGACCGTCCTGCGGCGCGACGTCCGGGCGCGGTCCGCGCGGAAGAGTGGTGTTCGTCCGGAAGACCTGCCGGACGACCACCCGAAGGGGACCACGATGAACCGTCGTACGAAGATCGTCGCCGTAGCCGCCGCCGTGCTGCTGACCCTGGGGGCCGGAGGTGTCGCCGTCGCCTCGGGGGGCGACGCCGGGCACGGCACCCACGGGGTCCGGGAGGCGGCCGCGCTGACCGGGACGGCCAAGCTCTACCGGCCGGCCGGGGACGACATCACGTTCTCCTTCGACGCGCACCTGGCGGCGAAGGACAACACGGATCCGCAGGCCGCGACCGGCACCTTCCGCTTCAGCCACTACAAGGACGGCAAGGGCGGGTACGCGGTGGCGAAGGTCGACTGCCTCACCACGGGCGGAAAGGTGGCCGTGGTGACGGGCCAGGTGATCGAGACCGATGTCGACGCGTTCCGGAACAAGCGGGTCGGCGTCTCCGTGCACGACGACGGCAAGCGGGACCGGCTGGGCTACAGCTGGGTCGGGAAGGAGACGAATCTGGAGGTCCCGCCGTGCCTGAGCGCGGCGCCCTTCGAGAAGGTGCTGCCCGGCACCGGCGACTTCACGGTGCTGCCCTGGCGGCTCGACTACCCGACCGAGTAGACCGCCCCACGGGGGGTGGGCGGGCGGGGGGCGGTGCGGGAACCACGGCCCGCACCGCCCCGGCGGCCCGTGCCCCGGGGGGTTACGCGGGTGAGCCCGAGGAGAAGCGCCGCAGCAGCGGCGAGAGCACCAGGACGGACTTGGTGCGCTCCACGAAGGGCTCGCCGGCGATGCGTTCCAGGACGCGTTCGAAGTGGCGCATGTCCGAGGCGAAGACCTGGACGACGGCGTCCGCGTCACCGGTGACGGTCGACGCGGACACCACCTCGGGGTACCGCTCCAGACCCCGCCGGATGTCGTCCGGCGAGGTGTTGTGGCGGCAGTAGATCTCGACGAACCCCTCGGTCTCCCAGCCGAGCGCCGCCGGGTCCACCCGTACGGTGAATCCGGTGATGGCGCCCTCGGCCCGGAGCCGGTCCACGCGCCGCTTCACGGCGGGCGCGGAGAGTCCGACGAGCGAGCCGATGTCGGCGTAGCTGCGGCGGGCGTCTTCCGCGAGGGCGTGGACGATGCGTTCGTCGAGGTCGTTGAGTCGCACTACGGGTGGATCACTTCTGTTCGGATGCCAGTCGGGAGCGGCGAATGCCGTACAGGAAGTAGAACACGAGCCCGGCGGCCATCCAGCAACCGAAGACCGCCCAGGTGATGGCGTCGAGGCTGAACATGTTGTACGCGCAGAAGACGAAGCCGAGGATCGGGAAGACCGGGCCGAGGGCCACCTTGAAGGTGCGCGGCATGTCCGGGCGCGTGCGGCGGAGCACGATGACCGCGATGTTGACCAGGGCGAAGGCGAAGAGCGTGCCGATGCTGGTGGCGTCGACGAGCTTGCCGAGCGGGATCAGCGACGCGAGCAGACCGCAGAAGAGCGAGACGATCACCGTGTTGATGCGCGGGGTGCCCGTCTTGCCGCTGACCTTGCCGAAGACCTTGGGGACCAGGCCGTCGCGGGACATCGCGAAGAGGATCCGGGTCTGGCCGTAGAGCACGGTGAGGACGACGCTGGCGATGGAGATGACCGCGCCGGCGGCGAGCATCGTGCCCCAGAAGGTCTGGCCGGTGACGTCGTTCATGATCGCGGCCAGGGTGGCCTCGGAGCCCTCGAAGGCCTTCCAGTGCCAGGCGCCGACGGCGACGGCCGCGACGAGGACGTAGAGCACGGTGACGATGAGCAGCGAGAGCATGATCGCCCGCGGCAGGTCGCGCTTCGGGTTCTTGGCCTCCTCACCGGCGGTGGAGGCGGCGTCGAAGCCGATGTACGAGAAGAACAGGGTGGCGCTCGCGGCGCCGACACCGGTCATCCCGAGCGGCATGAAGTCCTTGTAGTTGCCGGACTTGAAGCCCATGAAGCCGATCGCGCAGAAGATCACGAGGGTGACGATCTTCACCGCGACCATGATCGTGTTGACGACGGCGGACTCGCGGGCACCACCGAGCAGGAACACCATCGCGAGCATCACGACGATCAGACCGGGCAGGTTGATGACACCGCCCTCACCGGGCGCCGAGGAGAGGACATCGGGGATGGTGACGCCGATCGTGCCGTCGAGCAGCTCGTTGAGGTACTCGCCCCAGCCGACGGCCACGGCTGCGACGGAGACGCCGTACTCCAGGACCAGACACCAGCCGCAGACCCAGGCGACGAGTTCACCCATCGTTGCGTACGCGTACGAGTACGAGGAACCGGCGACCGGGATGGAGCCGGCCAGCTCGGCGTACGAGAGGGCAGAGAACAGGGCCGTCAGACCGGCGATCACGAAGGCGATCGTAACGGCGGGGCCGGCCTTCGGGACGGCGTCGCCGAGGACGACGAAGATGCCCGTGCCGAGCGTGGCGCCGATGCTGATCATGGTCAGCTGCCACATCGAGAGCGAGCGGCGGAGACTGCCGCCCTCACCCTGGCCACCCTCGTCGACCAGGCGTTCCACCGGCTTGCGCCGGACGAGTGCGCCGAGAGCGGAGGTCTTCGGGGTGGTCGCGTCGGCGACCGGTGGGGCTGCGCCTTGATCCAGCACTGCGGAGGCTCCTTATCGCTGCCTGGGGGGACGGAGGCGACCGCGGCGGTACGCGGGCATGCCGAAGCAGGCCCACGGGGGACGGAAACCGCCGAGCAGGCGGTCGCCGCCACTCCTGGTACGGGGCACGAGCCTAAGGGGCGGAGGTTCGCAGTCGTAATGCAGGGTTGTTGCGCAGTGGCGGATGATCATTGCGCGCTTCGGGCACAGACGGGCGAACATTGCGCTCCCCCGCATGAATCGACACATCGGGGTGTGAACCGGCACGCGCACGCGTATGGACTCCTCATGCCGGATGACCGACGCTGCGAGCCCCCGACCGCCCCACGACCGGAGGTCCCGTTGGCCTGGCTCGACCCGGCGCCGTTCCTGCGCGGCACCGCCTGGCTGGACGGGGACCGGCCCGTCCGCGCCGACCCCGAGGACCTCGCACGGCTGCCGTGGGACATCGCCGAGCGGGCCGCGCTGCCCATCGGCGTACGGATCGAGTTCACGGCCTCGCCCGGCACGCGCGCGGTGGAGCTCCGCTACCGGGCGGCCGTCCCCGCGGCCGACGACCCGCTGCGGGCGCTGCGGCACTGCTTCGCGCTCTGGCAGGGCACGCGGCTCGTGGGCGAGACCTGCGCCGCTCCGGCGCGGGAGGCCGTCGTGAGGCTCCCGCTGCCTCCGTGCGGGGGCGAGTTCACCGTGTACCTCCCGGAGGCCCAGGCTCCCGTGCCGATCGCCCTGCGGGCCGTCGGGGGCGCCCTCTCCCCCGCCCCCGACCGGCCGCGCTGGCTCGTCCACGGCGACTCCATCACCGAGGGCTGGTGGTCGACGCGTCCGGCGCACTCCTGGCCCGCCACGGCGGGACGGCTCCTCGGCCTCGACCCGGTGAACCTGGGGTACGCGGGCGGTGCCCGGGGCGAGCTGCCCCTCGCCGAGCATCTGGCGCGGCTGCCGGGCGACCTGATCACCCTCGCGTTCGGCACCAACTGCTGGTCCCGGGTGCCCGCCACGGCCGACTGGCTCTACGCGACCGTCCGCGCCTTCGTCGGCCTGGTCCGCCGGGGGCACCCCGCGACGCCGCTCCTCATCGTCTCCCCGGTCCTGCGACCGGAGGCCGAACACACCCGCAACGCCCTCGGGGCGACGCTCACGGAGCTGCGCCGGGCGATGGAACGCGCGGGCCGGGACCTGGCGGCGGAGGGCGACGCGCACCTCCACGTCCTCCCGGGCCGCCCGCTGCTCGGCCCGGAGCACCTGGCGGACGGCCTCCACCCGAACGACGCGGGGCACGCGCGGCTGGCGGCGGCGGTGACGTCCACCCTGCGAGAGATCCTGCCCCGCCCCGCCTGAAACCCACGGCCCGCGTGGGCCTCGCCCACGCCCCGTGTGGGCAATCGTCCCGCTGGGGCGGGACGGGTGGGCACACGGGACGGCGCCCTTCGCGGCGCCTCCGCGTTCCGCGCCCTGACCCGCACCA
>NZ_JBHWFF010000024.1:96723-118384 GCF_042733785.1 Streptomyces sp. NPDC059695 | reverse complement strand
CCCCGCGCGCCCCGCCCCCCCCCAACCCCCCCCCAACCCGGAGGCGCGCCCCTGCCAGTCCCCCGCGACCCCCCCCTACCCCCCGCGCGCGGGGGGGGGGGCGGGGGCGGCGGGGACTCCCGGCCGTGCCGGGAGTCCCTGGGAACGGCGTGGTCACGCCCTCGACGTCACCGGCGGACGGTGTCGTCGGTCTTGAGGTCCTCCACCTCGTCGTCGAACTCGTCCAGCTTGTCCGGGCAGTAGACCTGGAGGACGATCCGCTCCGCGTCGACGGCCTTGGTGTCGGAGATGACGGGCCGCATGCCGGGGCCGGTGGCGCCGTTGGACTGCTGGATCTTCCACAGCGCCGTCTTCAGGGCGTTGCCCGGCTGCTCGCAGACCTGGCCGCCGTCGGTGCCGAGGAGCCGCTCGACGGTGTCGGTGTCGGGGGACGGGTATCCGGCCTTCACCAGGGCTTCCTGGAGCTGGTGGGCCTTGGACTCGGTCTGCTTGTTCGTCCTCACGACCGAGTACTTGACGAGGCCGGTGATGACGAGGCCGACGAGGATGACGATCGCGCCCCAGTAGATCCACTTGTGCTCGGAGGCGAAGCGGGTGGGACTCATGCCCGGTCTCCCTCGCTCGGGACGTCGGCGTTGGCCGTGCGCCAGCTCGGCTTGCGGAACTTCAGGAAGGCCCAGGGGATCAGGAAGCCCAGGATGACCAGGCCGCCGCCGACGATGCCGATGTACGCCCAGACGCTGCCGCTGCCGAACTGGGAGCTCGGGACGAAGCCGATGCAGAGCGCCGCGAGCGAGGCGAGCAGGCCGGTGACGCACAGGACGCCCAGCGCGGGCGCGCGGTAGCCGCGGGGGTGGTCGGGCTGCGTCTTCCGCAGCCGCATCGCCGCGGTGAACATCAGCAGGTAGACGATCAGGTACACCTGCGTGGTGATGACCGAGAAGATCCAGTAGGCGCTGGAGACGTTGGGGATCAGCGCGTACCCCAGGGCGATGATCGTGGTGACGATGCCCTGGGTGACCAGGATGTTCTGCTGGATGCCGTTCTTGTTCAGCTGCTGCAGGAACGGCGGCAGGTAGCCCTCCTGGCGGGAGATCTCCAGCAGGCCCTTCGACGGGCCGGCGAGCCAGGTGAGCATGCCGCCGAGCGAGGCGGACACCAGGGCGACGGCGGCGATCGGGGTGAGCCAGCCGATGTGGAAGTACTGGAAGAAGGCGTCGAACGCCTGCATCACGCCCGCGGTGAGGCTGAGCTGGTCGGCGGGCACGACCCAGCTGATGGCGAGCGCCGGCAGGATGAAGATCAGCAGCACCAGGCCCATGGCCAGGAACATCGACTTCGGGTACTCCCTCGGCGGGTCCTTCAGCGAGGAGACGTGCACGGCGTTCATCTCCATGCCGGAGTACGACAGGAAGTTGTTGACGATCAGCACGAGGCTGGCGAGTCCCGTCCACTGCGGGAGCAGGTGGGACGCGGTCATCGGGGCGGCCGAGGGGTTGCCCTGGCCGAGGAAGACCATGCCGAGGACCACCAGCAGGGTGCCGGGGATCAGGGTGCCGATGATCAGGCCCCAACTGGCCAGTCCGGCGAGCGCCTTGGTGCCCCGCGAGGAGATCCAGACGCCCGTCCAGTAGAGGACCACGATGACGATCGCGGTGTACGGACCGCTGGAGGCGAGGGCCGGGTCGATGATGTACGCGATGGTGGACGCCACGAACCCGAGCAGGCTCGGGTAGTAGAAGATCGTCATCGCGAACTGGCACCACACGGCGAGGAATCCGAGCGGCTTCGAGAGCCCCTCCGAGACCCACCGGTAGACGCCGCCGTTCCAGCCGGAGGCGAGCTCGGCGGAGACGAGGGCGGTCGGCAGCAGGAAGACGATCGCCGGGACGAGGTAGAGGAACACGCAGGCCAGGCCGTAGACGGCCATCGTCGGCGCGGCCCGCAGGCTCGCCACCGACGCGGTGGTCATCAGGGCGAGGGTCACCCAGGTGAGGGTCGTGGGCGCCGGCCGTGTCGCGGCCCGCGGTTTGGGGACGTCGGCCGGTGTGTCGATGCTGCTCAAGGGGGCCTCCCGCAGGTCGGACGATCGGCTCAGCGTCGAACGGCCCCGGGGGCCCGGCAACCGGGGGCGCCCGTACGGGTGAGCGCCCCGACGCCTTCGGGCACGGGGCCCGCCGGGGCCCGTCCGGCGCCGGGTCAGCCGCCGGCCGCGTCCGGCGTGAGGTCAGCCCTTTGCCGGCGACCTCATGCTCCCCCGGGTCGACGTCCCCGCCTTCCTCGCCGCCGGTCAGGACGTACGGCTGAAGGAGCGGCGGTACGCGCGCGGCGGCACGCCCCTGCGGCGGACGAACGGGGCGCGGAGCACCGCCGCGCTGCCGAAGCCGACCGCGCGGGCGATCTCCTCGACCGGGAGGTCCGTCGTCTCCAGGAGCTCCTCCGCCCGGCTGAGGCGCAGGCCGAGCAGCCAGGCGTGCGGGGTGGTGCCGGTCGAGGCCGCGAACCGGCGGGCGAAGGAACGCCGGCTCATCAGGGCCCTGCGGGCCAGCTCGGCGACGGGCAGCGGCTCGTGGAGGTTCTCCCGGGCCCAGGCGAGGACGTCGGCGAGCCGCTCGTCCCCGCTGTCCTCGGGCACGGGCGCCGCCAGGTACTGGGCCTGGCCGCCGTCGCGGTGGGACGGCAGCACCAGGTCCCGGGCGATGGCGTTGGCCGTGGCCGCCCCGTACTCCCGCCGCAGCAGGTGCAGGCAGAGGTCGAAGCCGGCGGCGGCGCCCGCGCCCGTGACGACCGTCCCCTCGTCCACGTAGAGGGCGTCGGGTGCGACGGCGACCTCCGGGTGCCGCTCGGCCAGGAGCCCCGCGAAGCGCCAGTGGGTGGTGGCCCGCCGCCCGTCGAGCAGCCCGGCCGCGGCGAGCGCGAAGGCCCCGACGCAGTGCGCCGCGACCAGCGCCCCGCGCGCGTGCGCGGCGCGCAGCGCGTCGAGCACGGCGGGCGCCGGGGGCGTGCGGAACCCGGCCCACGGCAGGGCGATCACCAGATCGGCACCGGCCAGCCGGTCCAGACCGTGCTCGACCACCAGCGGCAGCCCGACGTCCGTGCGGACGCGGCCCGGCCGGTCGGTGCAGAGCGCGAAGTCGAAGGGGGGCAGCTCCGGACCGCGCGCGTCGAAGACCTCGGAGACGATCCCGGCACCGAGCATGCCGACACCGTGCGGGGCGTAGGCGGCGACGGTCGGGAAGGGCACGGGGCGAGTGTGGCACGATTCCCGCGATCGGTGGCAGCACGGCCACTCGTGAAGGACCGTGGCCCGCAGAAGACTTGGGGCATGACGACGACGAAGCAGACCCCCGCGAGCGACGCCCCCGGCACGCGGACCGCCGCCCACACGATCCTGACCACCGGCTACACCCTCTCCACCGGCCCCGGGGTCGCCGCCACCGTCTCGTACGTCCACGACGGCGACCGGCACGTGATCGTCGACCCCGGCATGGTCGCCGGCCGCGACCGGATCCTCGGCCCGCTGGCCGCGCTCGGCCTCGGCCCCGACGACATCACCGACGTCGTGCTGAGCCACCACCACCCCGACAACACCATGAACGTCGGTCTCTTCGGCCGGGCCCGCGTCCACGACCACAAGGCGATCTACGAGAACGACCAGTGGACCGACCGGGACGCCGAGGGCCACGAACTCACCCCGTCCCTGCGCCTGATCCGCACCCCCGGCCACAGCGCCGAGGACATCACCCTCCTCGCGGGCACCGCGGACGGCGTCGTCGCCTTCGTGGGGGACCTCTGGTGGCGCCCGAACGGCCCCGTCGAGGACCCGGTGGCTCCCGACCACACGGTCCTGCGCGCCTCGCGCCTGCGCGTCCTCGCCGCCGCCGACGTCATCGTCCCGGGCCACGGCCCCGCCTTCCCGGCGGACGACACCGCGCCGCGCTAGGACGGCACCGCGCCGCGCTAGCGGGCGCCCGGGCCCCCGCGGGGTTCCTCGGACGGGTCCCCCTCCGTACCTGCGCCGGCGTCCTGGCCCGCCCCCGCCTGCTCCGCCGCGCGGCGGTACTCGGCGTTGATGCGCTGGGCCTCCTCCAGCTGGTCCTCCAGGATGACGATGCGGCAGGCGGCCTCGACCGGAGTTCCCTGGTCGACGAGCTCACGGGCGCGCGCCGCGATCCGCAGCTGGTAGCGGGAGTAGCGCCGGTGGCCGCCCTCGGAGCGCAGCGGCGTGATGAGGCGGGCCTCGCCGATGGCGCGGAGGAACCCGGGGGTGGTGCCGAGCATCTCGGCGGCCCGCCCCATCGTGTACGCCGGGTAGTCGTCGTCGTCGAGCCGGTCGCCGAGCGGACTGTCCGCTGTCATCTGCACCTCTTCTTGGGGCCCTGGAGGAAATTCAACCACCAGCGGGTGCGGCGCCTAGAATCGGCTCTCATGTCGAAGCCTGACGAGCTGCTCGTCGACCTTGCCGCCACGGTGGAGTCCGGGCGGAGCAACCAGATGTCGCTGACCGTGGTCGCGGGGGGTGTGGTACTCACCGGGCGACTGGCTCCGGAAGCCCTGTGGAGACAGCGCGTGTCGGAGGTCCTGACGGACTCGTCCCGGCTGGGCGAGTTCTCCGGCGTCTTCAGCCCCGTCGTACGGAACGACGAACCCCCCACCCACCTCCACTTCCATCTCGCGCGGATTCTCCAGGGCACGGTGGGCATGCCGGAGAGCGGCGGCATGTACCGCGTCGCGATCGCGGACGTCAGCGCCTGGACCGTGGGGGACTTCAGCTACTCCGACCACTGAAGGCGACTTCGACGGCTGAGGACGCCTCCGACCGCCGGGGGCGACCTCGGCCGCCGAGGACGACCTCGACCGCCGCTCCGACCGCCGGGCGCGCCCCGGTCATGACGCCGCCCCGCACCGGATGTCCCGGTACGGGGCGACGTTCGTGCGGTCGGAGCGCCGTCAGAAGCTCTCGGCGGACGCGTCCTCCGCGGGCCCGGGCAGGGCGGAGGCGGTGCCGCAGGTGAAACCGAGGCGGGTCATGGCGCGGACGACCTCAGCGGAGCTGAAATCGCGGCGGTCCTGGCGCGTGACGACCTGCCCCACCTGTTTCGCGGGATAGCGGCGACGGCCGATGGTCACGAAGTCGCCGACGGCCTGCTCCGGCTTGACGCCGCTCATCGACGCCATGACGTCGGCCTTCGTCAGGTCGAAAGGGAATCGGGCGATGATGACGCGCATGATGCCTCTCAGGGGCAGGGGATGGGGGAACCACCGGAAACGCGACGAGCCGGGACCCGCACCCCAAGGTGCGGGTCCCGGCTCGTACCGCGCGTCGCGTCAGGCGGAGACGATGTTCTCGGCCGTCGGGCCCTTCTGGCCCTGCGCGATGTCGAAGGTCACCTTCTGGCCTTCCTGGAGCTCACGGAAGCCCTGCGAGGCGATGTTCGAGTAGTGCGCGAACACGTCCGGGCCGCCGCCGTCCTGCGCGATGAAGCCGAAGCCCTTTTCCGCGTTGAACCACTTCACGGTGCCAGATGCCATGTCTTTTTCTCCTTCGGGGCAAAGCTCGGAATCCACACCGTGCGGATTCCGTGTCGCCGCGATGATCGCCCCGACCGGAAAAGACCGACCAGCCGGAAAAACCCGGCCTTGCTCATGCTTTGGGAACCACAACTGCAACTGCTATCGACAGTAGCACGGGAGATGTGGTCCGAAGAGGTGAGTTAATTCTCCCGGCCTGTGCGGGTGAGAAATTCTCGCGGGGCTTGATGCTGAATTCTCACTTCGCGATATCAGATTTCCTGGTACGGCTCTGCGCCGGTCAGCGCCTGACGCCCGAGACCACGAGGAACGGCGGATGGCCGGCCTCCGCCGGATCGCCGCCGAGCAGCGCCGACGTGTGGGTGAGCACCGGCTCGTGGACGTCCAGGTCGGTGAACCCGGCCTTGCCGAGCACGTCGAGGTACGTCTGGCACGGCCAGTGGTGGTCGGTCCGCTCCAGCGGAGCGGCGCCGCCGGGCCGCTCCAGGCGCGACCGGCGCCGCTCGCCCTTGGTGTAGACACGCCCGGGCTCGCCGCTGCGGAACGTGGAGAAGCGGATGCCCGTCGTGCGGGGATTGGCGTCCAGGACGGCGAACCGGCCGCCGGGGCGCAGCACCCGGTGCGTCTCGGCGGCGATGTCGTGGAGGGCCTCGATCTCTCCGGCGGTGGTGAAGACGAAGCAGGCCATGGCGGCGTCGACGGAACCGTCGGGGAGGAAGCCGAGACCGCCGTCGTCGGTCTGCCGGTAGTCGATCCGCGGGTGCGGGCGCCGCTCCCGGGCGATCTCCAGCGCGCGGGGCGCGAGGTCGACGGCCACCACACGGGCGTCCGAGGCCTCGACGACGCGGGTGGCGACCTTGCCCGGCCCGCAGCCGTAGTCCAGGACCGTGCGGACGGCGGAGGAGCCGATGCCGAGGGCGTGGAAGACGGCCGGGTAGCCGATGAGGCGCTCGGGTACGTCGTCGTAGGACTCGAGGTCCTCGAAGGCGTCGATGCCGTCGGCCGGGCGCGGGGTCGTGCGAGGGGTCATGAGGTGGGGGCCTTCCGCTGATGATCCACTTCGTCCGGAACGTACTGGTCGGGGGAGCCCCGGGACAGGGCCTGGGCGGCCCCCTCACCCGGGTGGGTCAACGGTCGCGGCCGCCGCCGGGCGCCCTGCCCGGCCCCGTGGGTTGATGAGAGGACTGTCGACGAGACCGCTGATCGAAGGGGAAACTGTGGCGCTCCACGAGATGAAGGGCCCGAAGAGTGCCGACGCGGCGACCGACGTGTTCGCGTCCGCGCTCAGCGAGCGGGTGCTGCCGAAGCACCGGATGCCGGAGGAGCCCAACCTCCCCTCCGTGGTGTACGCGATGCTCCACAACGAGCTGCTGCTCGACGGCAACGCGTCGCAGAACCTGGCGACGTTCTGCACGACGTGGACGGACGACGAGGTCCGCAAGCTGATGGACGAGTGCCTCGACAAGAACATGATCGACAAGGACGAGTACCCGCAGACCGCCGAGATCGAGTCGCGCTGCGTGAACATCCTGGCCGATCTGTGGAACGCGCCCGGCAGCGCGGACGGCGAGGGCACGGCGCTCGGCTGCTCCACCACCGGCTCCAGCGAGGCCGCCATGCTCGGCGGCCTCGCCCTGAAGTGGCGGTGGCGGGAGAAGCGCCGCGCCGAGGGCAAGCCGACCGACCGGCCCAACCTCGTCTGCGGCCCCGTGCAGATCTGCTGGGACAAGTTCGCCCGCTACTTCGACGTGGAGCTCCGCCAGGTCCCGGTGGAGCCGGGCGCCACCGGGCTGCGCCCGCACCAGCTGAAGGACTACGTCGACGAGAACACCATCGGCGTCGTCGCGATCCTCGGCGTCACGTACACCTGCGACTACGAGCCGGTCGCCGAGCTCTCCGCCGAACTCGACCGGATCCAGGCGGAGTCGGGCCTCGACGTCCCGATCCACGTCGACGCGGCGAGCGGCGGCTTCATCGCGCCCTTCCTCCACCGGGACCTCGTCTGGGACTTCCGGCTGCCGAGGGTCTCCTCCATCAACGCCTCCGGCCACAAGTTCGGCCTCGCGCCCCTCGGTGTGGGCTGGGCCGTCTGGCGCACCGCCGACCTCCTGCCGGAGGACCTCGTCTTCCGGGTGAACTACCTGGGCGGCGACATGCCGACGTTCGCCCTGAACTTCTCCCGCCCCGGCGGCGAGATCGTCGCCCAGTACTACAACTTCCTGCGCCTGGGCCGGGCCGGCTACCGGCGCGTCCAGGAGGCCTGCGCGCTGACCGCCCAGTACCTCGCCGGGAAGATCGAGGCGATGGGCCCGTTCACCCTGCTCTACGACGGGCAGGGCGCGCTGCCCGCGGTCTCGTACACCCTCACCGACCCCGAGGGCGCGGGCTTCAGCCTGTACGACCTCTCCGACCAGCTCCGGATGCGCGGCTGGCAGGTCCCCTCCTACCCGCTGCCCCCCGACCGGCAGGAGACCGTCATCCAGCGCGTCATGATCCGTCACGGCATCGGGAGGGACGAGGTCGACCTGCTGGCGCAGGACATGGGCCGCGCCCTGGAGCGGCTGAGGAACGGCGTGCCGTCGGACGCCGACCGCTCCGGCTTCCACCACTGAGCCGGCCCGGGAGAGGAACGGCCCGGGAGAGGAACGGCCCGGGAGGGAACGGTCAGGATTCGAGAAGCGCGGTACGGGCAGCCCCAACTAGCGTGGTGGGCATGGACATCAGCATTCACACCACCGCCCTTCCGCACGACGACCCGGACGCCTCCCTGGCGTTCTACCGGGACGCCCTCGGCTTCGAGGTCCGCAGCGACGTCGGCCAGGGCAGGATGCGGTGGATCACCGTCGGACCCGCGGGGCAGCCGGGGACGTCGATCCTCCTGGCGCCCCCGGCCGCCGACCCCGGCATCACCGAGGACGAGCGCCGCACGATCGCCGAGATGATGGCCAAGGGCACGTACGGCTGGATCCTCCTGGCCACCGGGAACCTCGACGCCACGTTCGAGAAGGTGCGGGCCGCGGACGCGGAGGTCGTCCAGGAGCCGACGGACCAGCCGTACGGCATCCGCGACTGCGCGTTCCGCGACCCCGCGGGCAACCTGATCCGGATCCAGGAGGTCCGCTAGATGTGCCGCCCGGGGTGGGCGCAGGCGCGCGTCACGGCCCGGCGCCTGGACGACCTCACCCGCATGCGCCGCGTCCGCGACCGCATCGACCGGGAGTACGCCCGCCCGCTGGACGTCCTGGCGCTGGCCCGGGCGGCGGACCTGCCGCCCGCGCTGCTGACCCGCCGGTTCCGCCAGGCCTACGGGGCCGCGCCGTACGACTACCTGCTGACCCGCCGCGCGGAGCGCGCGCACGCTGCGGCTGCACGGCGCCGCGTCCTGACCACCGCACGACCACGAGGGGAACCCACCATGGCCGCGAACGAGAAGTCCTACGACGGTTTCACCGACGACGAGCGCGACGCGATGAAGGAGCACGCCAAGGAGCTGAAGGCGACGAAGCGGCGCGGGGCGAAGGCGGACGTCGAGCCCGAGGTGCTCGCGAAGATCGCCGAGATGCCCGACGAGGACCGGGTCCTCGCCGAGCGCGTCCACGCCCTCGTCAAGGAGAACGCCCCCGGCCTCGCCCCGAAGCTCTGGTACGGCATGCCCGCCTACGCCAGGGACGGCAAGGTCGTGTGCTTCTTCCAGAGCGCCCACAAGTTCAAGTCCCGTTACGCCACGCTGGGGTTCAGCGACCAGGCCGCCCTCGACGAGGGCACCCTGTGGCCCACCTCGTACGCCCTCGCGGCCCTGGACCCGGAGACGGAGAAGCGCATCGCGGTCCTCGTCGCACGGGCGGCGGGCTGATCCCCTAGCCGCGGTCGCCGGCGAGGGCGGGATAGTCCGTGTACCCCTCCGCCCCGCCCACGTACATCAGGCCCCTGTCCCGCAGCGGGTTGAGCGGCGCGCCCCGGCGCAGCCGTTCCACCAGGTCGGGGTTGGCGAGGAAGGCCCGGCCCAGCGCCACGAGGTCCGCCCCGGCGGCCAGCAGCCGCTCGCCCTCCGCCCGGCCGCCGTCGGCGGGCAGCGGTCCGGGCCACGGCAGCGCCGGGTTCGCGATCAGGGTGCCCTCCCAGTGCTTGCGGAGGTGCTGGAAGAGCGGCTGGCCGGGGTCGGCGAAGACGACGTGCAGATAGGCGAGGCCGCTGCCGGAGAGGGCGTCGACCAGCGCGGGGTAGACGGCGTCGGTGTCGTCCTCGCTCATGCCGTTGGCGGTGACGCCGGGAGCGATGCGCAGACCGGTCCGCTCGGGCCCGACCGCCTCCGCGACGGCCCGCACGACCTCCACCACGAAGCGGACGCGGGCGGCCGGGGAGCCGCCGTAGCCGTCGGTGCGGTGGTTGGTCCCGGAGGCCAGGAACTGGTGCAGGAGGTAGCCGTTGCCGCCGTGCACCTCCACCCCGGCGAAGCCCGCGTCGATCGCGCGGCGCGCGGCGGCGGCGAAGTCGGCGACGGTGGTCCCGATGTCGTCGTGGGTCATCTCGACGGGCACCACGGCGGGCTGGTGCCCCCGCGGAGTGAAGATGGTCTCCGGGAGCGCCACCGGCGAGGGCGCCAGCGGGTGGAGGCCGCCGCTGTTGTCGGGGTGCCCGATCCGGCCGCCGTGCTGGAGCTGGGCGAACATCCGGCCGCCCGCGGCGGCGACCGCCTCCGTCACGCGCCGCCATCCGGCGACGTGGGCGTCGGTGTGCAGCGCGGTGATGTTCGGGTACGTCTGCCCGACCGCGTTCGGCGTCGAGGCCTCGGCGACGATCAGCCCGGCCCCGGCGCGCTGGGCGTAGTAGGTGGCCATCAGCGGAGTGGGAACGCCGTCGTCGTCGGCGCGGTTGCGGGTCATCGGCGCCATCACGAGGCGGTTCGGAAGGTCGAGTCCGGCGAGGCGGACGGGGTCGAAGACGGTGGCCATGAGGAACGTCCCTTGCAGGTCGGAGGGTCGGAGAGAACGGAGGAGGGGTGGTTCAAGCCTCCGGCGGACGCCCCGGCCGAACAAGATCGATCTCATCTACGATCGGTGACCCACACTCACCGATGAGGGCATGGGGGGGCCGCCGCGGTGGAACGGCACGAGATCGAGGTCTTCCTGGCGCTCGCCGAGGAGCTGCACTTCCGGCGCACCTCGGAGCGGCTCGGCCTGGCCCAGGGAAGGGTCAGCCAGACCATCAAGAAGCTGGAACGCCGCATCGGGGTCCCGCTGTTCGAGCGCACCAGCCGGCGTGTCTCGCTGACCCCGACCGGGCGGCAGCTCCGCGAGGACCTGCTCCCCGTCCAGCAGCAGCTGCTGCGCGCCGTCGACCGGGCGGTGGCGATGGGCCGGGGCATCACGGGCGAGCTGCGCGTCGGATACTCCAGCCCGATGGTCGCGGAGATCCTGCTGAAGGCCGCCGACGCCTTCCGCGACCGCTACCCGGACTGCGCCGTCGAGATCCACGAGGTGCAGCTCTCCGACCCCTTCGGACCGATACGGAGCGGCCGCGTCGACCTCCAGGTCACCGAGCAGCCGGTGGACGAACCCGACCTCGCGGTCGGCCCGGCGGTCCTGACCGAGCCCCGGGTCCTGATGGTCCCGGCCGGCCACCCCTTCGCCCGCCGCGCGTCCGTGTCGCTGGAGGACCTGGCGGAGACGACGCTCATCGCCATGTCGGGGGACGTGCCGCAGCACTGGCTCGACCACCACTACCCGCGCCGCACCCCGCGGGGCGCGCCCATCGCGCACGGCCAGACCGCCACGTACTGGACGGAGCTCATGAACCTGGTGGGCCTGGGCCGGGGCGTCTCCCCGGCCAGCCAGGACGCCGAGCGCTACCACGCCCGCCCGGACGTCGTCTGGGTCCCGTTCCGCGACGCCCCGACCGTCGACTACCGCTTCCTCTGGCCGACCGCCTCGGAGAACGCCCGGATTCGCGCCTTCGTGGACACGGTGCGGGAGCTCTAGGCGGGGCCCGGACGGCCGCCGCCCCCACGGGTGCGCCCCCGGTCCCGCCCGGTACTGCCGCACCCGGGAAGTCCCGGGGCCGTCAGGACTGCCGGGGTGCGCCCCGGCGCCCCGTGACGCGGGATGACAGCCTTGTCCGTGCGCCCGGGCGGGCGGGACCCGAGAGGACGGAAGGACCGGGGTGACGGCGAGGCGGGGCGGGACCGGCGAGGCCGGGTGGGTGGTCGCGGGGTGCTGGGCGTGGTGCGCCCTGAGCGTGGCGGTCCTGTCCCTGCCGGGCGGCCGGTCGCTGCCCGTGGCCCTGCCCGTGATGGCGGTGCTCGTGAGGTGGTTCTGGGGGCGCCGGGACTGGGCGGCGGGCGTGGCGGCGGGCCGCGCGGGGTCGTTCCTCGTCCTGGCGGCCGTGGACCGTCTGCGCCCGCTGACGGGCCGGGCCGTGGCCGATCCGCTCACCGTGGGTCTGGGCGCCACGGTGGCGGTCGCCGTCTTCGTGCTGATCACACGGGCGAGGACGGCCCGCGGGGAGCGGAAGCGTGCCTGAGGGCCCGCGGCCGCGCGTGTTCCCGGTGTCGGTGCGCCGGCGTGCTGCGCCCCCGGACTGCCTCCACGAGGTGGCGGCGACCGTCGTGGGCACGGTGGTGGACGGCCGAAACCCCGCAGGGTGAACCGCAGTTCGTCGCCGCCCCGGCGACGGCCGCCCCGCGGGCCGGGGTCTTCGTCGCGTCCGCCGGAGGCCGGGCCTCGTCCGGGCCCGCCGTTACGGGGAGCGGGCCTGCCCTGTTCGTCGGCGACCTCGCCGGCGTACCGCTGCAACCGGCCTCCTGGCCGGCGCTGTTGCCCGCGGTGGCGTGGTGGGTCCGTCGCCGCGGACTCCGTGGCCGCGGACTCCGTGGCCGGGGACGTCACGCGGCTCTGCCGGCCCGATGACCGATCAGCCTGCTCGGGACGCCACTTGAGCACTACCGTAGGCGCAATGACCACAAGATCTTCTTCGGCCGGCCACCCCACGGCCGCAGCCGCGACCGCGCCCGTGACCCTCGCCGAGGCGCCCCTGCGCCAGGCCCGCAACTCCGCCGCCCTCTGGATCGCGACCGGACTGAGCCGGGGGCACGAGGTCGTCCGGCGCCGCGGCTTCGTCGCCGTCGACGGCGACGAGCGGGCCGGCACCCGGATCCTGGTCCAGGAGCCCGACCTCGACGCGGGCGAGCTGGCCGAGCTGGGCGAGCTGGTGCGTCGGGCCGCGGGCCCGGTGAACGTCGAGGACCCCTTCGGCGCGACCGACCTGAGCCACCTGGCCCTGCGCACCTGGCAGATGCCGGTCATGCTGCGCCCGCCCGGCCCCGTCGGGGAGCCGTCGCTGGAGGTGGTCAAGGTCCGGAAGCCGGAGGACCTCCAGGCGGCCGAGCGGATCGTGATCGAGGGCTTCGAGCTGACCGGATTCGAGCCGTACCGCCCCGGCGAGCTCTTCCCCCCGGCGCTGATCGAGCAGCCGGGCGTGGACGTGTTCGTCGCCCTGCACGAGGGCGTGGCCGCGGGGGCCGGCGTCAGCGTCGTGGACGACGGCGTCGGCAGCCACTACTGGATCGGTACGGCGACGGCCTTCCGTTCGCGCGGCGTGGGGCGGGCCGTCATGCTCGGCGCCCTCGCCCATGTCGCTGACCTGCCGGTCACCCTCACCGCGTCGAAGCTGGGCAGGCCGTTGTACGAGTCCCTGGGATACACCGTCGCGGCCCCGTCGACCTGGTGGGCCTCCGTCCCGGCCGCCCCGGCGCCGTAGAACCGGGGCCGCCGGACCTCGGCCCGGTGGCCGCACACCGGGCATCGGGCATCGGTTCCCGTGGTCAGGACACGTGCCGGCGCCGCAGCGCCTCGGCGAGGGTCAGGAAGACGGTGAGGTTGGGGAAGCCGGGAGCCGCGAGCGTCATCCACGGCTTGCGCTCGCCGCGACGGCGGATCTCCACGCGGCCCCGCTTCACCTCGACCCGTTCCACCTCCCGCCACCCGATGCGGCGGCCGTCCTGCCCGATGCCGTTGACGTCGAGGTCGACCACCCCGAAGTCGACCCGTCCGCCGGCCTCCAGCCGGGCGGCGTCCCGCGGCACCCGTGCGTGGCCGAAGGCGTCGCCGAGGCCCTCGGCGAACGGGACCATCCCGCCGAACTCGTCCCCCACCACGATCGCGGCACCGTGCTCGGGCTGGACGGTCAGCCGGTGCGTGGTGGCGCTGGTGACCCCGTTGGTCACCGTGACGTCGTGCCGGGTGACGGAGGCGATCTCGTCCCAGGTGTGGGCCCGTGTCTCCCCGCGGTCGTCGTGCCGGAGGACGCCGTGCTCGTACCAGGCCACCCAGATCTTGGGCGGCCGGGGGCGGAGGAACCAGACGAGGAGGAAGTACACGACGAACCCCAGGGGGAGCGCCGCGAGCACGAGCAGCGGAAGCGAGTAGTACCAGGCGCCCTGCTCCCGCTGGTCCTCGATCGCGTACGACAGGGCCAGCCACCCCAGGAACACGCCGAGCACGCCCACGGGCAGCACACCACCCCACGGAAAGCGCTTCGGCTCGTTCTGCACCAGCCCCCGGCGGGCCCCCAGCCCGTGCTCCCGCGCCGCGGTGCGTAACGCGTCCGGGACCCCTGCGGCACTGCGCTCCGACGACACCCAAGCCTCCCCCACCCGGAAACCAGGGCCCCATTATGGAGCTCCGGCGTTCCCCCGCGGTAGAGCCGCCGCCCTGTCAACATGCTTGTGGAGTCAGGCAGTTGCTCCCGGGGCGAGGAGGTCGTTCACCAGCGCTCGGAGCCCGGCCGCATAGGTGTCCTCGGCGGTCAGCGGGCTCGTCACAGGCCGAGTGGCTTCGACGAGGCTGCTCCCCTGCCGCGCCCCTTCGCTCCGATGGCCAGGTCCTTCATGACCCGTGCAGGACGTCCGGATGGGGCGCCCGGTCAGGTCCTCCCCGGTGCCGGCGGTTTCCGCGGCTAGCCTCCGCATCATGCTGCGCATCGTCGACACCCGTACCGGCCGGCTCGTGGAGATTCCCTCCGTACGCCGTCATCTGCTGAGCATCTGCGTCCACCTGCCGGCCGGCGACGCCGGGTTCGGCCTGGGGGACCTGCGGGCGCTCCTGGTCGGTGACGTACTGGCGCGCACAGTGGAGCTGCACGGCCTGCAGTCCCGCACGTTCCGCACCGTGCCGGACCTGCCGCCCGAGCAGGCCGAGGCGCTGGACCGCGCCCTGTCCGCCCTGGGCGTCCACCCGCCCGACACCGTCGGTGTTCACCCTCCGAACGGAGCGCTCTGCGCCGCTGCCGACGTTCACGTCCACGCGTACGGGACCACGGCACCGGACGCGGTGGGCGGGGTCCGCATCGACGTGGGCCGGGTCGGCACGGCACCGGAGGAGAGGGGCGTCCAGGACCGTGCCCCTCTCCCGTCCCCGGGTCTCCTGGCGGCCGTCGCCCCGGAGGGGGCCGATCCGCTGGCCGTGAGGATGTTGATGCTCCGCCACGCCTACCGCACGCCGGTCGTCGTCACCGGTACGGCGCTCGAAGAGGCCCGGCGCACGCTGGCGGACTGGCGGCGGCTGGTGGCCGACTGGGCACAGGAACCGTCCCGGCCGGTCCCCGCCGATCTGGTGCGGCACGCCCATGACGTACTGGCTGATGATCTCGGCGTCCCCGCCGTCCTGGACGCGCTGCTCACCGTGGCGACGGACACCGACGTACCGGCCGGCGCCAAGTTCGAGACGTTCGCGTTTCTCGACCGCGTCCTCGGACTGGACCTCGCGCGCGAGGTGGGTCACCAGCATCAGGCGGCGCCATGACGTCGGGCGCGCGGGCCTCGGGTCGGTGGTCGTGACAACGGCCCCGGCGCATTCACTCCGCCGAGGCCGCCCTTCCGGATCGCCACACGTGAGCGTGCTCGATCCACTTCCACCTTACGACTGCGGGCTGGACGGGGCGAGAGGGAGAGCAGGCCCGTGGGCAGTCCGGCTCAGCCGCGTTCTTCCTCCTCGGCCTCCATACGGCGGATTCCCTGGTGGGTCAGGGAGACCATCGCGGGGGTGTTGCCCGGTTCCCAGTCGACGGTGATCAGGTCCTCGCCGGCGAGGTAGGTGCAGGCGGCGGCCAAGTCGTCCTCCGGGATGCGGAGGTCGTTCCGCAGTTTCCGCCCCGGGACTCCGAGGAGACGGTTGCCTTCGGTGGCTTCGTAGAGGGCGGTCAGGACCCGTTCGCGGTAGACCTGTCGCTCGCGGAGTGTCGCCATGACCGGGTCCTTTCATGCGGGTGAGGAACGGCCGACGCTCCTCACACCTCGTCGACGTGGGTGCCGGTGCGAGGGGACGGTCTGCTGGTGACGAGCCAGGAGAGGGCGGGTTCCGCGGCGGATCCGGTGTCGACGGTGAGGTGGAGCCGTGTGCCGCCTTCGGGCACGGGATAGCTGCGCTGTTCCGCCCCGGCGAAGGAGCATCGGATGACGTGGGCGACCGCGCGGGCGGCTTCGGGGGTGGCGGCGACGATGCGGATCTCGGCGTGTCCGGCCGAGGGCAGGGTCGCGGAGTCGGTGGGGTACTCGGTGGGGTACAAGGTGCGTGGTCCCTTCGGAGGGCGAGCGAGAGGCCGGCGGGTGGGTTGTCCCGGGTGCCGGGTGCCGGGGCCGGGTGCCTCACCCGCCGCCTTCGGCCGGGTTGGTCAGGGCCAGGTGCCCGTCACCTTGCGGCGGGCGGCCGGCTCCGTCGGCGTGGGGTGGCTGTGGCCGGGCGGCCGGCGAATGGCCGGGTGGGGGGCGCTGAAGTGGTGGGCGGTGATGCGTTCGTCGTGCTGGGCGTTGAGCCGGTGGATCAGGCGGGTGCCGAGCGCGATCAGCAGGGCGATGACGGCGATCGTGATCAGGGTTTCCATGGGGTCACCTCCGCAGGTGCCTCGGCATGGCGATCATCCGCGCGCCGACGAGCGGGTGTCGCAGGGGCGCCGGGGCGGCCCCGCCGTCGGTCTCCCAGGCGTCCTCACAGCTGCGGGCGTCCCGCATGCGGCGGCCGGTCGCGGCCTCGTCGGACATCAGGGCACCGGCGGCCAGGACGCTGCCGGGGAGGGCTGCGGCGGTCATGAGCCGGGCGGCTGCGGCGGGTTCGGTCTCGGGCGGGATCACCAGGAGGTCGCAGCGGCTGACGGTGTAGGAGAGCAGGATCATCTTGTCGGGGTCCTGTTCGGTGAACCAGCCGACGTGCACGGTGTGTCCGGCGACGGCGACCTTGTGCGGGACGACGGGCCAGCGGGTGGGGTTCACCGCGACGCGCGTGATGCGTCCGAAGTGCTCCTCCAGTGCGTCGACCAGAGGCGGAAGTTCGACGGCCAGGTCATGCGTACGAGGCCACCAGGCGCCGTCCAGGAGGCCGGTGAGAGTGGTCTTCGGTGTCAGTGAAAGACGCGCCGAAAGCAGGGGTGCAACGGTGGCGGTCATGATCGCGGACCCGTCTCCGGGCCGCCCTGCAGGGCGGCCCAGTGTCTTGATCGCCGGAAACGACGTCCGCGTGGGAGCGGGTGCTCGACTTACTCCCGGTACTTTCAGCGTACTCCGCTCAGTGGTCGGACGAGCGCCTCTGACCAGGTGATTTCCCGCCGGGCACGCCGTCCGGGCGATGGCCGCGTGCATGACGCCCGATGCGGCACGTGACGCCGTGGCTCATCCGCGCCACTCGACCAGGACCAGCGTGGCGTCGTCCGAAGTGGCGTTGTCCCGCGCCCGCTTGAGGGTGTGGGAGAGATCCCGTACCACCGTGCGGACCTCACGGTCCGCCCGCTCCAGTCGGTTCACCCAGTCGATCAGCTGTTCCTCGCCGAACTCCTCCTGGCCGCTCTGGTGTTCCTCGACCAGCCCGTCGGTGAAGCAGAGGACGCGATCCCCCGCGTCGAGCATCACTTCGCTGACCTGCGGCTGGGCTCCTCCGAAACCGACGGGCAGGGTCGTGGGGCTGTCCAGACGGCCCACGACGCGGTGCCGGCGGATCAGCATCGGGGAGGGGTGCCCGGCGTTGACCCACTGGAGGCGGCCGGTGTTCGTGTCCAGCCGCATCATCTGCGCGGTCACGAAGTGGTCGGGTGCGAACTGCTCGGACACGGCCCGGTCCATGAAGAGGTAGATCTCGGAGAGCTCGATGCTGATCCGGCGGGCGTGCCGGTACGCGCCGATGGCCACGGTGGCCATCGTGGCCGCGTCCAGACCGTGACCCATGGCGTCGATCATGGCGAGGTGGAAGGTGTCCCCGTTCAGGGCGTAGTCGAAGCTGTCGCCCGCCACGTCGTAGGCGGGCTCCAGAACGCCGGCGACGGTGACGCGCGGCGTCACCATCGACAGGGGCGGCAGCAGCGACCACTGGATCTCGGCGGCGACGCTCATCGGTTCGCTGCGACGGGTGCGGAAGAAGAGGTCGGTGTGGCCGTTCTTGGTCTGCATCATGTCGGCGATCAGCCCGGCGATCCTGCGCAGCAGGCGGCGGTCGGCGTCGTCGACGGTGTCCAGCGTGACGGCAAGGACGCCCGACTGGTCGCCCCCGGCCACCAGCGGCAGCAGGACCCGTACGCCGTCGGCCAGCACGAGTTCGACCGGGCGTGAGGTGAGGAGGCACCGGCCCGCGTCCGAGTCGTCGATGACCTGCGGTGCCCCGCCCGCCAGCCCTTCGCCCGGCAGGGGGACCAGTCTCTGCTGCCCGTAGTCCTGGAGCAGGATCTGCGGATCCCGTCCCCCCAGCCGCGCCACCGTATCGGCGAGCACCGGCCCGACCAGATGCGCCGGCAGCTCGTGGGCCCGGTCCAGGAGCCGGCCCAGCAGCCCCTCTCCGAAGCTCTCCGAGCGATCCGGGTCTCCGGGCGGTCCGACGGTCATCCCGCTCCCTCCCGTAGGGCGACGGACGGGCTGCGCGGTGCCGTCCGTGCAGGGACCGGCGCAGGCCCGGGGGCGGCCGATGCCCGGCGGGCACGGGGCCGGGCCCGTCGGCGGCGATCTCGCCCCCAGGATGCCCCTCGGCGGCAGGGCACGCCACACGACGACGAAGGCCCCGGTCACTCACCGGGGCCTTCGTTCACGAGCGGATGACGGGAATCGAACCCGCGCCATAAGCGTGGGAATCACCCGGCACTTGAGTGCGTGCGTTCCGCCTGACCTGCGAGAACGGTCATCGGCGGCTATGGGGTGCCGGAACGGCGCTGATCGCTTTCGTCGCGGAGGTGAGCGGTGCGCCGGGTAAGGATGTTGACGCGCTCGGCCAGGTCGGGACGCAGGGGGGCGAGGTCGGCCTGGGCGCGCGCGAGCGGCTCGAGGAGCAGGGCCGGGTCACTGTCCGCGAGTGCCGCGGACAGGCCTTCTCGCGCGTCTGCGGGCAGGGCGTCGAGGGCGGTGATCTGCCCGGCGAGCTGGCGCAGGTCGGCGGCGTTTCCTCGGGCCCAGGCCGTCACCGTGCGATCGGCGGCTCGGCGGTCGCGAGTCGTCTGGACGCGTTGCTCGCCGGTGGTGCCGGGGCTGCCCGGACGTACCCGCAGGTAGCGGCGTTCGGCGGCCTGTCGGCTCGTGACGCCCAGCGGGTGGGCGAGTTCGGCCCAGCTGGCACCCGCGTCCCGGGCTGCCTCGATGAATCCGGGTTCCCATGCGGCGAGCTGTTCGCGCAGTTCGCGCAGGAGGAGGAGTGCGGTGAGCGTCTCCTCTGACGAGCTGTGCCGGGTCCTGTCGGGCGCGGTCGTGGACTGGGCCGCACGTACGGCTTCGTCGATCGCGGTCAGGGCCGCGAGGGCCGCATGGAAGGTGACCGGGTGGTCGGCTCCTGTCACGGAATCACGCCCTCTCAGCATGTCGTCCATTCGTTGACGTCGAACTTGTCGTCGTTCCGTTGACATGTTACAACGGTGTCAGATGCAGCGCATTGGCAGTCACTGCCTGATTCCGACTGGAGGTGTTTCGCGATGTTGATGCGCACCGACCCGTTCCGCGAGCTCGACCGCCTCACCCAGCAGATGCTGGGTACCACCGGGACCTGGTCACGACCTTCCGCCGTACCGATGGACGCCTACCGCGAGGGCGACGTCTACGTCATCGCCCTCGACCTGCCCGGCGTCTCGCCGGACGCGATCGACATCGACGTCGAGCGGAACATGCTGACGGTCAAGGCCGAGCGCCGCCCCGTCGCGAAGGCCGACGACGTCCAGATGGAGCTGTCCGAGCGGCCCCTCGGCGTCTTCTCCCGACAGCTGATGCTGGCCGACACCCTCGACACCGAGAAGATCACGGCCGACTACGAGGCGGGCGTGCTCACGCTGCGCATCCCGATCGCGGAGCGTGCCAAGCCCCGCAAGATCACCATCGGCCGGGGCGACGGCCCGCGGCAGATCAGCGGCTGAGCCGTAAGGAAAGCCGGGAGCGGAGGGTGGAAGCCTTTCCCCCTCCTCCGCCCTCCGCTCCCCGTCGTCCCGCATCCACGGATGCGAGAAGGGGGTCGTGATGAGACTGCGATGGCAGGCGTTCCTCGACAAGACCCAGGAGCGCGGCGACTACAGCTCGCCCCAGGAGGCCGAACGCGCCGCACGCATCGTGCTGGCACTGCTCGGCGCCCATCTGGTCGGCGATGTGCGGGCCGCGCTCGCCGCCCGGCTGCCGGAGACCTTCGCCGTCGTGCTCCTCAACCCGCTCCAGGCCACCGAGCCCCTCTCGCCGGAACGCTTCGTACGCGCGACGGCCGCCTGGATCGAAGGAGCCACCGAGCGGACCGCCGCCTGGGACGTCAGCGCCGTCCTCAGCGTCGCAGCCGAAGCGGCCGGCGAGGAACTGACCGCCCGGATGCTCCTGCAGCTTCCCCCCGGCTACGACCTCCTCTTCGGCCGGCCGCACCGCACCTGGTCGGCCGGCACCTGTTGACACGTGTTCGCTCCGCCCGGCCGAAGCACCGGGCCCGAAGAGAACGGCGATCTCCACCAGCATGACGCTTCAGACCGAGACCCCGGCAGCCCCCGCGTCCGGACCCACCGGCGCGGCGCCCTACTCCGCCATGCTCGAGCGGGTGCGCTACGAGGGGGCCTACCCGACCCTCGAGCGGGCCGATGAGGCCATCCGTTCCGTACTCGCCTCTCTGGGGCGACAGCTCGTCGGCGACGAACGCGTCGACCTCGCGGCCTGCCTCCCCGTCGAAGCCGCTCTGGTCCTCACCGCCCAGATCCCTGCCGTCGCACCCCTCACCGGATGGGAGTTCGTCAAGGACCTCGCCCAGCGCTCCGGCAGCACCCCCGCCACCGCCCGATGGAACGTCGGCGCCGTCCTCGCCGCCGTGTCCCAGCTCGCCGGAGCCGAACTCATCGACCGCATCATCAGCCGACTCCCGTCCGGCTACGCCCTGCTCTTCGGCAAGGCCGAACTCCACCAGCCCCACTACAGGTCCGGCACCGCCTGATTCCCGGGCGCTCCTCGGACCTGTCGTCCCACGGTGTCGGCGGAAGGCCGCCGGCACCCCACGGGCCGGGGGCAGGCCGAGGAACCTCGGCCGGGCGGGGTGGAGGACGGGCGGGATGAGGAACGGCCTTGCGTCACCCGGTCCCGATGCGGTCGCCGTCCGCGATCAACGCGGTGCCCGCGGCCGGCCCGGCCGCCGCCCGGTGGTGTTCTCACGGCCTCCCGCACGACGCCGTGCCCACCGATGGCCTGGAGCCGTTTCAGTCGGCGTCGGTGTGATCGGCCTGTTGAGTCGCTGTGCGGCGGTACTCGGCGTTGATGCGCTGTGCCTCTTCGAGCTGGTCTTCCAAGACGATGATGCGGCAGGCGGCCTCGATGGGGGTGCCCTGGTCGACGAGTTCCCGGGCGCGGGCGGCGATGCGCAGCTGGTAGCGGGAGTAGCGCCGGTGACCGCCCTCGGAGCGCAGCGGGGTGATCAGACGGGCGTCGCCGATGGCGCGGAGGAAGCTCTGAGTGGTGCCGATCAATTCGGCGGCCCGGCCCATCGTGTAGGCGGGGTAGTCGTCGTCGTCGAGACGGCCGTACGAGTCATCTGCTGTCATTTGCACCTCTCTGCGGAACGCGTCGAGGGGGGCCGGGGGGGGGAACAACAAAGGGCACCCCAAAACAAAAAAAACCCCAACCAGCACCCCAAAACCGCACCCAAGAGGGGGGCGCCCCACCCCA
>NZ_JBHWFF010000024.1:95867-96713 GCF_042733785.1 Streptomyces sp. NPDC059695 | reverse complement strand
GGTTTTGGGGGGGTTGTGGTGGTCGTCGTGTGGGCGGTACGTGTCTTATGCTGTAATTTGAACCTCTGTGCGGAACGGGTGGTGGGGCCCTGGTGCCGTACGGCACCAGGGCCCCGAAGGAACTACTACACCACCTGCCGGCCCTGATACTGCGCCGGCCTTCTGTGTCCGCCGACCCGACCTGGTTGCTGTCGGGAGTGCGGGGATCGCGGTTGCGTGACCGGAGACCACCTCACTATCGATGTCCTGCGGTACCCGGACTCACCTATCCGCCCGGGCGATCCTGATGGCGTGGTTCCTCCGTTCTCTTCTTCTGGGACCAACTGTCGGTGATGCGAACTGCACCCTGTGGGGGACCGCCTCCGCCATGGCGGCGGTCCCACTGTGGCGGCCCCTGATCACCGCGGGCCACCCGGTCCGGCCGTCAGCCCCGTCGCCGTCCTGCAACAACCCTGGCTTCGAGACTCCACTGCCGTACCGCCTTGCGACTGCATGTACTGCGGCCGGCAGTTCGTCTCTGCCAGGCCCGCTTTCTCTCTGGGGTACGAGAGAAAACATAGCTATGTCGGAAGCCAATGTCTACTCTGGCCACCATAGATTTTTGAGTGTCCAGCTTCGAGGTAATCGACCTCGACCACGGAGGCCGTAGGGCACCACTGATCGCGGCCCCGGGCGTCCCGGAGCGCCGATCGCTGACCTCGCCGCTCCGGGGAGACCCGCCCGCCGTGCGCGAGAGGGGCCCCACGGGCGGGGGGGGGGGGGGCGGCCCCGGCCGCCCCCCCCGGGGGGGGGGGGGGGCGGGGGGCGCCGGGGGCCCCCGGCCGGGGGGCCGGGCGACCGCGAGGA
>NZ_JBHWFF010000024.1:81885-95857 GCF_042733785.1 Streptomyces sp. NPDC059695 | reverse complement strand
CCCGTCCGCCCCCCACACCGCGCGCCCCCGGCCGCCCCGGCCCCGCGATCGCCCCCCCCCCCGCCGCGGCCCCCCCCCCCCCCCGGCGGGGGGGGGCCCCCCGGGGGGGGGCCGGCCCGCCCCCTCTCGGCCGTCCGAATGTCAGCTCATGTGCGCCCGGGGGCCACGGTCAGGCCGCTGCCGGGGTACCGGGCATCGCGGAGGCGTGCTCGAGGGGGTCGCGGGCTCGGGTCGGCGCGGTGTTCTGGGAGAGGCCACGACAGGGGGAGATGTCGCGCAGCCGGAGCCGGTCCGTGTAGGCCGGGCTGTCGCGGACGGTGGTGAGCTGGGCCCGGGTCACCAGACCGGTGCGCTGATCGTCGTTGTCGCAGACGACCAGGTGCCCGGCGCGGGCCCCGGCCATGACGGCCAGGGCCACCTCCACGGTCATGTCGTCGCAGACCTGCGGTCCGGACGTGTCCGCGGCGGCGGCCGTCCTCGAGCGCGCCGGGGCGGGGCGCGGCGGGCGGGGCTGCATCTGGACCAGCGTCACGACGTGCCTCCTCAGGAGTGGGGTCAGATTCCGGATCACGTGGTGTTCAGGCCGCCGGGCTGACGACGGGACGCCGTCCGCCGGCGCGCCGGCCGGCCGCGACGGGACCACGGCGGCTGCGGGGGGCCGCGCCGCGCCTGCGCTGCTCTGCGGGGGGCGCGGTGATCGTCACGGGGATCCCGGAGGGGGTCCGCGCGCCCGTGATCCGGCTGAGCTCCTCCTCGCCGGAGCGGACCTGGGTCGTCCGGGGCACGATCCCGGCGGCGGCCATGACGCGGGTCATGGAGCGCCGCTGGTTGGCGGTGACCAGGGTGACGACGCTGCCGGTCTCGCCGGCCCGGGCGGTGCGGCCGCCACGGTGGAGGTAGTCCTTGTGGTCGGTCGGCGGGTCGACGTTGACGACGAGGTCGAGGTGGTCGACGTGGATGCCGCGCGCGGCGACGTTGGTGGCGACGAGGACGGTGACGTGGCCGGTCTTGAACTGCGCCAGGGTGCGGGTGCGCTGCGGCTGTGACTTCCCGCCGTGCAGGGCCGCGGCCCGGACGCCGCAGCCCAGAAGGTCCTCGGTGAGGCGGTCCACGGCGTGCTTGGTGTCCAGGAACATGATCACCCGGCCCTCGCGCGCCGCGATCTCCGTCGTCAGCCGCTGCTTGTCGGAGCCGTGCACGTGCAGGACGTGATGCTCCATCGTCGTGACCGCTCCCTGGGAGGGGTCCACGGAGTGGACGACGGGGTCGGTGAGGTAGCGGCGGACCAGGAGGTCGACGTTGCGGTCCAGCGTCGCGGAGAACAGCATCCGCTGTCCCTCGGGACGGACCTGGTCCAGGAGCGCCGTCACCTGCGGCATGAAACCCATGTCGGCCATCTGGTCGGCCTCGTCCAGGACGGTGATCGAGACCCGGTCCAGTCGGCAGTCACCGCGGTCGATGAGGTCCTTGAGGCGGCCGGGGGTGGCCACGACGACCTCGACGCCCCCGCGCAGCGCGTTCGCCTGCCGGCCGATCGACATCCCGCCGACGACGCTGGTCAGGCGCAGCTTCACAGCGCGGGCGTACGGGGTGAGGGCGTCGGTGACCTGCTGGGCGAGCTCCCGCGTCGGGACCAGGATCAGGGCCAGCGGTTGACGGGGCTCGGCGAGCTGCCCGGCGGTGCGGGCCAGCAGGGCCAGGCCGAAGGCGAGGGTCTTGCCCGAGCCGGTCCGGCCGCGGCCCAGGACGTCACGGCCCGCCAGGGAGTTCGGCAGGGTCGCGCCCTGGATGGGGAACGGTACGGACACACCCTGCAGGGTGAGCGTGGCCAGGAGGCGCCGGTCCAGCGCCAGGTCGACGAAGGTCTCGACGGCGGGCAGCGCCGGAGTGACCGTCTTCGGCGGTGCGAACTCTCCCTGCACCGCTGCAGGCCGACGGCCGTGGCCGCCGGAGCGGCCCGAAGCGCCCGAACGGCTCGGCGCGGACGAGGCGAGGCGGCTGCTCCGGGGCGAGGCTCCGGTGGAGCCGTACGCGCGACCGCCGTTGAGGCGGGTGCGGGAGGAACGGTTGTTCGTGCGTGTGGGGTTCATGCAGAACCTTCCTGGATACGGCGCGTATCGAGGAATTCCGGCAGCGTATGAGCGGCTTCGGGAATCACTGGCACGGGCCGAATGAAATACGAAAGCAAGCGCCCTGAATCGGGTCGAACGACTGTCGACGCGCAGGCGGGCGAGTGAAAGAAATGCGGGTGGATCGGTTTCGGGTGAGGACCCGAGAAATGCGTGCAGCTGGGGCCCGCACCCCGAAGGATGCGGGCCCCAGCTACGTGTGGCGCGTCAGTGTCAGGCGGCGACGATGTTCTCGGCCGTCGGGCCCTTCTGGCCCTGCGCGATGTCGAAGGTGACCTTCTGGCCCTCCTGCAGCTCACGGAAGCCCTGGGAGGCGATGTTCGAGTAGTGGGCGAACACGTCGGGGCCGCCACCGTCCTGCTCGATGAAGCCGAAACCCTTTTCCGCGTTGAACCACTTCACGGTGCCAGCAGCCATGTCATATCTCCTTGGGGCAGTACGACGGAATCCGTACCGTACGGACGCCGTGTCGCCGCGATGATGCCCTGCCCGGAAAATGACCGGAAATACAAAGCGCTTCCGCACGGCACGCGGCCGGCGGGAGACGCTGAAGTTTTTGGGTACCAAAACTGCAACTGAGTTCGACAGTAGCAGGTCGCCGCCGCCTGTGTGCGCCGAATATTTCTCCCTGTGTGCCGCCGACAAAAACCCTCCCTGCGGTGGTCGTTAAATTCTCAGGCCGCGAGCGCAGGTATTCATGTCTTCCGGGCGCAGTGCCTCGGAAGACAGGCGGTCGACCCTGCGGCATCGGCAGGGCATCGGAATCCGTCCGCACCCTGCTCGCTGCCGTGCCCCGCGTGAGCGCCTGCTGGCCGGTATGAATCGTCCGCGTTCGTCACAGTGCCGTCGGCGATTCATCAGATGGTGCGCACCTGTGTTCATCGGACGCGCATGTTGGACGGGTGGTGGCTACGGTCGTCCGCGTCGTCCCACGGGGGCGGCATCGGTCGAGTGCCGCATGCGCCAGGACCGTCCCGGCCTTCCGCGCCGGTTCGGAGCGCGCCCGGGCGGCTCCCAGGGAGTGGACATGGGTTCTGTCGGTCGTAGGACCGTTGCGGTGATGGCAGCCGCTCTGGCGTCGCTGGGGGCGGGAAGCGGTGTCGCCGCGACCGCGACCCCCTCGTCGCCCACTCCGTGCAGCGGCGCGGAATGCCCCAGCCTGAAGCCGGTCAGGCTCACGACCAGCCAGGCGACTCTGAACGTCACCCAGATGCAACTGGAGAACATCCACGCGATGGCCTCCGACGCCGTCACGGGGGAGCCCATCCGGGGGGCGAAGATCGTGTTCGCCACCGTCGGTGGCCGGACGCTGGGGGCCGCCTTCACCGACTACGACGGTGTCGCCTCGATCACCGCCCCGGAGAACCTGGGTCCCGGAACCCTTCAGGAGCTGCTCGGCGGCTACGAAGCCGCGCTCGTCGGCGACGGCGTGCACGCTCCCGTCGGGGCCCACGGGGCGATCACCGTCGGCACCGACCAGGGGCCCGGGGTGCCGGGCGCGCCCTGCTCGCTCTGCAGCGACCGTGGGCTCAAGCAGGACGTGGTCCCGGTCGACTGGAGTCGGTGACGATGCGGATCTGGAACCTCAGCAGGCGGGCCCGGGCGGCCGACGACGCTTCTCCGGACCCTTCCGCGGCAGGTCCACGAGACACCGTCGGCATGGCCCCGGTCGGCGCGGTCAACGGCTTCGCCGTCCTGGATGCCGTGGCCGCGCTGCCGGTCAGCACCTGGCGCTACCTCTGGGAGCCCGAGGGCGTCCGTCACCTCGGGCCCATGGCCCAGGACTGGCACGCCGCTTTCGGATTCAACCGGGACGACACCAGGATCCCCGTCGTCGACGGCCTCGGCGTGGCCCTGGTCTGCATCCAGGCGCTCCAACGCCACGTGGAGGAGCTCAGGGCCGAAGTCGCCCGGCTGCGCGAGGCCGTGACCACGACTCCGTCCGAGGCGGGGCGATGACGGCGCACGGTCTGTCGCCGGTGTCCACGGATGCGATCTGGCGTCTTCCGGTGACGGTCTGCCGCATCACCGGGTTCCTGGGCGAGCGGACGGCCGGCCTCCTGCTGGAGCGTGCCATCGCCTCCACGGGCGACCGGCTCAGGCCTTCCCTGGTCCGGGACCGGGAGCTGGCCCCCGCCCTGCGCACGTCCCGGTCGTGCCACGACTTCCAGGCGTCCGAGCTGCTGGCGGCCATCGACGACGTCCGGGAGGCAGTCGAGCACACGCTGGGAATCGACTGCCGCCACACCGAGCCCAGTTACGGTCTCAACGTGCACAACGACGGGGACTTCTACGGGCCGCACCAGGACACCAGCGCCGCGTACTCACCCCGCCGTCTGCTCACGTTCGTGTACTACCTGCACCGCACGCCCCGGCCGTTCGACGGCGGCGAGCTGCGCGTCTTCGACGCCGCCCTGCCGCTGCACACCGAGACGACCGGAGCGTGGGAGGAACGTACCTGGCGGGACTGGGAGCCCGAGCACGACAGCATCGTGTTCTTCCTTCCCACCGCCTGGCACGAGGTGCGACCGGTCGTGTGCCCCGGAGGGCAGCACGGAGACAGCCGCTTCGCCGTCAACGGCTGGCTGTGCGCCCCCGACCCGACGCACCGCAGGGGCGACGAGTGCCGGTGAGCAGCGGGCTCCGAGAACGACGACGAAGGCCCCGGTCGCTGACCGGGGCCTTCGTTCACGAGCGGATGACGGGAATCGAACCCGCGCCATGAGCTTGGGAATCACCGACGCCCGTCTCGATCAGCAGTGGTCTGACCTGCGGAAACGCTGATTGGCATGGCATTCCTCGGCGGTCCCGAGACGCCCGTGTCGACCGCTGTTCACCGCCCTGAAGGGCACGGCTGGGGCACGTTGCCAGAGCCTGGAAACGATCTGCGTCGACACCAGCACCGACGAGCCGGCCATGGCCGCGATCCGGGTCGGCCTGCCCGCCGCTGAGCTTCCCGTCCGACACCCGCACGGAGCTGGTCGGCGCACGCCGTGGACGGAGACGGAATCGGATACGCCTCGTGGCCCGATGCCGAAGCCGTCGTCACGCGTGGGAGCTAGCCTGCCTCGCGTCGATCCGCACTCGTGCAAGAGGCTGACGCTTGCGCGTCCTCGTCGAACGGGAAGGCTTCGATCTTCCCGAAGTCGGGTGCCTGGAAGGGATTTGTGGTGGGATGCGGTGATGCTGCAGCGGCACAGGGGGAAACCCCTTCCGGAGCAGAGAACGGCGAGGTCAGGTCGATGAGAGGGGTCCTCTTCATTGGGGGTCCATGAACGGATCTGGTGTGCCGTGACCGGGCACGGCAGTCCTACAGCTTGCTCATCTTGGCGTACGGACTCAGGATCCGCTCTTGCGCCGAGCCGAAATCCACGACCGTCGCGATCCCGTCCTCGACGCCGACGACCCGGCCGAGGCCGTGCACGTCGTGTGTGACCTTGTCGCCTACGGCGAACTGCTTGGGAGGCAGCGCGACCGGGGCTTTGAAGGGGCTGGTGGGCAAAAAGCGCTTCGGTGCACTCGACTTTGTCATTGCTGCCAGTATGCGCCCGCGCAGCGGAGAAGAGTCCCGCCGAGAAGAAAAAGCCCCAGGTCGCTGACCTGGGGCTTCGTTCGAGAGCGGATGACGGGAATCGAACCCGCGCTATAAGCTTGGGAATCACCCGGTACTTGCGCCTGCGTATGGCCTCTGACCTGCGTGAACGTCTGGCCCTGGCTCCGTTCTGAGTGCTCCGCCTGCCCCCTTGTCGACCGCTGTTTACCGCCTCTACTGGCACGTTGTGGCACGCGGTATTGCCGCGGGGCGGAGGCGACGGGACTCCTCCTCGGTCCGCCAACGCTTCCCGACCTCGAGCGACAACAGCCCAGGCGCCCTCGACCGGGCCATCGAAGTCTGATCGCCCCGCACACGTGCTCGGAGCGTGCGAGGCCGGGACTCGGCACGATGGCGCTTTGGCCCGAACCGACCTGACGAACTTGGTTCCGGCTTCCGAACGGCCGTACAACCCTGAACGGCTGTCACGAGTCGCTGTGGTCGTGGCCCCTGGAGGCGCCACGACCACAGTGCCCGGGAGGACTTCCCTTGAACCACCTCAGCCCCGCCGGTCGGCACCTCGCCGTCGCCGCCGTGGCCCTCGCTGTGACGGCCGGCGTCCTGACCGCCCCGGCCCTCGCGGCCGGCCCGGCGGTCTCGGCATCCGCCACGACCCAGCAGCAGGCGATCTCCGTGCCGCCCGGCACGGTCGCTCTCTCCGGCGGGCCCACGGGCTTCCTGACGCGTCACAAGGATGGCGAGACCGACGTCTACACGTGGACGCGGTACGACGGCACCCGGACCCTGCTGCCCGGCGGGCCGTACGAGGCGAACCCGGGCACGGATACCGTCGTCCGGACCGACGGCACCACGCGCACCTTCCTCGACATGGCCACGGGCGAGGAGCTGGTCTCCTACGACCTCGGCGGGGTCTACGGCGCCCTCCGGTACCAAGGGACCACGCTCGTCGCCTCCAAGCGCGTGGACAACCGGCAGGAGTTGCACCTGCTCGACAAGGACGACCAGGGCCGGGTCGTGGATCGGACGGTGACCGGCCTGCCGGAGGGCATGGCGTGGTGGGCCGCGGAGAACTCGGACCCGGACACGTTGCTGCTCCGCGGCGCCGATGTCACGGACGGGATATGGCAGCAGCGGCTGGCCGTCGTGGACCTCGCCTCGGCCTCGATGACGGCGACGTACGACATCCTGAACAACAAGAACGTCCTCCGTCCCATCAGCGGGTCGCAGACGCACGTGGTCTGGCAGGAGCGGGATGCCGAGGGAAAGGCCGTCCTGGCCGTGACACGGCGAGGCTCCCAGGAGGTCAGCCGCAGCAAGTGGGGGGAGAGGGCGAACGAGACCACGCTGAAGCTCGGCCTCGCGGGCGACTGGGCCGTGTACAGCGACCCCGGTGCCCTTACCGCCCTGCGCCCGTCCGGTCTGCCCGGGCTGACCGCCCAATCGCTGATGACGGGCGAGACCATCCAGCTTCTCGCGCACGCCACTTCCGTCGTTCCGACCGCTGACGGCGGTCTGATCGCGACCGGCGGCACGATCGAGCACGGCGAGGGGCTGTACCGGATCACACCCGACGCGAACGACGGTCGGCCGACCGTGTCCGTCCTGGCGACCACCGGAGTCCCCACCGCCCTCACCGCCCTGTCCGAGCCCCTGGCGCCGTCCGGCGTGGTCGACCTCGACCGGGCCGATGGGAAGGTGCCGGCCGCCTGGACGCTCAGCCGCTCCAACGCACACGTCACCCTGAAGCTGGTCCACACCGCCACGGGCGTGTCCGGCACCGTCACGGCCTGGGCGCCCGTGACGGGCACGACGGACTTCCGCCTGGACTGGGACGGCCTCCTCGACAAGTTCCCGGCGTACCGGGGCGCGTACTTGTGGACGATGAGTGCCGAGCCCGCCAACGGCATCGGCCCGGCCGTCGAGCGCACCGGCTCGTTCACCGCCACCCGCGCGCCCCGCCTGCACGACTTCGACGGCAACGGCTCACCGGACGTCTTCAGCCGCTCCTCGACCGGCGTTCTGTCCCTCTACGACGTCGGCCAGCTTCGACACATGACGTACGACAAGACGCCGCGCCGAACGGGGATCGGCGGCGGCTGGAACGTGTACGACCGGATCGTCCCCGCCACCACTGGTCTCGTCGCCCGCGACAAGTATGGCGTCCTCTGGTCGTATGAGGGCAAGGACAACGGCACCCTCACCCCCCGCAAGCGTGTCGGCGGTGGGTGGAACATCTACGACAAGCTCACCAGCGGCTCCGACCTGACCGGCGATGGCCGAAACGACCTCCTCGCCACGGACAAGACCGGCGTGCTGTGGCTCTACCCCGGCAAGGGCGACGGCACTTTCGCCGTTCGCAAGAGAGTCGGCGGCGGCTGGGGCGTCTACAACCAGCTGACCGCCACTGGCAACCTTGCCGGCGCCCCCGCCGGTGACCTGGTCGCCCGCGACAGATCCGGCGTGTTGTGGCTCTACCTGGGGAAGGGCGACGGCACGTTCGCGCCCCGGGTACGGATCGGCGGCGGCTGGGCCGGGTACAAGGTCGTCGGCCCGGGGGACCTCGACGGTGACGGTTGGAGCGATCTGGTCACCGCCCCCGATAGCGATAGCTCCAACTCCCTCACATACATGAGGTTCTACTACGGCACAGGCCAGTGGAAGACCCCGTTTCCCGTCACTGAGCCCCCTGGTGCCCACATGACCGGGTTGGGCCCGCTCCTCTGACCAGCCGAATGGCACGCCGGAGGTGAGAGGTCCGGACATCGACGAAGGCCCTGCTCTCTGATCAGGGCCTTCGTGTAATAGCGTCGGATGGGCGGTCTGCCAGGAGCCCCGGTGCTCCGGCCCTTGCGATCACCCGCGGGATCCGCGCATGTGTTTCGGAGCGCTTCGACCGGCCGCAGGATCGTGTGCCGGCCGGCCCTCGCCATCAAAGACGTGCCAGGGCCTTCAGGTGCGCTCCCACACGCCCCGCGGACGGCGACCGGTGGCTGCACAGCACTGCTTCTTGAACGGGTTCGAAGTTTCCTGTTGATGCTGGTGGGGCTGCTGTTAGCATCGCGGCATTTGCATGGGGCGGTGCGGCTGGGGGGCCTTTCTCGCCTGTACTCGCTCGGCTGGATGAGCCGATGCCGTGCGCCTCAAGCCCTATGCCCTGGGGAGGGACCTCACTTTGGCTCGTACGAGCAATGCCCGGCTGCGCGGAAACGGCCACACCCGTGCCGCTCTTGTGTTGGCGCTGGCGATGCTGACAGCGTCGGCCTCGGGAATCACGGCTCCGCCGGCGTTCGCCGACTCGGCTTCGGACGTGACCGTGCTGCCTGCGGCCCCGCGCTTCTCGCCGCGTGCCACCTCGATTCTCAACGCGGGGGAGACCGGCTACCTGCTGGCGCAGGAAGACGACGACCGCCTGCTGTGGATCGACTATGCGACCGGCTCGGCGACACCTCTCGCCGCCACTCTGCCTGAAAAGCCGCGCTACGACTTCGTGAACGGCTACTGGGACTATCGACAGCGGCTGCCTCTCGGGGGCGACGGCTACTACGGCGACGGCTCGGACACCGTCGCCCTCTACTCCGCCGGACCCGCACCGCACGTGACGCTCCAGAAGGGCGCGGGCGCTGTGTTCGCCGACATCGTGCTGCCCGAGGGGCAGGCGTACGAAGGAACGTTCGGTGACACCGTCCTGACCCGCGCGGGTGAGGCGGGCGCGCCCACCGGCTACCACTTGTTGCGGTACGAGGCCGGCAAGGTGACGGACACGCCGGTCACCGGCTTCCCCGAGGGGTCTGTGCTGAGCAGGGTGGAGGACGCCGACGCGAAGTCGCTCATCCTTCGGTACTCGGAGCCGGCCAAGGACGGATGGGCGCGCTGGAGGATCGTGGACCTTGCGGACGGGGTGGCGAAGCCGCTCCCCGATCGTCCGGTTCCCGGCCAGCCGTGGAAGGTGGACGGCTTTCGGCTCGGCGCCGGGACGATCCTGCGGAGTGGGAGCGACCTCCTGGACCGTGCCGCTCCGGACACCGTGATCCGGACCGTCAACCCCGGCGCCGTTTCGTACAACGCGACCATTGTCCCTGTCGGCACGGCTGTTTTGGCGGTCCAGCCGCAGAATGCAGGCAACAACGAGTACCGGGGTTCAGAGTTGTGGAGCCTTCCGGGGGAGGACGAGGGCCTGGCTCCGCCTGTGCTGCAACGGGCCTACGCGCAGGTCGTCCTTGCGCCCGACGGCACCGCACTCGTCGCCGGAGCCAGGACAGCGGACTGGAAGGGCGACATCGACTGGGCCGTGCACCGCCTCGTACCGACCGCCGACGGCGGGGTGGAGGCTCGCCGCCTCCGGACCGTCGACCCCATGCCCGCCCGTATCTACGGCCTCTCCCTGGGCAGCGGCATCCTCACCACGGCCGAGAACAGCACCTACTTCCAGCCCGGCGACTATTACGGCGTGTACCGGAGCACCTGGCTGAGTTCCGCAGGGCGGCCACAGCCGGTCCGCACGACCGTGGACGCGCTGCTGAGCATCGGCGGCGGGGGCTGTTCCATGGATTCCGCGCAGCGTTGTGTGCGCATGTGGGCGAGCGGCGACGGCTTCCACGGACAGATGGATGTCAGCGACCAGGGATACGCGCTGCTCTACAAGAACGGCGAGAGCGGCTGGGGCCCGCGCGTCGACGCAGGCAGGGAGCGGCTGGACGACCTCTCCGGCCGGTTCGGTGTGGTCGTCAGCGGCGTTCCCGGTGACTCGCCGTCCGTCGTGGAGTTCAAGGAGCCTGGAGGCGGGACCGTCCTGGAACGGACTGACTACGCCCTGGCCGCGCTGTGGGGTTCCACCCTGTGGAGCGTCACCAAGGACAGTCCGAAGATCACGTCCAAGGCTCTGCCGTCCGGTGCCGCCGGCGCGTCCTTTACCACGCCCAACGCATGCGTTCCGACCAGCCTCCAGGCTGCGGGACGCTGGGTGTACTGGTCCTGCGAGGACAGCGAGTGGGGACCTGAGAAGGGGTCGGGCGTCTACGACCGCCTGACCAAGCGGACCATGCCCGTACCGGGGCGCAACATCCGCAACGTCCTGCTCGGCGACGGCTACCTCGTCCGGCAGGTCAAGGACGAGGGCCTGCGGCTCTATGACCTGCACGCCGGACTTCCCGCCAGCGGCGCCACCGTGCCCCAGCGCGTTCTGGTGAGCGCCGCCGACCTCGGGCCGAACAACTGGTCCGGCGGGGGCTGGACCGTGGACCGCTTCGGTGGCCAGGTCGCCTACGCGGGTGACGATCAGCGCGCCCGCATCGTCGGCACGGGGGTTCCCGCTCCGGCCGTCAACGTGATCGACTCCGCCGTCAGCGGCACGACGCTCGACCTGGCCGCCCAGGCCCCGCATTGGTCGGGCACCTGGTGGACCTCCAAGCCCACCGGCCCATGGAACCTGTCGCTGAAGGAGTCCGTAGCCGGGACCGTGGTCCGCACTGTCTCCGGCGCCGAGGCACGCGGCCGCATCAATGCCGCTTGGGACGGAAAGAACGCCTCGGGACAGGTCGTGCACAACGGTTCATACAACTGGACCCTGACCGCCAAGCCCGCCGACGGGGTCGGCGCCGATCTGACGGTGAGCGGTTCGGTGACTGTGACCGGTGGCGCTCCGGCCCCCAAGCCGCTTCCCGCATGGCGTGATTTCAGCGGTGACGGCAAGGGTGACCTGCTCGCGCTGACCTCGGCCGGGGCACTGACCGTGCGTTCGGGTACGGGGACCGGTGGGCTCGGGACGGGGGCCTCGGCGACCGGATGGCCGGCGACGTCGATGGTCGTGCCGTTCGGGGACCTGTCGGGCGACCGGTGCAATGACGTGCTCGTGCGCAGTTCCGCGGGTGTGCTGACCCGATACGACGGAAGTTGCGGGAAGGCCTTCTCGACCGGTGGGACCCGGCTGACGATCGGGTCGGGCTGGCAGATGTACAACATGCTGACCGCGCCCGGTGATCTGACCGGCGACGGCCGGACGGATCTCCTCGCACGGACCCCGGCCGGCGAGTTGTGGATGTACGCCGCCGACGGCGCGGGGAAGTTCAAGGGACGTGTGAAGCTGGGCGGCGGCTGGCAGATCTACAACTCGATCGTCGGCACCGGCGATCTGAACGGCGACAAGGCCGGTGACCTGCTGGCCCGCGACGCCGCCGGTGTCCTGTGGCGGTACTACGGCAGCGGCAGGGGCACGCTGGGCGGCCGTGTGAAGGTCGGCACCGGCTGGCAGACCTACAACGCGCTCGTGGGCGTCGGTGACATCACCGGCGACGGCAGGGCGGACCTGGTCGCCCGGGACACGGCTGGAGTGCTGTGGCGCTACAACGGCACCGGCGTGGGCAGGTTCTCCGCGCGGGCGAAGATCGGTGGCGGCTGGCAGATGTACAAGACGCTGTCCTGACCGGTGACGTGATGGCCGCGGCGACCCGTTCCAGCTCCGTGGCCCAGCACCCCCAGGTCATGTGGCCTGGGGGCGCGGTGGCCTGCGTGCCCCACGGCCGAACAGCCAGAGGCGCCCCGTAACCGGCGGTACCGGACCATGAAGAAGGCCCAGGTCAGAGACCTGGGCCTTCGATCACGAGCGGATGACGGGAATCGAACCCGCGCTATAAGCTTGGGAAGCTCATGTTCTACCATTAAACTACATCCGCACAACGGCCGGATGATCCCTGCCGCATCGTTGCACACTGTACCCCATGCGCCACTTGAGGCGAACTTCGCGCGTTCGGCGTGTGCGGAGTGCCGTGTGGAGGGTGCCCCCTTCATCCCCTAATGTGGCTGATCGTCCACCGCATGTGTAGGGGAAGGGACTTGATGGCTTCGATGGAGCGCACCGTCGTCCGTTGTGCCGAAGGGCATGTGTTCAGTACCGCTTCGTTCCCGCTTCAGCAGCTCGGTGCCGGGCGGATCGGGCCCGGGCGGCTCATCCGGTGTCCGCGGTGTGCGCGGTTGCGGAACGCGGTGCCGGTGGAGGCCGGGCGGCGCTGAGCGGTGAGGGCCGGGGCGCGGGCCCCTGCCGATTGGGGCAGGTCCGCGCCCTCTGCGTATCGTGGGGGCGTGCTTCTCTCAGACAAGGACATCCGGGCCGAGATCGATGCCGGACGGGTGCGCATCGACCCGTACGACGAATCCATGGTGCAGCCCTCGAGCATCGACGTGAGGCTTGACCGCTTCTTCCGGGTGTTCGAGAACCACCGCTACCCGCACATCGACCCCGCCGTCGAGCAGCTCGACCTGACGCGCGAGGTCGAGCCGGAGGGCGACGAGGCGTTCATCCTGCACCCGGGCGAGTTCGTGCTCGCCTCGACCTACGAGGTCATCACCCTGCCGGACGACATCGCGTCGCGTCTCGAGGGGAAGAGTTCCCTCGGGCGCCTCGGACTCGTCACGCACTCCACCGCGGGCTTCATCGACCCCGGTTTCTCCGGGCACGTGACCCTGGAGCTGTCGAACCTCGCCACCCTGCCGATCAAGCTCTGGCCGGGGATGAAGATCGGCCAGCTGTGCATGTTCAAGCTGAGCTCGCCCGCCGAGTTCCCGTACGGGAGCGAGCGCTACGGCTCCCGGTACCAGGGCCAGCGGGGGCCGACGGCCTCCCGCTCCTACATGAACTTCCATCGGACCCAGGTGTGAGGCGGTCGCAGGCATGAGTGACGTACGCGAGAACCTGACCTACGAGGGCTTCGGGACCGCCGTCCGCGAGCTGGCGCAGACCATCGCCGACGACGGCTACGAGCCCGACATCGTGCTCTCCATCGCCCGCGGCGGCGTCTTCGTCGCCGGCGGTCTGGCCTACGCCCTGGACTGCAAGAACATCCACCTCGTGAACGTGGAGTTCTACACCGGCGTCGGGACCACCCTGGAGATGCCGGTCATGCTGGCGCCCGTGCCGGACGCGATCGACTTCAGCGACAAGAAGGTGCTCATCACCGACGACGTCGCCGACACCGGCAAGACGCTCAAGCTCGTCCACGACTTCTGCGTCGACCACGTCGCCGAGGTCCGCTCCGCCGTCATCTACGAGAAGTCCCACTCCCTCGTGAAGTGCGAGTACGTGTGGAAGAAGACCGACGAGTGGATCAACTTCCCCTGGTCGGTCGAGCCGCCCGTCGTGAAGCGCGAGGGCCAGGTCCTCGACGCCTGAGCCGGACGTGCGAGAAGGGCCCCCCCCCCCCCCGGGGGGGGGGTGGGCAATAGCGAAGCCCGTAAAACCTGGCCCCCGTGTTAAAGGGGTGGTGGGGCCACCCCGCTGTCGCCCACCCGCCCCCCGCCT
>NZ_JBHWFF010000024.1:60560-81875 GCF_042733785.1 Streptomyces sp. NPDC059695 | reverse complement strand
TCAACTCTCCGCGGGGGGGCCCGCGCCCCCGGTCGTGCCGCGGGCGGGCCTCGGCCCCGCCCCCGCCGCCCGAGGGGGGAGCGGCCCCCCCCCGCGCGGGGGGGGCCCCTTCTCCATGACGTACGCCGTTACAGCGTGCCCAGCTTGATCAGGCTGAGGAGCGCCACCAGCTGGATCGCCGACGCGCCCAGGGCCTTCGGCCACGGCAGGTCGTGCGAGCGGCTCACCATCACGGTGAAGAGCGCCCCGGCCGCCAGCCAGGTCGCCCAGCCGATGACCTGCACCAGGCCGTTCTCGCCGCCCAGGAAGAGGGCGAAGACCAGGCGCGGGGCGTCCGTGATCGACATGATCAGCATGGAGAGGCCGACGGTGGGCTGCCAGGCCCCGTCGCCGCCCAGCTGGCGCGCCAGGGTGTGGGTCACCGCGCCCAGGATCAGCCCGCCGAGCACGAAGCCGAGGGCGGTCATCAGGACGTACGGGATCGCGCTCGACAGCGTCGCGTTGATCGCCTCTTCGCGGGCCTTGTCGAAGCCGAAGATCGCGAGGAGCCCGTAGAGGAACGTGACGATCAGCGCCGGACCCCAGACCGCGTGGTCCCGCATCCGCAGGAACGTGTCCGCCGGGCGGAGCACGATGCCGCTCAGGAGCGGCTTCCAGGGGAGCCGGGGGCCCGTCGGCACGGGCGCGGGCGGCGGTCCGGCCTGGGCGTACGGGTCGTCCACGCTGAACATCTGGGTGTGGCCCGGGTTGTTCGCGGCCGCCGCGTGGTGCTGGTGCTGCTGCTGGCCGTAGGGGTCGCCGAAGTACTCCGGCTCCCCGTACGGCTGCTGTCCCTGCTGCCCCTGCTGTCCGTACGACTGCTGCGGGCGGCCCTGCTGCCCGTACCCCTGCTGCGGGCGGCCCTGCGGGGGCTGCTGCCACTGCTGCTGCGGGTGCGGCGGCGGGGCCGCGTTGTACCCGTACGGCGCCTGCTGCGGTTGTTGTTGCGGGGGGCGGTTGTCCCGGCCGCGTCCGTTCCTGAATCCAGCCACGTCCTTGAACGTACCCGCTCACCCCCCGTGGCCGCTCCCCAGGCCCGTCCTTGCCACTGAGCTGTGACATCCCCTAGGGGACGTGGGCTCACGGGAAAGGGGCCGGGATCAGACGGCCGGCTCGGGCTCCTCCGCCGCGGCCTCCGGCTCCGGGTCGACCGGGGTCTTCACCGACTCCAGGAGCAGCTGCGCCACGTCCACGACGGTGACGGACTCCTTGGCCTTGCCCTCGTTCTTCTTGCCGTTCACGGAATCCGTGAGCATGACGAGGCAGAACGGGCAGGCGGTGGAGACGATGTCCGGGTTGAGGGACAGGGCCTCGTCGACGCGCTCGTTGTTGATGCGCTTGCCGATCCGCTCCTCCATCCACATCCGCGCGCCGCCGGCGCCGCAGCAGAAGCCGCGCTCCTTGTGGCGGTGCATCTCCTGCTGGCGCAGGCCGGGGACGGCGGACATGATCTCGCGCGGCGGCGTGTAGACCTTGTTGTGCCGGCCCAGGTAGCAGGGGTCGTGGTAGGTGATGAGGCCGTCGACCGGGGTCACCGGGACCAGCTTGCCCTCGTCGATGAGGTGCTGGAGCAGCTGGGTGTGGTGGATGACCTCGTACTCGCCGCCGAGCTGCGGGTACTCGTTGGCGATGGTGTTGAAGCAGTGCGGGCAGGTCGAGACGATCTTCTTGGCCGACTTCGGCTTCTTCGTCGACTCGTCCTCGTCGTCCTCGCCGAACGCCATGTTCAGCATCGCGACGTTCTCCGCGGCGAGCTGCTGGAACAGCGGCTCGTTGCCGAGGCGGCGCGGGGAGTCACCGGTGCACTTCTCGTCGCCGCCCATGATCGCGAACTTGACGCCCGCCATGTGGAGGAGTTCCGCGAAGGCCTTGGTGGTCTTCTTGGCCCGGTCCTCCAGGGCGCCGGCGCAGCCGACCCAGTAGAGGTAGTCGAACTCGGAGAGGTCCTCCGCGTCCTTCCCGATGATCGGGACCTCGAAGTCGACCTCCTTGGTCCACTCGACGCGCTGCTTCTTGGCGAGACCCCAGGGGTTGCCCTTCTTCTCCAGGTTCTTGAGCATCGTGCCGGCCTCCGAGGGGAAGGCGGACTCGATCATCACCTGGTAGCGGCGCATGTCGACGATGTGGTCGATGTGCTCGATGTCGACCGGGCACTGCTCGACGCAGGCGCCGCAGGTGGTGCAGGACCACAGGACGTCGGGGTCGATGACGCCGTTCTCCTCGGCGGTGCCGATGAGGGGGCGCTCGGCCTCGGCGAGGGCGGCGGCCGGGACGTCCTTGAGCTGCTCCTCGGTCGCCTTCTCGTTGCCCTCCATGTCCTTGCCGCCGCCCGCGAGCAGGTACGGCGCCTTGGCGTGCGCGTGGTCGCGCAGCGACATGATGAGGAGCTTCGGGGAGAGCGGCTTGCCGGTGTTCCAGGCGGGGCACTGCGACTGGCAGCGGCCGCACTCGGTGCAGGTGGAGAAGTCGAGGATGCCCTTCCAGGAGAACTGCTCGACCTGGGAGACGCCGAAGACGGCGTCCTCGGCCGGGTCCTCCCAGTCGATCTCCTTGCCCGCGGTGGTCATCGGCTGGAGCGCGCCGAGGGCGGTGGAGCCGTCGGCGTTGCGCTTGAACCAGATGTTCGGGAAGCCGAGGAAGCGGTGCCAGGCGACGCCCATGTTGGTGTTGAGCGAGACCGTGATCATCCAGGTGAAGGACGTGACGATCTTGAGGCACGCGAAGAAGTAGGTGAGGTACTGGATCGTGCTGAGGTCCAGGCCGTCCAGGAGCGCGATCAGCGGGTACGAGGCGAAGAAGCCGGGCTCCCAGCTCGTCACGTGGTGCTGGACGCCTTCGAGGGCGCGGAGCGTCATGATGCAGACGCCGACGATCAGGATGACGGCCTCGACGAAGTACGCCTGGCCGGTCTTGGAGCCGGCGAAGCGGGACTTGCGGCCGGCCCTGGTCGGCTTGCTCAGCTGGCGGATCACGATGAGCGTCACGATGCCGAGGACCGTCATGAGGCCGAGGAACTCGGTGAAGATCTCGTACGGCAGCCAGTCGCCGATGATCGGGATGAGCCAGTCGGCCTGGAAGAGCTGGCCGAAGGCGTTGACGATCGTGAGGAGCAGCGAGAAGAAGCCCACCGCGACGAACCAGTGCGCGAAGCCGACGATGCCCCAGCGGTTCATGCGCGTGTGGCCGAGGAATTCCTTGACCAGCGTGATGGTGCGCTGCTTGGGGTCACCGGTGCGCGTGCCGGCGGGCACCGGCTGACCGAGCCGCACGAAGCGGTAGATCTGCACGGTGGCGCGGCCGAACAGCGCGACGGCCACCACCGTGATGGCGATCGACACGATGATCGCGGCGAGTTGCATGACGGGCTCCTCGGGCGGGCCTACTAAGCGGTAACTTATTGAGTTCCTGCTGAGATTACCCGGTCACGGCGCCGCGCTGTAGCGGCGCTCGCGGTGATATGTGTCGCTCAGGCAAACCTTGCCGCGCGACGCCTGCGGACTGCTGGAAGCGTACGCGCAAGGATCACCAGGTCCATCCCCAGCCAGTGGTGGTCCACATAGTGGAGATCGAGCAGTTCGCGCTCCTCCCAGGGCAGGTCCGAGCGTCCGCTGATCTGCCACGGTCCGGTCAGTCCCGGCCGCACGGAGAGCCGGCGGCGGCCCTCGCCCGCGCACTCGCGGTGGGCCGGGGTCAGCGGGCACGGCCCGACCAGCGACATCCGGCCCGCGACGACGTGGAGGAGGAGGGGCAGCGCGGCGAGCGGGCTCCTGGTGCGGAAGGTCAGCATGGTGAACGGCCGCCCTTCCAGTCCGGCCACCGTCCGGCGGCGCAGCACGGCGCCGCTGCCGCCGAGCGTGACGGACAGGGCGATGCCGGCGATCAGGGGCGAGAGGGCGAGGAGCAGGGCGAGCCCGCCCGCCACGTCGAACGCGCGCTTCGCCGTCATGCGCTCACACCCTTCGGCGGGAATCCCGGGATATGTCCAGACTATGTCCGGACCCTCTCATGCGAACCGGGTCAAACGGGGGAGCGGCACGCTCGTTGAGCGGTGGGAGCGGCGAAGAGTTGAGTCGACCCCGCTCAGGTCTGTTGACGCGATCCGGTTCCTCGTGCATCCTTGAGTCAGTTCCACTCAAGTCAGTCAGCTGGAGGAATCGAAATGGCACGTGCGGTCGGCATCGACCTGGGCACGACTAACTCCGTCGTCAGCGTTCTGGAAGGCGGCGAGCCCACCGTCATCACCAACGCCGAGGGCGCCAGGACCACGCCGTCCGTCGTCGCCTTCGCGAAGAACGGCGAGGTGCTGGTCGGCGAGGTGGCGAAGCGTCAGGCCGTCACCAACGTCGACAGGACCATCCGGTCGGTCAAGCGCCACATGGGCACCGACTGGAAGATCGAGATCGACGGCAAGAACTTCAACCCGCAGCAGATGAGCGCCTTCATCCTGCAGAAGCTCAAGCGTGACGCCGAGGCGTACCTGGGCGAGAAGGTCGTCGACGCGGTCATCACCGTCCCGGCGTACTTCAACGACTCCGAGCGTCAGGCCACCAAGGAGGCCGGTGAGATCGCGGGCCTCAACGTCCTGCGCATCGTCAACGAGCCGACCGCGGCCGCCCTGGCGTACGGCCTCGACAAGGACGACCAGACGATCCTCGTCTTCGACCTCGGTGGCGGCACCTTCGACGTGTCCCTCCTGGAGATCGGCGACGGCGTCGTCGAGGTGAAGGCCACCAACGGTGACAACCACCTCGGTGGTGACGACTGGGACCAGCGCGTCGTCGACTACCTGGTGACGCAGTTCCAGAACGGCCACGGCGTGGACCTGGCCAAGGACAAGATGGCTCTCCAGCGTCTCCGCGAGGCCGCGGAGAAGGCGAAGATCGAGCTCTCGTCCTCGACCGAGACCACGATCAACCTGCCCTACATCACGGCCTCCGCCGAGGGCCCGCTGCACCTGGACGAGAAGCTCACGCGCGCCCAGTTCCAGCAGCTCACGTCCGACCTGCTCGACCGCTGCAAGGTGCCGTTCCACAACGTCATCAAGGACGCGGGCATCCAGCTCTCCGAGATCGACCACGTCGTCCTCGTCGGTGGCTCGACCCGCATGCCGGCCGTCGCCGAGCTCGTCAAGGAGCTGACCGGCGGTCAGGACGCCAACAAGGGCGTCAACCCGGACGAGGTCGTCGCCATCGGCGCCGCGCTCCAGGCCGGTGTCCTCAAGGGTGAGGTCAAGGACGTCCTGCTCCTCGACGTGACCCCGCTGTCCCTCGGCATCGAGACCAAGGGCGGCATCATGACCAAGCTCATCGAGCGCAACACCACGATCCCGACCAAGCGGTCCGAGATCTTCACGACGGCCGAGGACAACCAGCCGTCCGTGCAGATCCAGGTCTACCAGGGCGAGCGCGAGATCGCGGCGTACAACAAGAAGCTCGGCATGTTCGAGCTGACCGGTCTGCCGCCGGCCCCCCGCGGCGTCCCGCAGATCGAGGTCGCCTTCGACATCGACGCCAACGGCATCATGCACGTGACCGCGAAGGACCTGGGCACGGGCAAGGAGCAGAAGATGACCGTCACCGGCGGCTCCTCGCTGCCGAAGGACGAGGTCGACCGCATGCGCCAGGAGGCCGAGCAGTACGCGGACGAGGACCACCGTCGCCGCGAGGCCGCCGAGTCCCGCAACCAGGGTGAGCAGCTCGTCTACCAGACGGAGAAGTTCATCAAGGACAACGAGGACAAGCTCCCCGGCGACGTCAAGGCCGAGGTCGAGTCCGCGCTCGTCGAGCTGAAGGAGAAGCTCAAGGGCGAGGACACCGCCGAGATCCGCACCGCCACCGAGAAGGTCGCGGCCGTCTCGCAGAAGCTCGGCCAGGCGCTGTACGCCGACGCCCAGGCCGCCGGTGACGCCGGCCAGGCCCAGGCCCAGGACGACGACGTCGTCGACGCCGAGATCGTCGACGAGGACAAGCCGAAGGGCGGCCAGGCGTGACCGAGGAGACCCCGGGCTTCGAGGAGAAGCCCGACGTCCCCTCCGGCGCCACCGCTGACGACGCCGCCGAGGCCGTCGAGTCCGACGAGGACGCGACGGCCCCGGCCGGGGACGCTACGGACGTAGCCCTGCTGGCGCAGCTGGACCAGGCCCGCACCGCGCTCTCGGAGCGCACCGCGGACCTCCAGCGGCTCCAGGCCGAGTACCAGAACTACCGCCGCCGCGTGGAGCGGGACCGGGTCACGGTCAAGGAGATCGCCGTCGCGAGCCTCCTGGCCGAGCTCCTTCCCGTGCTCGACGACGTCGGCCGGGCCCGGGACCACGGCGAGCTCGTGGGCGGGTTCAAGTCGGTGGCCGAATCGCTGGAGACCGTCGTCGCCAAGATGGGTCTGCAGCAGTTCGGCAAGGAGGGCGAGCCCTTCGACCCGACGATCCACGAGGCCCTGATGCACTCGTACGCGCCGGACGTCACCGAGACGACGTGCGTGGCGATCCTGCAGCCGGGGTACCGCATCGGCGAGCGGACCATCCGGCCCGCCCGCGTGGCCGTCGCCGAGCCCCAGCCCGGGGCCCAGGGCAAGGCCGAGGAGTCGGACGACTCCGACACGTCCGAGCAGGACAGCGAGTAACAGCCGTACCCGTACGCGGGAGGAGGGACGTCGATGAGCACGAAGGACTTCGTCGAGAAGGACTACTACAAGGTTCTCGGCGTCCCCAAGGACGCCACCGAGGCCGAGATCAAGAAGGCGTACCGGAAGCTCGCCCGCGAGAACCATCCGGACGCCAACAAGGGTGACGCGAGCGCCGAGGCGCGCTTCAAGGAGATCTCCGAGGCGAACGACGTCCTCGGCGACGCCAAGAAGCGCAAGGAGTACGACGACGCCCGCGCCCTCTTCGGGAACGGCGGCTTCCGGGCCGGCGGCCCCGGAGGCGGCGGCTCGTTCAACTTCGACCTGGGCGACCTCTTCGGAGGCGCCCAGGGCGGGGCGGCCGGCGGCGGCTTCGGGGGCGGCGGCGGCATCGGCGACGTCTTCGGCGGCCTGTTCAACCGCGGCGGGGGAGCGGGCACCCGCACCCAGCCGCGGCGCGGCCAGGACATCGAGTCCGAGGTGACGCTCAGCTTCACCGAGGCCATCGAGGGCGCGACCGTCCCGCTGCGGATGTCCAGCCAGCAGCCGTGCACGGCGTGTTCGGGCACCGGCGACAAGAACGGCACCCCCCGGGTGTGCCCGACCTGCGTCGGCACCGGGCAGGTCTCGCGCGGCAGCGGCGGCGGCTTCTCGCTGACCGACCCCTGCGTGGACTGCAAGGGCCGCGGCCTCATCGCCGAGAACCCCTGCGAGGTCTGCAAGGGCAGCGGCCGGGCCAAGTCCTCCCGCACCATGCAGGTCCGCATCCCCGCGGGCGTCAGCGACAACCAGAAGATCCGTCTCCGCGGCAAGGGAGCGCCGGGCGAGCGCGGCGGGCAGAACGGCGACCTGTACGTCGTCGTGCACGTCGACGACCACCCGGTCTTCGGCCGCAAGGACGACAACCTCACCGTCACGGTGCCGGTCTCCTTCACGGAGGCGGCGCTCGGCGGCGAGATCAAGGTGCCGACCCTCGGCGGCCCCGCGGTCACCCTCAAGCTGCCCGCGGGCACCCCGAACGGCCGGACCATGCGCGCCCGCGGCAAGGGTGCGGTCCGCAAGGACGGCACGCGCGGAGACCTCCTCGTCACGGTCGAGGTGGCCGTGCCCAAGGAGCTGGACGACAAGGCGCGCGAGGCCCTGGAGACCTTCCGCGAGGCGACCGCCTCCGAGGACCCGCGGGCCGAGCTGTTCCAGGCGGCGAAGGGAGCGTGACCCGGTGAGACGCAATCCGTACGAGCTGACCGACGAGAGCCCCGTGTACGTCATCTCGGTGGCGGCCCAGCTCTCCGGTCTGCACCCGCAGACCCTCCGGCAGTACGACCGCCTCGGTCTGGTGTCCCCGGACCGCACGGCGGGCCGCGGCCGGCGCTACTCGGCCCGGGACATCGAGCTGCTCCGTCAGGTGCAGCAGCTGTCGCAGGACGAGGGCATCAACCTGGCCGGGATCAAGCGGATCATCGAACTGGAGAACCAGGTCGCGGCGCTCCAGGCCCGGGTGTCCGAGCTGTCGGCGGCGGTCGAGGGCGCGGCGGCGACGCTGCGCCAGCGCGAGGCCCAGGTGCACGCCTCGTACCGCCGGGACCTGGTGCCGTACACCGACGTGCAGCAGGCGAGCGCCCTCGTGGTGTGGCGCCCGAAGCGCGGCGAGTAGCCCTCCGCACCCGCACGACGTCCGGAAGAGGCCCCCTCCCCGATGGGAGGGGGCCTCTTTCAGTTGTCCCGTTCGAGGATGCCGGACTGGGCGATCAGATAGCCGAGCTGCGCCCGGCTGCCGCTGCCGAGGGCGGCGGCGAGCTTGGCGATGTGCGCCCGGCAGGTCCGCACGTTCATGCCGAGCCGGCGGGCGATGGCCTCGTCGACGTGCCCCTCGACGAGGAGCCGGGCGATGGAGCGCTGCACACCGCCGATGCCGTCGGTCTTGATGTCGTACGGGATCTCCTCCCGTATCGGCACGGCCAGCTGCCAGAACTGGTCGAAGACGCCGCAGAGGTACGCGACGAGGCCGGGGTGGCGCAGTTCCAGGGCGACCTGGCGGTCGCTGCGGGCCGGGATGAACGCGACCTCGCGGTCGACGATGATCAGCCGGTCGATGATCTCCTCGAGGGTGCGGACCTGGACCTCGGGGCCGACGTGCTCCAGATAGGTCAGCGTGAGCTCGGTGTGGCGCGCGGTGTGCTGGTAGAGCGTGCGCATGCTGATGCCGCGGCCCAGGAGCGGGGAGACGCGGTCCAGGGCCTCGCTGAGGGCCTGGGCGGGGCGGCCGCCGCCCGGCTGGACGGTGAGGAGCTCGTGGCGGCAGTTGGCCACGACGCGGTCGAGGGTCGAGTTGATGCGGTCGATGCCCTCGAGGACGGTGATGGCGTGGGTGGTGGGGGAGTCGTGGGCGCTGATGGCCATGAACGGCTCGAAAGCGTCCGACAGGGCGACGGTGCGCCGGCGGCGGTCGAGTATCTCCCGTTCGATCGGCTGGAGCAGCTGGGCGAGGGCCGCCGAGGGGGGAACCGGGCGGAGCCACTGCGCGTCGTCGGGATCGGGGTGGAGCAGGGACAGGTCGAGGAGGCACGGTGTCCCGACCGCCTCTGACCGGGGTATTCGCCCGGTCTGCAGAGCGGCCGCATACAGCTCGGAGCCCGCTTCGCACAGTTCGGCGTGCGAATGGGGGTGACCCGTTTCGTCCGCTTGTTTCCGCATATGTACACCCCCAGGCTCCTGCATCTCAGGAACATGATGCCTGGGTTTGGTGGTGCAGGCGCAGAGAGTAAGCCATCGTCTTACTCGCGGGGGTTGGAAAGAGACGTTGCCTTCAAGTGAGGTTGCTCGGTGATGATGAAGAAGCTCATACGCGCGGCGGCCGGAGTCGCCTTCATCGCGGCCGCCACAGTGGGCGCGGTGGGAGTGGTTCCGGATCCGGGCTGGCACTCGGAGACGGAGCAGGTGCAGGCCGCTCCGCTCGACCCGGGCTGGCACCTCGCCGGCCCCGCGCTCCTCGGTGACCCGGGCTGGAGCGTGGCCCCCCTGCAGGACCCCGGCTGGAACTAGTCGGGCGCATGAATGTTCCCGATGACCCCAGGTTCCGCCGTGAGATGGCCTCGGCCTATCGCTCCGGCTGGCACTTCGTCGACCTCGCCACGGCCATCCCCCACCGTGGTGACTCGCTGAAGGTCACGCTCTTCGGAGAGCCGATCGTCGTCGCCCGCGAGCAGGACGAGGACGTCCGCGCGTACCGCTGTCTGCGCCGCCCCCGAGGCGCTCCACAGCCCATCCGCTGTGCCATCCGGTACGGCATGATCTTCGTCAACCTCGACCAGCGGGACCACCAGCTGATCGAACCCGAGACCATCACCGCCACCCCCCGCAGTGCCTGAGCGATTCCCCCGTCGTTCCAGATCGCTCCGGCACTTCCCCCACACAGCGGCGCCATCGCGGACCTGAAACGCGATGGCGCCGCTGTGCATTTCCCGGCCGCCGTCAGGCGCGGCCCATCGCCCGGGTGAGGGCGATCTCGATGACGACCCGGTCCGGGTTCGGGGCCGGCGTGCGGCCGTAGCGCTCGGCGTAGCGGGCGACGGCGTCCGCGACCGTCCCGGCCTCCGTACGGACGTGGGCGACGCCCTCCAGGGTGGCCCAGCGCCCCTTGTCGACCTGGCAGACCGCGACCCGCGCGCCGTCCGCGCCCGCCGCCAGGACGTTGGCGACCTTCCGGCTGTTCTTGTTGGTGATCACGCGCGCGTACCCGCCCTCGGGGTCGTAGGTGACGCCGACCGCGACGACGTGCGGCGTACCGTCCGGGCGCGGGGTGGTCAGGGTGCACATGTGGTACTCGCGCCAGAAGCTCAGGTACGAGTCGGACGGGTTCCTGGGGTCTGTGGCCATGCCCGGAAACTACCCGGGGCCGACCTCCCTCCGATACCTTGAGCCGCTTCGACTCAACTTTGTGTACCCTGGAGAAGTCATAGAAGGAGAGAGCCCACGAGAACTCAGGAGGAGCACCGCACGTGGACGCCGAACTGACCAACAGGAGCCGGGACGCGATCAACGCGGCGAGCAGCCGCGCCGTGTCCGAGGGGCACGCCGACCTGACCCCCGCCCACCTGCTCCTCGCCCTCCTGGCGGGTCAGGACAACGAGAACGTCATCGATCTGCTGGCCGCCGTGGGCGCCGACCAGGCCGCCGTCCGCGCCGGCGCGGAGCGGCTGCTCGCCGCCCTGCCGAGCGTCACCGGGTCCACGGTCGCGCCCCCGCAGCCCAGCCGTGACTTCCTCGCCGTGATCGCCGACGCCGACAAGCGCGCGAAGGAGCTCGGCGACGACTTCCTGTCGACCGAGCACCTGCTCGCGTCGATCGCGGCCAAGGGCGGCCCGGCCGGTGAGATCCTCGACGCGCAGGGCGCGAGCGCATCGATGCTGCTCGACGCGTTCGAGAAGAGCAGGGGAGGACGCCGGGTGACCACACCCGACCCGGAGGGGCAGTACAAGGCGCTGGAGAAGTTCGGCACGGACTTCACCGCCGCCGCGCGCGAGGGCAAGCTGGACCCGGTCATCGGCCGCGACCACGAGATCCGCCGCGTGGTCCAGGTGCTGTCCCGCCGCACCAAGAACAACCCGGTCCTCATCGGCGAGCCCGGCGTCGGCAAGACCGCCGTCGTCGAGGGCCTCGCCCAGCGGATCGTGAAGGGCGACGTCCCCGAGTCCCTGAAGAACAAGCGGCTCGTCTCGCTCGACCTCGGCGCGATGGTCGCCGGCGCGAAGTACCGAGGCGAGTTCGAGGAGCGCCTGAAGACCGTCCTCGCCGAGATCAAGGCGAGCGACGGCCAGATCATCACCTTCATCGACGAGCTGCACACGGTCGTCGGCGCGGGCGCCGGCGGCGACTCCGCCATGGACGCCGGCAACATGCTGAAGCCGATGCTGGCCCGCGGCGAGCTCCGCATGGTCGGCGCGACCACCCTCGACGAGTACCGCGAGCGGATCGAGAAGGACCCCGCCCTGGAGCGCCGCTTCCAGCAGGTCCTGGTCGCCGAGCCGACCGTCGAGGACACCATCGCCATCCTCCGCGGGCTCAAGGGCCGGTACGAGGCCCACCACAAGGTGCAGATCAACGACTCCGCCCTGGTGGCCGCCGCGACCCTCTCCGACCGGTACATCACCTCCCGCTTCCTCCCCGACAAGGCCATCGACCTCGTCGACGAGGCCGCGTCCCGGCTCCGCATGGAGATCGACTCCTCGCCCGTCGAGATCGACGAGCTCCAGCGCTCCGTGGACCGGCTCCGCATGGAGGAGCTGGCCCTGAAGAACGAGACGGACGCGGCGAGCCGGCAGCGCCTGGAGAAGCTGCGGCGCGACCTCGCCGACCGCGAGGAGGAGCTGCGTGGTCTGACCGCCCGCTGGGAGAAGGAGAAGCAGTCCCTCAACCGCGTCGGCGAGCTCAAGGAGCGCCTCGACGAGACCCGAGGCCGCGCCGAGCGCGCCCAGCGCGACGGCGACTTCGACACCGCCTCCCAGCTGCTGTACGGGGAGATCCCGGGCCTGGAGCGGGAGCTGGCGGAGGCCTCCGAGGCCGAGGCCCAGCAGGAGTCCTCCAAGGACACGATGGTCAAGGAGGAGGTCGGCCCCGACGACATCGCGGACGTGGTCGGCGCCTGGACCGGCATCCCCGCCGGCCGCCTGCTGGAGGGCGAGACGCAGAAGCTGCTCCGCATGGAGGACGAGCTCGGCCGGCGGCTGATCGGCCAGTCCGAGGCCGTGCAGGCCGTCTCCGACGCGGTGCGCCGCACGCGTGCCGGGATCGCCGACCCCGACCGGCCCACCGGCTCCTTCCTCTTCCTCGGCCCGACCGGCGTCGGCAAGACGGAGCTGGCGAAGGCGCTCGCGGACTTCCTCTTCGACGACGAGCGGGCCATGGTCCGCATCGACATGTCGGAGTACGGCGAGAAGCACTCCGTCGCCCGTCTGGTCGGCGCGCCTCCCGGCTACGTCGGCTACGAGGAGGGCGGCCAGCTCACGGAGGCGGTCCGCCGCCGCCCGTACAGCGTGGTCCTGCTCGACGAGGTGGAGAAGGCGCACCCGGAGGTCTTCGACGTCCTGCTCCAGGTCCTGGACGACGGACGCCTGACCGACGGGCAGGGCCGGACGGTGGACTTCCGCAACACCATCCTGATCCTGACGTCGAACCTGGGCAGCCAGTACCTCGTGGAGCCGCTGACCTCGGAGGACGTCAAGAAGCAGCAGGTCCTGGACGTCGTGCGGGCGAGCTTCAAGCCCGAGTTCCTCAACCGCCTGGACGACCTGGTCGTCTTCTCGGCGCTCGACCGGGCCGAGCTGGGCCGGATCGCCCGGCTCCAGATCGACCGGCTCGCGAAGCGGCTCGCCGACCGGCGCCTGACCCTGGACGTCACCCCGGAGGCGCTGGAGTGGCTCGCCGAGGAGGGCAACGACCCCGCGTACGGCGCGCGGCCGCTGCGCCGGCTGATCCAGACGGCGATCGGCGACCGGCTCGCGAAGGAGATCCTCGCGGGCGAGGTCGTGGACGGCAACACGGTGCGGGTGGACCGCTTCGAGGACGGCCTGATCGTCGGGGCCGCCCGGTAGTCCGGGCGGGAGCCGCCGGGGCCGTCCGGCGGCTCGGACCCGGTCGCCGGGGCCGTCCGGCGGCTCAGACGTCGAAGGCCTCCACGTGTACGAGGGCGGTGACCCCGTCCTCGTACACGACCCGGACGTGCACGTACAGGACGTCGTCGAACGACACGTCCACGCACCGGTCCCGGTCGCAGGAGAACGCCGGCTTCCCCGTCGGATAGGCCGCTTCCAGCCACCCGGCGACCTCGGAGCGCGGCATCCGGAACTCGGCCGTGGCCTGGGTGTCCTGCCAGTGGGCGGCGGTGCAGCGGGCGTCCTCGGCGCTGACCGGGAGGCTGCCCCGGGCGAAGGTCATCACCTCGGCGCAGTCCACCTGCTTCGTCTCGCCGATCTCGCTCCAGGCCATCGCGCCCCAGACCACGAAGGCGATCGGGCCGCCGCAGAGCAGGGTCACCACCGCCGAGGCCCAGACCCAGGTCCACGGCCGCGGCCGCACCGGTTTCGTCGTCTTCCCCGTTTTCTCCCCCATGAGGACCAGATCTTGTCAGCCCGCAGCGGATCGCGGGAGGTGGGACTTGCCACGTACCGCCCGGCATGGGGGAGGATGGCGAGCATCCGTACGAAGGGAAATAACGGTGAGCATCGACCCGTCCTCGATTCCGAATTTCGGGGGCCAGCCCCAGCCTCAGGCCGCAGGACCGGCGGGCCCCGTCGTCCCCGACCAGGACCTCGTCAAGCAGCTCCTCGAGCAGATGGAACTCAAGTACGTCGTCGACGACGAGGGTGACCTCGCGGCGCCGTGGGAGGAGTTCCGCACGTACTTCATGTTCCGCGGCGAGGGCGAGCAGCAGGTCTTCTCCGTGCGCACGTTCTACGACCGTCCGCACGCCGCCGACGACCGCGCCAGGATCCTCGACGCGATCGACGACTGGAACCGCCGCACCCTGTGGCCGAAGGTGTACACGCACCTGCACGAGGAGGAGGACGGCTCCGCCACCCTCCGCCTCATCGGCGAGGCGCAGATGCTGATCGGCACCGGCGTCGCCCTGGAGCACTTCGTGTCCTCCACGGTCAGCTGGGTCCGCGCCTCCATCGAGTTCGACAAGTGGATCGTCGAGCAGTTCGGCCTGGAGTCCCCCGAGGACAAGGCCGCGGGCGACGAGGAGGCGTAAGCCCCCTCGTACCCCCGGCGTCTCGGATCGCCTCGCGCACGAGCGTCAGGGCGTACGCCCCGTAGCAGCACGACAGCCCGGCCAGGGCCGCGACCACCAGGATCGCGGCCCTCGGCCGGGCTTTCGTCCGTGCGGGCCCCGCCCTCCCGGCCGAACGGCCCTCGTCAGGCGCTGAGGGCCTTGAGCCGGGAGACGGCCTCCTCCAGGACCTCGGTCCGCTTGCAGAAGGCGAAGCGGACGAAGGGGGCGCCGGCCTCGCGGTGGTCGTAGAAGACGGCGTTGGGGATGGCGACGACCCCGGCGCGCTCCGGGAGGGAGCGGCAGAAGGCGAAGCCGTCGGTGGCGCCGAGGGGCCGGATGTCGGTGGTGACGAAGTAGGTGCCGGCCGGGCGGTAGACCTCGAAGCCCGCCTGCGCGAGGCCCTCGCTCAGCAGGTCCCGCTTGGCGCTCAGGTCGGCGCGGAGGGTGTCGAAGTAGGCGGCCGGAAGGCGCAGGGCCTCGGCGATCGCGTACTGGAAGGGGCCCGAGGAGACGTACGTGAGGAACTGCTTGGCCGAGCGGACGGCGGAGGTCAGTCCGGGGCTCGCGGTGATCCAGCCGACCTTCCAGCCCGTGAAGGAGAACGTCTTGCCGGCCGAGCCGATGGTGACCGTGCGCTCCCGCATGCCGGGGAGGCTCGCGATCGGCACGTGCTCGGCGTCGCCGAAGACCAGGTGCTCGTAGACCTCGTCCGTGACGACCAGCAGGTCCCGCTCGATCGCGAGCTCGGCGACGGCGGTCAGCTCGGCCCGGGTGAGGACCGTGCCGGTGGGGTTGTGCGGGGTGTTCAGCAGGATCAGCCGGGTCCGGTCGGTCACCGCGGCCCGCAGTTCGTCGAGGTCGAGGACGTAGGCGCCCTCGTGGGGGCGGAGGGTGACGGGGACCCTGGTGCCGCCGGCCATCGCGATGCAGGCCGCGTACGAGTCGTAGTACGGCTCCAGGGCGATCACCTCGTCGCCGGGCTCGACCAGGGCGAGCAGGGCCGCGGCGATGGCCTCCGTGGCGCCCGCCGTGACGAGGACCTCGGTGTCGGGGTCGTACGCGAGGCCGTACCGCTCGCGCTGGTGGTCGGCGATCGCCGCACGCAGCTCGGGGACGCCGGGGCCGGGCGGGTACTGGTTGCCGAGGCCGTCCCGCAGCGCGCGGACCGCGGCCTCCCGGATCTCCTCCGGGCCGTCGGTGTCGGGGAACCCCTGACCGAGGTTGATCGACCCGGTCCTGGCGGCGAGCGCGGACATCTCGGCGAAGATCGTCGTCCCGAACTCGGCGAGGCGGCGATTGAGCAGCGGTCGTGTCATGCCCGCCATCCTGGGGGCAAGCTCTGGACTTGCTCAAGTGCGCTTTGACCGGTGTCCGGGGCGGGGATCGCCCTGGCATGGACATCGCATTCTTCATCCTCGGGATCGCGGCCGTGATCGCGTGCGTGGGCGGGCTGGTCGCCAGGGGGCTGAGGGGGACGGGCGGGACGCGGAGCGCGAGCGCCGGGGGCAGCTGGTGGGCCGGCTCGTCCTCGTCCTCGTCCTCGTCCTCCTCCTGCTCCTCGTCCTCGTCGTTCTCCTGCTCCTCGTCCTCGTGTTCGAGCTCGTCCTGCTCCTCGTCCTCGTGCTCCAGCTCCTCGTGCAGCTGAAGCTCTGGACTCGCTCAATTCGGCTTTGACGGGGGATCCCGCCGGGCATCCCCCTCGCACAGAAGAACGGGGGTAGCGCAATGGAATTCATCATCTTCATCGTCTTCGCGCTCGTCGTGGTCGGACTCGTCTCCGGCCGGAAGGGCAGTGGCAAGAGCAGGAAGCGGCGCGGCGGACGCAAGGGCGGCAGCTGGGCCGACGGGGGCGGGAGCGGGGGCGGCGGCTGCGGCGGCAGCTCCTGCGGATCGGGGAGCTCCTGCGGGTCCGGCTGCGGCGGTGGGGGCTGCGGTGGCGGCAGCTGAGTGAACAAGTGAACTGTGGGGGCCCCGAAGGGGTTGGAAAACACGGCAAGTTGGGTAAAAACGCTGCGAGTCGCCCGGGGTCCGTGGTTCTCTCGCTCCTGACAGAGACAGCCCTCGGACCGTGTGTGGACCCGAGCCGGCGATTCCCCACTCCCGCAGAACCCTTCTCCGGGGCGCCCCCGGCCCACCCGTCAAACCGTGTTTGCGGAGCCGACCCATGCTCACCACCTTGAAGACCTCCTACACCGATACGCGCGCGGCCGACCTGGCCTGGGCCCTCGGGCGCGAGCCGTTGCCCGCGCTCGCCGTGCTCGATCTCGAACTCTCCGGGGCCAAGCTCCAGTTGAGGCTGCTCGGCGCCTCCCACCAGGTCCTCCTGGAGGAGGAGGGGCGCCACTGCTCGGAGACCGTGGCCTGCATGCCCGGCAGCAGCACCCCGCTCCCGCTCGGCGTCTCCAAGCGCGTCGGCGCATGGGACTACGAGTTCGCGGCGCGCGTCGAGACGCTCTCGCACGGCTCCTTCGCGGGCCGTGCGCAGGAGCTGCTCGCGCTCGTCGCCGACCACCCCAACGGACTCGCGGGGACCTTCCCGGGCTCCCCGCACGCCTTCACGGCGATGCTGGCACAGCGCCACGAGGGTCAGGTGCGCTGGCGCACCTGGCACGCCTACCCGCAGGAAGGGCAGTTGGTGGTCACCAGGACCCGGATCGGCGCACGTATGCCCGCAACGCTCTGATGCGCCCTCCCGGAGCCCCATGTGCACTCGTGTGGGTGACAAAAGGTGCGACAGTCGTGACGTAGCGTTACGGACATGATCGAGCCGACCGTGACCATGCCACCCACGAGGGTGCGCCGGCCGCCTCCGCGGCGGGCCGTGCGGCCGCCGCGCGACGCGGTGCGGTTCCCGGTCCTCGCGGTCGTCTTCGTCTGCGCCGCCTGCGGTCTGGTCTACGAGCTCGAACTGGTCGCCCTCGCGTCCTACTTGATCGGCGACTCGGTCACCCAGGCCTCCGTCGTGCTCTCCGTGATGGTCTTCGCGATGGGGGTGGGCTCGCTCCTCGCCAAGCGGCTGCGCTGCCGCGCCGCCGTCGGCTTCGGCCTGGTCGAGGCCGGGCTCGCGCTGATCGGCGGCTGCTCGGCGATGGTGCTGTACGCGTCCTTCGCCTGGCTCGGCGAATCGCGGTACGTGCTGGTCGCGTTCTCGCTAGCGATCGGCGTGCTCATCGGCGCCGAGATCCCGCTCCTGATGTCGCTCATACAGCGGGCCGGGCGAGCGGGCGGAACGGTTCCCGCCGACCACTCCGGCGCGGGTTCCCCGGGCGCGGGTCCCTCCGGTGCCGGCCGGGCCGGGCGGCAGGCCCCGCTCGTGGAGCAGGACGACGCCGCCGGGACGGTCGCCGACCTCTTCGCCGCCGACTACGTCGGCGCGCTCGTCGGCGGCCTCGCCTTCCCCTTCCTGCTGCTGCCCTGGCTCGGCCAGCTCACCGGCGCGCTCGTCACCGGCGCGGTCAACGCCGTCGCGGGCGGCGGCCTGGTGCTCTGGGTCTTCCGGCGCGACCTGACCCGCCGGTCCCGTGCGCTCCTCGTGGCCGTGAACGTGGCCGTCCTCGCCGTCCTCGCCACCGCGACCGTCCTCGTCGACGACTTCGAGCAGGCCGCGCGGCGCGCCGTGTACGGGGACCGGGTGCGGGTCGCCGTCCACACCGGCCTCCAGGAGGTCGTGGTGACCGGGGGCCGCGAGGACCCGCCCGACCTGTTCCTCGACGGACGCCTCCGGGTGGCAGGCCGGGACGAGTACCGCTACCACGAGGCGCTCGTCCACCCCGCGATGAACGGCCCGCACGCGCGCGTGCTGGTCGTCGGCGGCGGCGACGGGATGGCCGCCCGGGAGGCCCTGCGCTACGCCGGGGTCCGCTCCGTCACCGTCGTCGAGCTCGACCCCGGGGTCGTCCGCCTCGCCCGCACGGACCCGGCGCTCGCCGAGCTCAACGCCCAGGCCTTCCGCGACCCGCGCGTCCACGTGGCCTACGCGGACGCCTTCCGCTGGCTGCGGGACGCCGCCGATCGTCTGCAGGAACGGTACGACGTGGTGATCTCCGACCTCCCGGACCCGGGGATCACCCCCAGCACCAAGCTCTACTCGGAGGAGTTCTACGGTCTGGTCGCCCGTGTGCTCACCGACTCGGGACGGTTCGCCGTGGACGCCGGATCGGCCACCGACCGGCCCCGCACCTACTGGACCGTCGACGCCACCCTGCGCGCCGCCGGCTTCGCGACCCGCCCCTACAGCGCGGGCGGCCGCACGCCCGGCTTCGCCGCGGGACCCGACCGCGCCGACCGCACCGGAGGCACGGAGCGGGGACCGGGGGACTGGGGCTTCCTCCTGGCCGTACGGGGCGGACGGCCGCCCCTGCTCGGCCTGGCCCCCGACGCGCCCCGGCTGCGGTCGCTCGGCGCGGGGACCCTGGAGAGCGCCGCGCGCCGCGCCGAGCGGACCCGTGGCGCCGCGCCTCCGCCCTCGACCCTGGTGCACCCCCGCTACGGGGCCTGACCCGTCTGCCGGGCGCAAACAGGCGACGCCGCGCCCCGCCCTGAGTAGGCTCGGCTTCCATGGAGCATGAGGTGTTCGTACCCGTCCCGGCCGAGGCCCTGCGCGCGACGCTCACGGACCCGGCCCGCGTGGCGCGCTGCGTGCCCGGTCTCCAGCGCGACGCCGACGCGGAGGCGGGCCCCCTCGCGGGCCGCCTCAAGGTACGGGTCGGCGGCGCCACCATCACCTACCGGGGCGCCCTGCGGATCGTCGAGCGCGACGGTGCCATCACCTACGAGGGCGAGGGCACCGAGGCCCGCGGCAAGGGCTCCGCCGAGCTGTCCCTCACCGTCGTCCTCACCCCGGTGGCCGAGGGGACCAGCCTGAGCTTCACCGGCGCCCTCACGGCGGCCGGCCGGCTCGCCGACGCGACGGACGAGGCGCGCTCCACGGCGGGCGCCAAGCTCCTCGACAAGTTCGTGGAAGCGGTGGCCGCGCTGACGGAGGAGCCGTCCGCCGGTACCGACGACACCGCCGACACCGACGACACCGACGACACCGACGACACCGACGACGACGGCGTCGACGACGGGGTGGAGGAGCCGTCCGGCCGGAGCGCCGACCTCGCCGCACCCGTCCCGCCGGTCTCCCTCGAACCCCTCCTCGAAGAGGGCTTCGCGGACACCCCGATCGAGTTCCCGGCCCCGCAGCCCGCCGCCGAGGCCGCCCACGCCCGCCGCACCATGATCGGGCGGAGCGCCGAGGAGGTCGACCACGCGCCGCCGCGCGGCCGGTACGCCCCCGTCCCCGCCCCCGAGGCGACGAGCGCCGGGGCCACCCTGCGCTGGATCGCGCCGGCCGCCGCCCTCGCGCTGGCCTCGGCCGTCGTCGTCGGCCGGGCGCTGCGCCGCCGCCGCTGACGCGGCGCCAGGCCTTAGGGTCGGGGCGTGAGCATGCAGACGCGACTGACGGCGGGCGACGCCGAGTTGACCATCAACCCCGAACACGGCTGCCGGATCGAGAGCCTGCGCATCGGCGGCACCGAGGTGCTGCGCCAGGGCGAGCGGTACGGAAGCTTCCCGATGGTGCCCTGGTGCGGGCGGACCGAGAACGGCCGCTTCCGCAACGGCGCCACCACGCACCAGCTGCCGGTCAACGCCGCTCCGCACGCCATCCACGGCACCGTCCGCGACCGTGCCTGGAAGCCCGCCCGGACCTCCGCGACCGAGGCCGTGTTCACCTGCGAGCTCGACGACCCCTGGCCGTACAAGGGCCGGGTGACCCAGGTCTTCGAGCTGGCCGAGGACTCCCTCACGCTCCGCTTCGGCGTCGAGACCTACGACGACTCCTTCCCGGCGCAGGCCGGCTGGCACCCCTGGTTCCTGCGCAACCTGGGCCGGGGCGGCCAGGACGCCACGATCGGCTTCGCGCCCGCCTGGCAGGAGGAGCGCGGTGAGAACCACCTCCCCACCGGCCGCCGCATCGACCCCCTCCCCGGCCCCTGGGACGACTGCTTCGGCATGCCCGACGGCGTCGACGTCACCCTCACCTGGCCCGGGGAGCTGGAGCTGCGGGTCGCGAGCCGCGCCGCGTGGGTCGTGATCTACGACGAGCCCGAGGAGGCCATCTGCGTGGAGCCGCAGTCCGGCCCGCCGAACGGCCTCAACACCCTCCCGCGCCTGGTCACCCCGATCGACCCCCTGGAGGTCGAGAGCGTCTGGAGCTGGCGGCGGCTCTAAGCTCAGGGGCATGACTGACGTACGCGCTGAGCTGCTCCAGCAGATCAAGGACAAGGCCGTGGTGCACGGCAAGGTGACCCTCTCCTCGGGTCGGGAAGCCGACTACTACATCGACCTGCGTCGCATCACGCTGGACGGCGAGGCCGCGCCGATGGTCGGTCAGGTCATGCTCGACCTCACGGCCGACCTGGACTTCGACTGCGTCGGCGGCCTCACCCTCGGCGCCGACCCGGTCGCGACCTCGATGCTGCACGCCTCCGCCGCCCGCGGACAGCGCCTCGACGCCTTCGTCGTCCGCAAGGCGCAGAAGGCGCACGGCATGCAGCGCCGCATCGAGGGCACGGACGTCAAGGGCCGTCGCTGCCTCGTGGTCGAGGACACCTCCACCACCGGCGGCTCGCCGCTGACCGCCGTCGAGGCGGTCCGCGAGGCCGGCGGCGAGGTCGTCGCCGTCGCCACGATCGTGGACCGGGGCGCCGCCGGGGCCATCGCCGACGCGGGTCTCCCGTACCTCACGGGCTACCAGCTCGGCGATCTTGACCTGGCGTAACCGCCGCGAAGTCGTGACTTAGGTCCCGGACCGTGCCCAGATCGGTCCTGACCTGCGTTTTTACCCAGGGGCGGGGGGTTTCACGTGGACACCCCCCCCCACGCGCCGGCGGCGCCCGGGG
>NZ_JBHWFF010000024.1:37996-60550 GCF_042733785.1 Streptomyces sp. NPDC059695 | reverse complement strand
TCTTGCTGGGCACCCCCCGCCTCTGTGTCGTGTTCTGCCGCCGTGAGGTCCCCCTGCTGGGACTCGATGTTTTTTTTCCGGGGGGGGGGGTTTGTCCCCCCCCCCCCCCCCCCCCCTTCGGCATGCCGCGCCCGTGGGAGCCCGCACAAGAGTCTGGAAAGATGGGCCGCGACGATGACGTCGCCCCTAGGTCAGGGACAGCAACGCACACACCCCGCACATCACAAGGAGCGGACGAATGCCCATCGCAACCCCCGAGGTCTACAACGAGATGCTCGACCGGGCGAAGGCAGGCAAGTTCGCCTACCCGGCCATCAACGTGACTTCGTCCCAGACCCTGCACGCCGCCCTGCGCGGCTTCGCGGAGGCCGAGAGCGACGGCATCATCCAGATCTCGACCGGCGGAGCCGAGTTCCTGGGCGGCCAGTACAGCAAGGACATGGTCACGGGCGCCGTTGCCCTGGCCGAGTTCGCGCACATCGTCGCCGCGAAGTACGACATCACGGTCGCGCTGCACACCGACCACTGCCCGAAGGACAAGCTGGACGGCTACGTCCGCCCGCTGCTGGAGGTCTCCGCCGAGCGCGTCGCCCGCGGCGAGAACCCGCTGTTCCAGTCGCACATGTGGGACGGCTCCGCCGAGACCCTCGCCGACAACCTGGCCATCGGCCAGGAGCTGCTCGCGAAGGCCGCCGCCGCCAAGATCATCCTTGAGGTCGAGATCACCCCGACCGGCGGCGAGGAGGACGGCGTCACCCACGAGATCAACGACGAGCTGTACACCACCGTCGACGACGCCATCCGCACCGCCGAGGCCCTCGGCCTGGGCGAGAAGGGCCGCTACCTGCTCGCCGCGTCCTTCGGCAACGTCCACGGCGTCTACAAGCCGGGCAACGTCGTGCTCCGCCCGGAGCTCCTCAAGGACCTCCAGGCCGGTGTCGCCGCCAAGTTCGGCAAGGCCGACCCGTTCGACTTCGTCTTCCACGGCGGCTCGGGCTCCACGGCCGAGGAGATCGCCACCGCCCTGGAGAACGGCGTCGTGAAGATGAACCTCGACACCGACACCCAGTACGCCTTCACCCGCCCGGTCGTGGACCACATGTTCCGCAACTACGACGGTGTCCTGAAGGTCGACGGCGAGGTCGGCAAGAAGTCCACCTACGACCCGCGCACCTGGGGCAAGCTGGCCGAGGCCGGCATGGCCGCCCGCGTGACCGAGGCGTGCGCCGCGCTGCGCTCGACCGGCACGAAGCTGAAGTAAGCGTGTGAACGACGGGCCCGGTACCTCCCCAGGTGCCGGGCCCTCGTGCGTCCATGGAGGGCTGATGTACGACTTCGACCGGGAGATAGACCGGCACGGGACCTGGTCGGTCCAGTGGGACGGCGTGGCGGACCGCTTCGGCGTCTCCGACCTGCTGCCGTTCACCATCTCCGACATGGACTTCGCGTCCCCGCCGGAGGTCCTCGCGGCGCTGCGCGAGCGCGTCGACCACGGGGTCTTCGGCTACACGGACTGGCGGCTCGGGGAGTTCCGGGAGGCGATCCGCCACTGGTACGCGAGCCGGTACGGCGCCGAGATCGACCCCGGCACCCTGGTGTACGCGCCCTCGGTGCTCTCCCAGCTCTCGCAGCTGCTCCAGATGTGGACCGCCCCCGGTGACGGCGTGGTCGTCCACACCCCCACGTACGACGGCTTCCGCAAGGCCGTCACCGGGCTCGGGCGCGAACTGCGGGGCGTCCCGCTCGACGACCCCGAGGCCCTGGAGCGGGAGCTCGCCCGGCCGGACAGCCGGATGCTGCTGCTCTGCTCCCCGCACAACCCGACCGGCCGGGTGTGGACGGAGGAGGAGCTCCGGGGCTTCGCCGAGCTGGCCGAACGGCACGGCGCCGCCGTCGTCAGCGACGAGATCCACGCCGACCTGACGACCGACGGCCACCGGCACGTCCCCTGGACCCGGATCGCCGAGCCGGGGCGGGGCCGCCGCTGGGCCCTGGTCACCTCCGGCACGAAGGCCTTCAACTTCCCGGCCCTCTCCGGCTCGTACGGCATGATCGGCGACCCCGACGAGCGGGAGGCCTTCGTCCGCCGGATGGAGACCGGGGAGGGGCTCGCCTCGCCCGCCGTGCTCTCGCTGACCGCCCACATCGCCGCGTACCGGCAGGGCGCGGCCTGGCTGGACGAGCTGCGCGGCTACGTCGCGGGCACGATGGAGCTGGTCCGCGAGCGCCTCGCGGGGCTGCCGGGTGTGGACTGGGCGCCCCCGCAGGCCGGCTATCTGGCCTGGATCGACCTGCGGCCGCTCGGGATCGAGGAGACCCGCCTCCAGGAGGAGCTGGTGGAGGTGGAGAAGGTCGCGATCATGCCGGGCGGGGTGTACGGGACGCCCGGTTTCGTCCGGCTGAACGTCGGCTGCCCCCGGAGCAAGGCCGAGCGGGGCGTGGACGCGCTGGTCAGGGCGGCGGAGCGGCTGCGCCGCGGCTGACCGGGAGGCACGGCGGCCGCCCGTGCGGGGCGGCCGTCCTCCCGTCGTGGATACCGGGAGGCGGAGTGTCGGCGGCGTGATCTAGTCTGCGCTGACCGAGCCCCGACGTCCGTGGGCCGGAGACCATGTTTTTCTGGGGGGTCTCTTCATCGTGCGCAAGCGCACTCTCTCCGCCGCGACGTCGTTCGCGGTCCTCGTCAGCTCCGCGGCCCTGGTCGCGGGCGCGGCCGGCCAGGCGGCCGCCGACAGCAGCAAGGCCCTTCCGATGTCGTCCGTGGGCGACATGCTGGTGGACGGCGTCCACCGGAAGATCTTCATCAGCGACCCGTACCTCGGGAAGGTCGTCGCGACCGACTACGCCGGCACGGTGCTGGGCACCGTCACCGGCCTGCCCGGGGTCACCGGGCTCGCGCTCTCCGCCGACTCGGGGAGCCTCTACGCCGCGGTGCCGGGCGCCGACGCCATCGTCACCGTGGACCCGGAGACGGTGACCGAGCGGGTCCGGTACGCCACCGGCGACGGCACCGATCCGCAGTTCGTGGCCTCCGCGGGCGGCAGGATCTGGTTCGGCTACGGCAACGGCGACCACGGCGACATCGGGTCCGTCGACGCCTCCGGCGCCGAACCCGTCGTGACCCTCGCCCAGGACTCCGAGCTGAACTACTCGGGCGCCCCGCGGCTCGTCACCTCGCCGACGGACCCGAACGTCATCGCGGGCATGTCCTCGTACTACCACCGGTTCCTGCTCGGCACCTACGACGTGTCCACGGGCACCGCGACGCGGACCGCGCGCACCGCCCCCGACGTCGGCTCCGTGGGCATGGCCAACGACCTCGCCTTCACCCCGGACGGCGGCAGGATCATCACGGCCACCGCCGGCAACCGGCACCGGGTGTGGCGGACCGCCGACATCGCCGAGCTGCCGTCCTACGCCAGCGAGTACCACGGCGTCGCCGTGGCCATCGCGCCCGACGGCACCGTGGCGGCGGGCTCCGACGCCTGGTACGACCCGGACGTGTTCGTCTACCGTCCGGGCGAGACGAAGGCCGTGCGGCAGTACGACTTCCCCAACACCGGGGTCTACAGCAGTGGCGACAGCCTCGCACCGAGCGCCCTCGCCTGGGAGCCGGGCGGCAGCCGCCTGTTCGCGGTGACCACGGCCAGCAGCGGCGGCAGCACCCGTCTGAACGTCCTCGACCAGCCCACCAAGTCCGTGCCGACGGTCACCGTGAAGGCGCCGGCCACCGTGGCCGTGATGAAGCCGGTCACCGTCTCCGGCACGGTCGCGGCGACGCTGGGGCTGCCTGCCGGCACGCCGCTCACGGTCACGCGGTACGACGCCGACTTCCCGAAGGGCAAGGCGATCGGGCCGAAGAAGCTCGGCGCGGCCGGGACGTTCTCGTTCACCGACACCCCCACCGCGGCGGGCGGCGTCACGTACCGGGTGACGTTCCCGGGCGACGCCACGCACGCGTACGCGACCGGCACGGCGCTGGTGAAGGTCACGCCGTTCACGACCGCGCTCACGCTCGACCAGAACCGCCGCACCGTCAACTACGGCACCAACGTGACGTACACCGCCACCCTCGGCTGGTCGTACCGGAACCGCGTGGTGGAGATCTGGGCCGACCCGTACGGCACGGAGCCCAAGCGGCTGCTCAAGCGCGGCACGGTCAACTCGGCGGGCAAGCTGTCCGTGACGACGAAGATGACCCGCGACACCTGGGTGACCGCCGACTTCGCCGGCGACACCCGCTCCGGCCGCGCCCACGTCGGATCGACCGTGTACACGCGGGCCGGTCTGACGACCGCGCTGTCCCGGCACTACAAGTGGTCGAAGATCGGCACGATCTGGTACCAGACGTACCACCAGACCGCCGACCCGCTGGTCACCGCCTGGAACAACCCGTACCCGGGCCGCAAGACCAAGTACGAGCTCCAGGTCTGGTACTCGGGTGCCTGGCGCACCGGCGCCGAGGACTACGTCCGACTGAACGGCGGCGGCATGGCGTACATCGCCTTCGACGGCGACGGAGCGGCCGGCGTCCGCGCCCGGATCCGCACGTCGTACGTGGACGGCACGTCCGGTGACGACGTGAACACCACGTTCCACGGCGCCTGGAAGTACTTCAACTTCACCCGCTGACCCGTAGCGCCCGCGCAGCCCCGTCCACCGGTCCCCAGGACTCCGGTGGGCGGGGCCTCGGCGTTCGCGGGATCATGCAGACATGGACATCCGGTTGAGATCCGGGACGGGACGCTGGATCGTCTTCACCACCGTCCTCGGGTCCGGGATGGCGCTGCTCGATTCGACCGTCGTCAACGTCGCCCTGCCCCACATCGGCGAGGACCTGGGCGCCGACCTGGCCGTCCTGCAGTGGACGGTCAACGCCTACATGCTGACCCTGGCCGGGCTGATCCTGCTCGGCGGCTCGCTCGGCGACCGGTTCGGACGCCGGAAGGTCTTCGTCGTCGGGGTGGTGTGGTTCGCCCTCGCCTCCCTGCTGTGCGGGCTCGCCCCGAACGCCGGGGTGCTGATCGGGGCCCGCGCCCTCCAGGGCGTCGGCGGGGCGCTGCTCACGCCCGGCTCCCTCGCGCTGATCCAGGCCAGCTTCCACGAGGACGACCGGGCACGGGCCGTCGGGCTCTGGTCGGGCTTCGGCGGGGTGGGTGCGGCGATCGGCCCGTTCGTGGGCGGCTGGCTGGTGGACGGCCCCGGCTGGCGGTGGGTGTTCCTGCTGAACGTGCCGCTCGCCGCCGTCTGCGTGCCCGTCGCCCTGCGGCACGTGCCCGAGTCGCGCGACGAGACCGCGCACGGCCGGTTCGACGTCCTCGGCGCGGTCCTGGGCGCGACGGGGCTCGGGCTCGTCACGTACGCCCTGATCGGCGCGGCCTGGTGGGCCGGGGTGGCCGGGGTGCTGGTCGCGGCCGGGTTCGTGGCGGTGGAGCGGCGGCGCGGGGAGCGGGCGATGGTGCCGCCGTCGATCTTCCGCTCGCGGCTGTTCACCGCCGTCAACCTGGTCACGCTGTGCGTGTACGCGGCGTTCGGCGGCTTCTTCTTCCTCACCGCGCTCCAGCTCCAGGTGGTCTCCGGCTACTCGGCGCTCGGTGCCGGCACCGCCCTGCTGCCGACGACCGTGCTCATGCTGCTGTTCTCGGCCAGATCCGGGGAACTGGGGGAGAAGATCGGGCCCCGGATCCCGCTCACCGTGGGGCCGCTGCTGTGCGCGGCGGGCATGCTGCTGATGCTGCGGGTCGGGGAGAACGCCTCGTACGTCCAGGACGTGCTGCCGGCGACGCTCGTCCTCGGGGTCGGCATGACGGCCCTGGTCGCCCCGCTGACCGCGACGGTCCTCGCCTCCGTGGACGTGTCCCGGGCGGGTCTCGCGAGCGGCATCAACAACGCGGCGGCCCGCGCGGCCGGGCTCGTCGCGGTGGCCGCGCTGCCCCTGCTCGCCGGGATGGGCCCGGACGCCTACCTGTCGGCGGACGAGTTCGACGCGACGTTCCGGCGGGCGATGCCGATGTGCGCGGGGATCCTGGTGGTGGGCGCGGCCCTCGCCTGGACGACGATGCGGACCCCGGCCGCCCCGGCCGCCTGCCACCCGGAGTGCCGGGTGCACTGCGGGGTGCAGGCCCCGCCCCTGGACCCGGGGCAGCGGGACGCCCGCGCCGAGGAGGGGGACGCCGGGCGGGACGGGGACGGCGGGGCGCGCTCCTGAGGCAGACTGGGGCCCATGGCCATCCACGAGAACCTCCTGGGGGGACCGGCCCCCACCCACCTGCCCGACGACCCGGGGCCGCGCGAGCTGCTCGCGAACGGTACGGCGCCGGCGGACGTCGCCGCGAAGTACCCGACGTCCTCGCTCGCCTGGGCGCAGCTCGCCGACGACGCCTACGAGCGCGGCGCGGTCGTCGAGTCGTACGCCTACGCCCGCACCGGCTACCACCGCGGCCTGGACGCGCTGCGCCGCAACGGCTGGAAGGGCCACGGCCCGGTGCCGTGGGAGCACGAGCCGAACCGGGGCTTCCTGCGCGCGCTGCACAGCCTGGCCCGGGCGGCCGGCGAGATCGGCGAGAAGGACGAGTACGAGCGCTGCACGACGTTCCTGCGGGACTCCTCCCAGACCGCGGCGGAGACGCTCGGCTGACGTCTCCCGGCTCTCTCACGGCACGCCCTTCCCTCCCGCGCGGGGGGAAGGGCGTCCCTGTTGATCGAACTCCGATTCGTGTCATGATGCGCTTGGGACGCGCGCGAAGGAGCACGCCTCCCGAGGGGACCGGAGCTCCCGTGGCGCACCGTCGAGTGCGCGCGGTGGAGCGGACCGCTACCCGGTAGCACGTATCGAGGAGACAGAAATGTCAGCCTTCTCAGGTTCTCCCGATGCCTCCGGAGCCGGCTCGGTCGTCGACGACCCGAACCTCGACTTCGCGGGCACGACGCCGTACGAGGACTACGTCCAGGCGGACGTCCTCACCCACCTCCAGCACCTCCGCTCGGACGACCCCGGCGAGATGGTCTTCCTGGTCACCACCCAGGTCATGGAGCTGTGGTTCACGGTGATCGTCCACGAGTGGGAGACCGCGAGCCGGGCCCTGCGCGAGGACCGCGTCCCGGTCGCGATGGACGCGCTCAAGCGCTCCGTGCGCGAGCTGGAGGCGCTCAACCACTCCTGGCGTCCGCTCGCCCAGCTCACCCCGGGCCAGTTCAACGCCTACCGGGCGGCGCTCGGCGAGGGCTCCGGCTTCCAGTCGGCGATGTACCGCCGCATGGAGTTCCTGCTCGGCGAGAAGTCCGCGTCGATGCTCGTCCCGCACCGGGGCGCGCCCCGCGTCCACGCCGAGCTGGAGAAGGCGCTCCAGGAGCCCAGCCTGTACGACGAGGTCCTCGGGCTCCTCGCCCGGCGCGGCCTGCCCGTGCCGGCGTCGGTCCTCGGCCGTGACCTGGCGCAGCGGTACGAGCCCTCGCCCGAGGTCGAGGCGGTCTGGGCCGGGATATACGCGGACGCCGACCAGAACGCCGAGCTCGTCCGGCTCGGCGAGGCGCTGAGCGACGTCGCCGAGCTGGTCTGGCGCTGGCGCAACGACCACCTGGTGGCGACCCGGCGCGCGATGGGCGCGAAGACCGGCACCGGCGGCTCGGCCGGTGTGGCCTGGCTGGAGAAGCGGGCGCAGAAGAACGTGTTCCCCGAGCTCTGGACGGCCCGCAGCCATGTCTGAGACGTACGAGGAGAGGGCCGCCCGGCTTGACGCGGCCGACGGGCTGGCCGGGCACCGCGCGAAGTTCGCGCTCGACGAGGACACCGTCTACCTCGACGGCAACTCGCTGGGCGCCCTGCCCGCGCACGTTCCGGCCCGCATGGCCGACGTCATCACCCGCGAGTGGGGCGAGCTGCGCATCCGCTCGTGGGACGAGTCCGGCTGGTGGACCGCGCCCGAGCGGATCGGCGATCGGATCGCCCCGATCGTCGGGGCCGCCCCGGGGCAGATCGTGGTGGGCGACTCGACGAGCGTGAACGTCTTCAAGGCGGTCGTCGCCGCGGCCCGGCTGAGCGGCGGCGACCGGACGGAGATCCTCGTCGACGCGACGACGTTTCCCACGGACGGGTACATCGCGCGGTCCGCGGCGCGGATGACGGGTCACGCGATCGTGCCCTGCGATCCGGCCGACATGGCGGCCGCGGTGAGCGACCGCACGGCCCTCGCGCTGGTCAACCACGTCGACTACCGCACCGGCCGGCTCCAGGACCTGCCCGGGCTCACCGCCGCGCTCCACGCGGCGGGCGCGCTCGCGGTCTGGGACCTGTGCCACAGCGCGGGCGCCCTGCCCGTCGGCCTGGACGCGCACGGGGTCGACCTGGCCGTCGGCTGCACCTACAAGTACCTCAACGGCGGACCCGGTGCGCCCGCGTACCTGTACGTCGCCGAGCGCCACCAGGCCGCCTTCGACTCGCCCCTGCCCGGCTGGAACTCGCACGCCGACCCGTTCGGCATGACCCCCGGCTACGAGGCGGCGACCGGCGCGCTCCGGGGCCGGGTCGGCACGCCCGACATCCTCTCCATGCTGGCCCTCGAAGCGGCGCTCGACGTCTGGGACGGGGTCGGCATCGAGGAGGTGCGGGCCAAGTCCCTCGCGCTGACGGACTTCTTCCTGGAGTGCGTCGAGGCGTACGTCCCCGCGGGCCGCGTCACCTCCGTGACCCCCGGGGCGCACGGCGAGCGCGGCAGCCAGGTGGCGCTGCGCTGCGAGGACGCGGCCGCCGTGATGCCGGAGCTGATCAAGCGCGGGGTCGTCGGGGACCTGCGCCGTCCGGACGTCCTGCGGTTCGGGTTCACGCCGCTGTACGTGGGCTTCGCGGACGCGGAGCGGGCGGCGAGGACCCTCGCGGAGGTTCTTCGGTAGGGCGGACGATCGGCTGATCTGCGGGGGTTCCGGTGCTGGTACCGTCCCCGCAGGTCAGGCCAATTCGGCCGCGTACCCGAGAGGTTGGAACAGCATGCCGGACCCCGCCGCGCGCGATGCCGCCGAAGAGGCGTCGGCCTTCTCGCACCCGGCCGTCGCCCCGGACGCCACCGCCGCGTACGGCGACCACCCGGACCAGGTGGTCGACTTCTACGCCCCGCGCGACGGGCGCGCCGGTGCCCCGCTCGTCGTCGCCCTGCACGGCGGTGCCTGGCGGGCCCCGTACGACCGGCAGCACCTGACTCCCTTCGCGGACTTCCTGGCCCGCCGGGGCTTCGCGGTGGCGAGCGTCGAGTACCGGCGCGGCCCCGGCCTCCCCCACCAGGGCGGTGCGGCCCCGGTGGCCGGGCGCTGGCCGGAGACCTTCGACGACGTGGCGGCGGCGCTCGACGCCGTACCGGAGCTGGCCGCCGCGCACCTGCCGCAGGCCGATCCGCGGCGGACGGTCCTCACCGGCCACTCGGCGGGCGGCCACCTCGCGCTGTGGGCCGCCGCCCGGCACGTCCTGCCCGCCGGGTCCCCCTGGCGGCTCCCCGCCCCGCCGGCACTGCGCGGGGTGGTGGCCCTGGCCCCGATCGCCCACTTCGGGCGGGCCGTGGAGCTGGGGGTGTGCGGCGGCGCGGTCACGGAACTCCTGGGCGGCGAGGCGCGGTACGGCGAGCGCGCGGCCGCCGCGGACCCGTCCGTCCTCCTCCCGACGGGCATCGCGACCACCGTCGTCCAGGGCCGCGAGGACGTCGTCGTCCCGTACGCCGTGGCCGAGGCGTACGCGGAGGCGGCGGCGAAGGCGGGCGAGGAGGTCGGCCTGACGCTCCTGGAGGGCATCGGCCACTTCCCGCTGATCGACCCGGCGGCGGACGCGTGCGCGGTGGTGGCGGAGGAGATCGCCCAGCTGGCGTGGTGAGCCGGGTTCCTTCGTACAACCATGCGAAGCGTTCGCGGGTCTCATCGGGCGTCGCACTGCCGCGCCCGATCTTCCTCGTGGGGGTTTCACCTTGCAGCTCCGTTCCACCGGTACCCGTCTCGCCCTCGCCGTCACGGCCGTCCTCGCCGTCACGGCCGTGGGCGCGGGCACCCTCGCCACGGCCCCGGCCGCCTTCGCCGCGACCGCGGCCCCGGCCGAACGGACCGACGGCCTCGCCGTCTTCCCCGAGGGGTCCCGGCTCGGGGGCGTGGCCGCCTCCGGCTTCCTCAGCTACTCCTTCGCGGCCGACAGCACCCGGAACCTGCTGTGGACGCCCTACGACGGCGGGACCGCGATCCCGCTCGGCGCCCCCGAGGGCTGGGCCTCCGGTGCCGGTGACGTGGTCGTCCTCGGCGACGCCTCCTGGTCGGCCGAATTCCGTTCGATCACCCTGCGGGACATGGCCGTCCCGGGCGCCCCGTCCGTGGCCGTCGACCTCGGCGCGCTCGACGCCACGTTCGTCGCCGTACTGAGCCCGACGAGCGTGCTCGCCCAGGTGACGAACGAGGCCGGCCAGGCGGAACTGCACGTCGTGACCAAGAGCGGCGCCACCACGACGAGCCACAGGATCTCCGGGCTTCCCGCGGACGCCACCGACTACTTCGGCTCGCAGGCCAACGACGGCACGGTCCTCGTCGGGTACGAGACGGGCCCGGAGGCGAACCGCACCGGCGGCCGGGCGCTGGTCGACGTGACGGCCGGGACGGTGACGGCGACGTACGCCTCTCCCGAGTCCGGGTTCGGCTACGGCGGCCTGGAGTTCTCGGACTCCTACGTGACCTGGTTCGGTTACGAGGCCGGTGTCGGCGACTCCATCACCTCCGTCGACCGCAGGACGGGCACGGAGAAGAAGACCGTCCTCGGCCGCCACACCGACGCGTGGTACAGCTCGCTCGTGGGCGAGTGGCTCGTCTACGGCAACGCCGACACGCCCGCCAAGGCGGTCTCCCTGGCCACCGGCGAGATCCGCGAGCTCGGCGTCACCTCCGCGGGCGTGGCGGGCTCGACCGACGGCAGCGCGGTCCTGGAGGGCAGCCGGGAGGCCGACGGCAGCGGCCTGTTCCGCGTCACGGCCGGCGCGGACGGCACCCCGGTCGTCACCAGGGTCGCGGAGACGGGCGAGCTGCCGGAGCCGCCGGTGACCGTGCCGCCGCTGGCCATCGAGCAGGTCCACGTCCCCGAGGCGGTGAACCCCGACAAGACCGGCGGCAAGATCACCCTGGGCTGGACGCTGTCCCGCGCGGACGCGTACCTGGACGTCACGCTCACCCACATCGCCACCGGCAAGGAGTTCAGGAAGCGGCTGACCGCCCCCGAGTCCGGCACCGAGTTCTCCTTCACCTGGGACGGCGTCATCGAGGACGCGACCCCGGACGGGATCAGGGATGTCGACGCGCCGAACGGCAAGTACGCCGTGGAGGCCGAGGCGACGCTGCTCGACGGCACCGGCGAGCCCGCCTACCAGGGCTGGTTCACGCACCTCACCCGGACGTACAACCCGCACGACTTCAACGACAACGGCTCCACCGACGTCCTGCACCGGGACGCCGCGGGCGTCCTGTGGCGAACGGACATGCGGGACCGCACCCCGGCCTTCGGCGAGGTCAGGACCGCCAGTACCGCGCGCATCGGCGGGGGCTGGGGGATCTACAAGCAGATCGAGGCCGTCGGCAACGCGGGCGGCGCCGCCACCGGTGACGTGACCGCGGTCGACGGCTCCGGCGTGCAGTGGCTCTACCTGGGCAAGGGCGACGGCACGTTCGCCCCCCGGGTGAAGGTCGGCACGGGCTGGGGCGTCTACAACAAGATCGCCGGCGGCTCGGACCTCGACGGCGACGGCCGGGCCGACCTCGTGGCCACGGACGCCGCCGGCGTCCTGTGGTTCTACAAGGGCACCGGAAACTACGCGAAGCCGTACGCGGCCCGGGTCCGGGTCGGTGGCGGTTGGCAGGTCTACAACCACCTCGCCGCCGTCGGGAACATCGCCGGCACCGCCGCCGGGGACCTCGTCGCCCGCGACACCACCGGCGTCCTCTGGCTCTACCAGGGCAACGGACGAGGCGGCTTCGCCCCGCGCGTGAAGGTCGGCGGCGGCTGGGGCGTCTACTCCCAGCTGGTCGGCGCCGACGACCTCAACAACAACGGCAGCCCCGACCTGATCGCGTACGGGACGAGCGGCGAGTACGGCGCGTACGTCTACCGCACGACGGGCAGCGCCACGGCTCCCTTCTACGGCCGCCAGACGACGGGCCTGTTCAGGAACGACGGCCTCTCGTACAACAACGTGGGCTGAGAACGGCTCTAGTCCTCAAGGGGGACCCGGAAGGATCCGCATCCAGCGGGACGACCGGGTTCCCCACCGCCCGTACGGTGGTTCGTGTGACCCAGACACAATCCCCCGAGACGAGCCGAAGCCCCGAGTTCCGCCTGGCGCAGGACGCCCTCGGTGGACTGCGCGCGGACCTCTTCCACGACGCCTTCGCCTTCCGGCCGCTGCCGCGCATGGACGTGACCACCGGCCCGACGCGCTTCCTGCCGGGGCGCATACGGATCTACGCGGGGCTGCTCCCGCACGCGTTCGTCGCGTTCTGCGCGGTGATCGTCTTCGGCCTCGGGTACGACCGCATCTACTACTCCTTCGGTCTGCTGGCGTTCGTGACCACCGCCGTGCCGGCCGCGGTCGTGCTGCTCACCCTGGTCCGCCCGGTGCTCGCGTTCTGGACCTCGCTCGCCACGGCCCCCTTCGTGGGGTACATCGCCGGGTACGAGATCGGCTGGCCCTGGGCGGCGAACTCGCTCGCCGCCCACCTGGTGGTCCTGGCCGTGGTCGCCGCCCGGACCCGGCCCCGCACGGCCGCGTGGATGTGGCTGGTGACCGCGGGCTACTGCCTCTTCTCCGAGATGTTCCTCGGGGTCGGACGCGGCTCCGACTCGGTCCCGCTGCTGTTCGTCGCGGCGCTGCTCCTCCTCACCGTCACCGTCTTCCAGGTCCGCCGCCAGGCCGACCGCGAGGTCTCCGCCCAGCAGACCGTCACCGCCCAGGAGCGCTCCAGGCGGACCCTCCTGGAGGAGCGGACGACCATCGCGCGGGAGCTGCACGACGTCGTCGCCCACCACATGTCCGTCGTCGCCATCCAGGCCGAGGCGGCCCCGTACCGGGTGGAGAACCCGCCGCCGGAGCTGGAGCAGGCCTTCCTGACCATCCGCGAGAACGCCGTCGCCGCGCTGACCGAGCTGCGCCGCATCCTCGGGGTCGTACGGGCCGAGGACTACGAGGCGCCCGACGCCCCGCAGCCCACGCTCGGCGACCTGGACGCGCTCGTCGCCAACGTCCGCGAGGCCGGGCTCGACGTGGAGAAGACGGTGACCGGCGCGGTGCGCGAGCTGCCGCAGGGCGTGGAGCTCTCCGCGTACCGCATCGTCCAGGAGGCCCTGTCGAACGTGCTCCGGCACGCGCCGGGAGCGGCGGCGAAGGTCGAGGTCAGCTATGTCCTGGGCGGTCTGGGGCTGCGCGTCGCCAACGGTCCCGCGCGGGGGCTCGTGAAGCCCTCCCCGGGGGCGGGGCACGGCATCACCGGCATGCGGGAGCGTGTGACGATGCTGGGCGGGGAGATGACGGCCGAGGCGACCGACGACGGTGGCTACGAGGTGACGGCCTTCGTCCCCGTGAGCCGCGAGGAGGCCGAGCAGTGATCCGCGTACTGATCGTCGACGACCAGATGATGGTCCGTGAGGGCTTCTCGGTGCTGCTCGGCGCGATGCCGGACATCGAGGTCGTCGGCGAGGCGGTCAACGGCCGGGAGGCGATCGCGCAGGTCGCCGCCCTCCGCCCCGACGTGGTCCTCATGGACATCCGGATGCCCGAGCTGAACGGCATCGACGCCACCCGGGAGATCGTCGCCGCCGACGCGGACGCGAAGGTGCTGGTCCTGACGACCTTCGACCTCGACGAGTACGTGTACCAGGCGCTGCGCGCCGGGGCCTCCGGCTTCCTCCTCAAGGACGCCTCGGCCCGGCAGCTCGCGGACGGCGTCCGGGTCGTCGCGGCCGGCGAGGCGCTGCTCGCCCCGACCGTCACCCGCCGGCTGATCACCGAGTTCGCCAAGGCGCCGGGGACGTCTCCGCGCCCGCCCGCGATGGCGCAGATCGGAGAGCTGACGGAGCGGGAGACGGAGGTCCTGGTCCTCATCGCCCAGGGCCTGTCGAACGCCGAGATCGCCGACCATCTCGTCGTCGCCGAGTCCACGATCAAGACGCACGTCAGCCGGATCCTGGTGAAGCTGGGCCTCCGCGACCGCACCCAGGCGGCGGTCTTCGCGTACGAGGCTGGCCTGGTCCGCGTCGGAGGCTGAGCCCCGGCCCCCGGGGCACGCGCTGGTAGGCCTGGGCGCCGGGACCCGCGCGCTGGGACCGGTGTGCGTCGGGGGACTCGGGGCGGTGCCGGGGGTAGCGTCCGGGCATGGATGCTGTGGACGCTGTGTACGACCCCTGGTCGGCGGAGTTCGTCGCCGATCCCTACCCCGCCTACGCCCGGCTGCGCGCCGCCGGCCGCGCCCACTGGCACGGTCCCACCCGCCAGTGGCTGATCCCGCACTACGAGGACGTGTCGGCGCTGCTGCGGGACCGGCGCCTGGGCCGGACCTACACCCATCGCTTCACGCACGAGGAGTTCGGCCGGACGCCTCCGGACGCCGCGTACGAGCCGTTCCACACGCTCAACGACCACGGGCTGCTCGATCTGGAGGCGCCCGACCACACCCGGATCCGGCGGCTCGTCTCCAAGGCGTTCACACCGAGGACCGTGGAGAACCTGGCGCCGACGGTGCGGAGGCTGGCCGCCGGCCTCGTCGGTGACCTGGTGGCGGCGGGCGGAGGCGACCTGCAGTCCGCCGTCGCCGAGCCCCTGCCGGTCGCGGTGATCGCCGAGATGCTGGGCATCCCCGAGGAGGACGAGGAGCGGGGGAGGCTGCGGCCCTGGTCGGCGGCGATCTGCGGGATGTTCGAGCTGAACCCGTCGGAGGAGACGGCCCGGCGGGCGGTCGAGGCCTCGGTCGCGTTCTCGGACTACCTGCGGGAGCTGATCGCGCGGCGGCGGAAGAGCCCGGGGGAGGACCTCATCTCGTCGCTGATCGCGGTCGAGGAGCTGACGGAACAGGAGATGATCTCCACCTGCGTCCTGCTCCTCAACGCGGGCCACGAGGCCACCGTGAACACCACGGTCAACGGCTGGTGGACGCTCCTCCGGCAGGGCGTCCGTCCGGATCCCGAAAAGTTGTCCACAGCTGTGGAAGAACTTCTGCGCTACGACACCCCGCTCCAGATGTTCGAGCGCTGGGTCCTCGACGACATCCGGCTCGGCGACGTCACCCTCCCGCGCGGCTCGGAGGTCGCCCTCCTCTTCGGCTCCGCCAACCGCGATCCCGCCCGCTTCGGCCCCACAGCCGACGTCCTCGACCTGGAACGGGCCGACAACCCGCACATCACCTTCGGCGCCGGCATCCACTACTGCCTCGGCGCCCCGCTCGCCCGCCTCGAACTGACCGCCGTCTTCAGCGAGCTGCTGAGGCAGGCCCCGGGCCTGCGGCTCGCGGCGGAGCCGGTGCGGAGGCCGGGCTACGTCATCCGGGGCTTCGAGGAGCTGCTCGTGGAGCTGTGACCCGGCCCCCCGCTCATGCCGGAAGCCCCGGCCAGGTCCTGGACGGGCGCAGGGCCGCAGCCCGCTTCCGGCGGCGGAGCCCCCCGGCCGGGTCCCGAGCGGCCGCGGGCCCCACGTGAGCCTCAGCCCGCCACGTCCCTCCGCCGCAGCCCCGCGAGACCCGCCGCGGTCAGGGCCGCCGCCAGGGCCGTCAGGGCCAGGACCGGGGGCCACGCCATGTCCGGCCCCGGCAGCTTCGGCAGGTGCCCGAAGGGGGAGACGTCCAGGACGGCCTGCGGCAGGCCGAGCGCGGGGCCGATCCAGCCGAGCGCCAGGCACAGCCCGGCCACGCCCCACGCGGCGGTCGCGGCCCTCGGGGCGGCGCCCCAGAGCAGGACCGCGAGCCCGGCGAGCGTCCAGACGGCCGGGAGCTGGACGAGCGCGGCGCCCAGCACCGGGCCGGGCTCGTGTCCGTACGAGAGGGCCAGGCCGAGTCCGGCGAGGGCCAGGATCAGGGCGGAGCCGCCGAAGGCGATCACGAGGTGCCCGGCGGCCCACCGCAGCCGCCCGAGGGCGCCCGCGAGGAGCGGTTCGGCCCGTCCCGAGGTCTCCTCGCCGTGCGCCCGCAGCACGGACCCGACGGCGTAGAGCGCCGCGAGCATCCCGAACAGCGAGACCATGGTGGCGAGGAACGCCTCGGTCAGCGCGCTCTGGCCGCCCATCCGCTCGAAGATCTCGCGGGCCCGTTCGTTGTCGCCGACGAGGTCGGCCGCGCCCTCGACCATCCCGCCGAAGACGAGCCCGCCGAGCAGGAAGCCGAGCGACCAGCCGAGGAGCGTGCCGCGCTGGAGCCGCCACGCGAGCGCCCCGGCGCCGGCGAGGCGGCCCTCGGCCGGGCCGGGCCGGGTCGCGAGGAAGCTCGCGCCGACGTCCCGGCGGGCGGTCAGCGCGTACGCCGCCGCCGTCTGGACCAGGACGGCCGCGAGGATCAGGAGCAGCACCCACCAGCGCTCGCCGGCGAACGCGCGGACCTGTTCGGCCCACCCGATCGGCGAGAGCCAGGTCAGAACGGACGAACCGTCCGGGGACCCCGCGTCCCCCGCCGCCCGCAGCACGAACGCCAGGCCCAGTACGGCCGCCGCCAGGCCCTTCGCGAGCCGGGCGCTCTCCGTGACCTGGGCGGCGAGCGCGGCCGTGGTCGCGAAGAGCATGCCGGTGCCGCCGATCGCCAGGCCGAGTGCGAGCGCCCCGGCCGCGCCCTGTCCGGCGAGGCCGGCGGTGACGAGGAGGGCGACGGCCGTGTTGAGGGCGAGCGCGGCGAGGAGCGCCGCCGTCAGCGGGGCCCTGCGGCCCACCGCCCCGGCGGACAGCATCTCCTGACGGCCCGTCTCCTCCTCCTCGCGGGTGTGCCGGACCACCACGATCAGGCTCGCGACGGCGGCGAGGACCGCGCCGAAGGTGCCGAAGCGCCAGGCGACGAGCCCGCCGAGGGAGTCGCCGAAGACCGGTCCGTACAGCGCGCGCATCGAGCTGTTGGCGGTCATGGACGCGGCGGCGTCGGCGCGCTCGGCGGCCGTGCCGTACAGGCCCTCCAGGGATCCGGCGCCACTCGCGACCATGCCGCCGGTGACCAGCGCCCAGAGGGGGAGCGTGAGCCGGTCGCGGCGCAGCGCGAGCCGGGTGAGGGCGCCGGTCCCCTCGGCGGTTCCGGAGCGGATGCCCGGGCCGGTCATCGGACGGCCTCCTCCGTGTAGTGCCGGAGGAAGAGCTCCTCCAGGGTCGGCGGGGTGGAGGTCAGGCTCCGCACGCCGGCCGAGGTCAGGGCGCGGAGGACGGCGTCGAGCTTGTCGGTGTCGACCTGGAGCTTCACCCGGCCGCCGCGCACGTCGAGGTCGTGGACGCCGGGGAGGAGGGCGAGTCCGTCGGGCGGTCCGGCGAGTTCGGCGGTGATGCTGGTACGGGTCAGGTGCCGCAGCTCCGCGAGCGAACCCGACTCGACGGTCCGGCCCTTGCGGACGATGCTGATCCGGTCGCAGAGCGCCTCGACCTCGCTGAGGATGTGCGAGGACAGGAGCACCGTCCGCCCCTGCCGCCGGGCCTCGCGCACGCAGTCCTGGAAGACCTCCTCCATCAGCGGGTCGAGGCCGCTGGTCGGCTCGTCGAGGACGAGCAGGTCGACGTCGGCGGCGAAGGCGGCGACCAGGGCGACCTTCTGGCGGTTGCCCTTGGAGTAGGTGCGGCCCTTCTTGGTGGGGTCGAGTTCGAAGCGCTCGACGAGCTCGGCGCGCCGGGTCCGGTCGAGCCCTCCGCCGCCGCGCAGCCTGCCGTACAGGTCGATGACCTCGCCGCCGGAGAGGTTGCGCCAGAGGGTGACGTCGCCGGGGACGTACGCGAGCCGCCGGTGCAGGTCGACGGCGTCCTTCCAGGGGTCGCGGCCGAGGAGCCGGGCGCCGCCGGAGTCGGCGCGGAGCAGGCCCAGGAGGACCCGGATCGTGGTGGACTTCCCGGCTCCGTTCGGGCCGAGGAAGCCGTGGACCTCGCCGGTCTCGACGGTGAGGTCGAGGCCGTCGAGCGCGTGGGTGCGCCCGAAGGACTTGTGGAGTCCGACGACGCTGATTGCCTTCGTCATGCTTCTGAACGTACGGTAGTTTCACAAACTTGTGAAGTTAAGAAACTGCATAAAATCGGAGGATGGGTGAGAGCGACATGACGACGAAGACCGACGGGGGCGAGGACGAGGCGGCCGTGTCCCGCTTCGTCGAACGGTTCGCCGCCGAGATGACCGCCGCCGGCATGCAGCGCATGGCGAGCCGCGTCTTCGCGGCGCTCCTGGCCTCCGAGACGGCCTCCATGACCTCGGCCGAGCTCGCCGGACAGCTCCGGATCAGCCCCGCGGCGGTCTCCGGCGCGATCGGCTACCTCACCCAGGTCGGCATGGTCAGCCGCGAGCGCGACCCCGGCACGCGCCGCGACCGGTACGTCCTCCACAACGAGCTCTGGTACGAGACCTTCACCCGCCGCGACCAGGTCCTGATCCGCTGGGAGAAGGTCCTGGCGGAGGGCGCGGAGACGCTGGGCCGCGACACGGCGGCGGGGCGGCGGACGGCCGAGACCGCGGAGTTCTTCGCCTTCCTGCACGGAGAGATCGGCGGAATCATGGACCGCTGGCGCGCCCGCAAGGCCGCGGGACCCCAGGAGACCTGAGCGCCGGCGCGGCCGGGGCGGGGCCTCAGGAGGCCCGGGTCTCCAGCGGCGGGGCGAGCCGGTCGAGGAGTGCGGCGAACTCCGGCCGCCCGTCGTCCTCCGCGTACGGCCCCGCCGGCCACAGGGGCCGCCCGCCGATCCGGGGCACCACGAACGGCATGCGCCCGTCCGGGGTGAAGTCCCGCCAGCCGTGCAGGCCGACGGTGCCGACGGGCAGGGCCGGCAGACCCCGGCGCGGGTCCTTCCGGGGGCCGGGCGGCACCAGCGGGAGCACCGCCTCGGGCCGGGCGTACGGCCCGCCGTACACCGGGAACAGCACCAGGACCGGCGCGCCGCCCCGGGGGTCGTACAGCAGGACGTACCGGCGCAGCCGGGGCGGGAAGGAGGTCGCGGCCCGGACCATCACCCGCGCCAGGTGCCGGCCGCCGGTCAGCAGCCCGTGGCAGGCGTACGCGAGGGCTCCCAGGACCACCGCGCCCAGGAGGTACAGCTTCGGCAGGTCCTCCTCCGGCGGTCCGGTCAGCGCGACCGCGCCCACGGCCGCGCAGAACCCGAGCGCGACCAGCACCCGGGTCGCCCCGGAGATCCGCCGCAGGCTCCGCACCCGCCACCAGGCCACGTCGCGCGCGTCCTTCTCGGGGCGGGGCGCCCGGCCCTGGGGCCCGGCCTGCCGCCGGGCGTGCGCGGCGAGGGTCGCGTAGGTGGGCCCGGCCGCACCGGGCGCGGGACGCGCCTCGCCGAGGTCCGGGGGAGTGCCGTCCACGGTGCCGGATCCCTGAGCCGGTCCCCGCGCGGATGCGGGAGCCGGTGCGGGCACGGGCCCCGGCCGCCGCGAAGCCGGTACGGGCACGGACCCCGGCTGCCGGGGTTCCGCCCGCCGCAGCAGCCCCCCGGCCTCCGCCCGGGCGAGGGCGCGGCGGCGCACCCGCCCGCCGCGCAGCGGCTTCGCCCAGATCAGCTCGCCGCCGCCGGGCGGCGCGAGGACGCCGCCCGCGCGGGGGTCGCCGCACCACCACAGGACGCCGTCCGGGCCCGGGCGGACCAGCTCGTACCGCTGCCGGGTCGCGACCACGGTCAGCGGCCAGGCCCCGGAGCCGCCGGGGGCGCGCAGGACGACGGTCGTCGCGTACGCGCTGTCGCCGAGCGCGACGGCGGGGTGCGCCGACCAGGTGCCCGAGGCGAGGGCCCGCCGCATCCGGCGCGCGTGGATCCGGGAGCCGATCCCGCCGCCCAGCGCGACGATCCCGAACCCGAGGGGGACGACGGCGGCGCCGGTGGAACCCGTGCCCACGAGCAGTGCCGCGATTCCCGCGGTCAGGACGACGGTCGCGAGCCCGCCGATCATCAGCGAGCCGGCTCTTCGCCGGTACCGCTCCAGCGCGACCGCCGTCTCCTCGACGCCCAGCGCACCCGTCATCGCACGTCCCCCGCCGTCCGTGGGCCCAGGACGGCCGACGGCCCCGGCGCGCGGTCAGGCGGCGTCCCGCGGCAGCGTCAGCCCCCACGCCCCCGCCCGCACCGTCCACGTCCGGCGTCGTACCGGCCCCGTCAGCCGTCCGTCCGCGCGGTAGCGGAAATCCGGGCCCGAGACCGTGATCGTACGGGCGGTCGCGTGCCGCGCGGGAGCCGCGGCCGGGCGGACGGTCACCTCGGCCGTACCGCCGACGGCGCGGACCGTCAGGCCCTCGACCGGCGCGTCGACGTCGGCGAGCAGCACCCCGTCCGCCTCCACCCGCAGCCGGGCGGCGGGCGCGGGCGCCGGGCGGACCAGGGTGCGGACGAGGGAGCGGCAGGTGCCCCAGACGGTGGGCGCGGCGGGGACGGCGGCGGGGGTGCCGGGCACCCACAGGTCGCCGAGGACGACGCCGTCGCTGTCGTCGACGAGCAGGTCGAGACGGCGTACGGCGCCGTGCAGGACGACCCGGGCCGCCGCCGGCGTGGAGCGCGGCACGCCGAGCGCGTGGGCCACTTCCAGGGCCTCCGGGGCGCCGATCGGGACGAGCGAGAGGGCCCTCTCGGCGAGGTCCCGCTCGCGGTGCAGCAGGGCCACCGTGCGGAGCAGCGCGCGGTCGTCGCCGAGCACCACGGGGCGCCGGGAGCCGCGCCGGGCCAGGGCCCGGGAGAATTCCTCCGGCCCGTCCGGCAGGCAGATCTTCGCCTCGGCGCCCGCGGACAGGACATCCTTCGCGATCCGTACGGACTCGCCGTCACTTCGGCGGGCGACCGGGTCGACGATGACCAGCAGCTGGTCGTGATCCGACACCTCGGTCCTTCCTCGGGTAGCATCTTTGTGCAAGAGCCCCTTGCGCTATTGCGCCAGGGGCTTCGTCTATTCCGGGGCACACCGGTGAGGCGGCGTACGCCCCCTGACCTTGGACATGCCCCACCCGGAAGGGGTGTACGCCTGTGCCCGCACTTGTGCTGCTCGGTGCTCAGTGGGGTGACGAGGGCAAGGGAAAGGCCACCGACCTCCTCGGTGGATCCGTGGACTACGTGGTGCGTTACCAGGGCGGCAACAATGCCGGCCACACGGTCGTCGTGGGCGACCAGAAGTACGCGCTCCACCTCCTCCCTTCCGGAATCCTCTCGCCGGGGTGCACCCCGGTGATCGGAAACGGTGTCGTCGTCGACCCGGCGGTCCTGCTCTCCGAGCTGAGCGGGCTGAACGAGCGAGGCGTCGACACGTCGAAGCTCCTGATCAGCGGCAACGCCCACCTGATCACCCCGTACAACGTCACCCTCGACAAGGTGACGGAACGGTTCCTCGGCAAGCGCAAGATCGGCACCACGGGTCGTGGCATCGGTCCGACCTACGCCGACAAGATCAACCGCGTCGGCATCCGGGTCCAGGACCTGTACGACGAGTCGATCCTGTCGCAGAAGGTCGAGGCGGCGCTGGAGGGCAAGAACCAGCTCCTCGCCAAGCTGTACAACCGCCGCGCGATCGAGGCGGAGCAGATCGTCGAGGAGATGCTCCAGTACGCGGAGCAGATCAAGCCGTTCGTCGCGGACACCACGCTGATCCTCAACAAGGCGCTCGACGACGACAAGGTCGTGCTCTTCGAGGGCGGCCAGGGCACCCTGCTCGACGTCGACCACGGCACGTACCCCTTCGTCACCTCCTCGAACCCGACCGCGGGCGGCGCCTGCACGGGTGCGGGCGTGGGCCCGACGAAGATCTCCCGCGTGATCGGCATCCTGAAGGCGTACACGACCCGCGTCGGCGCCGGCCCGTTCCCGACGGAGCTCTTCGACGCGGACGGCGAGGCGCTGCGGCGCATCGGCGGCGAGCGCGGTGTGACCACCGGCCGTGACCGCCGCTGCGGCTGGTTCGACGCGGTCATCGCGCGCTACGCGACCCGGGTCAACGGCCTGACGGACTTCTTCCTCACCAAGCTCGACGTGCTGACGGGCTGGGAGCAGATCCCGGTCTGCGTCGCGTACGAGATCGACGGCAAGCGCGTCGAGGAGCTGCCCTACTCGCAGACCGACTTCCACCACGCGAAGCCGATCTACGAGATGCTGCCGGGCTGGTCCGAGGACATCACGAAGGCGAAGACCTTCGCGGACCTGCCGAAGAACGCGCAGGCGTACGTGAAGGCGCTGGAGGAGATGTCCGGCGCCCCGATCTCCGCGATCGGCGTCGGCCCCGGCCGCACCGAGACGATCGAGATCAACTCCTTCCTCTAGGAGAGCGACGAAGGGCCCGCACCCCCCCCCGCCCCGGGGGGGGGGACAACTAACGTAGGGGAGTAGGGGCGGGGTGTTTACCCCCCGACCAGAGACCACACGTTGTTGTGGGAGA
>NZ_JBHWFF010000024.1:0-37986 GCF_042733785.1 Streptomyces sp. NPDC059695 | reverse complement strand
GGGCCCCGCTCTACTCTTCTTCCTACTAAAAACCCTTGCTTTTGCTTTTGTGGCTCCGGGCCCGCCCGGCCGGGGGGGGGGGGGGGGCCCCCCCTTCTCCGTGCGGTCAGGCGTCGAGCTTGGTGTCCCGGCCGACCTTCTCCCAGGCTGTGAGGTCCGAGCGGACCTGGTCCAGGTGGCCCAGGATCGTGTCGATCGAGTCGTCGCCGAGGGCCAGCCTCAACGGCGTCTCGTCGGCGTTCAGCGCGGCGATGACGGCCGCCGCGGCCTTCGCCGGGTCGCCGGCCTGGGTGCCGCCGCCGGTCTCGACGAAGCCGCGGGTGGCGCCGACGGTGTCGGCGTAGTCGGCGATGCCGTCACCGCTGAGGCTGTGGTTGCCGAAGAGGCCGGTGCGGAAGGCGCCGGGCTCGACGATGAGGACCTTGACGCCCAGCGGTCCGACCTCGGCGGCGAGCGCCTCGGACAGGCCCTCCAGGGCGAACTTGGTCGCGCTGTACGCCCCGAAGCCGGCCATCGACATCTGGCCGCCGACACTGCTGAGCTGCACGATCGCACCGGAGCGGCGGGCCCGCATGTGGGGCAGGACGGCGCGGGTGAGGGCGGCGGGCCCGAAGACGTGCACGTCGAAGAGCGAGCGCAGCTCCTCGTCGGCGGTCTCCTCGACCGAGCCGACGTGGGTGCGGCCCGCGTTGTTGACGAGGACGTCGACGCGGCCGTGCCGCTCGACCAGCCCGGCGACGACCCGGTCGACCGCGGCCGTGTCGGTGACGTCGAGGGCGACCGGGTCGACCTGGTCGGGGTGGGCGGCGACCAGGTCGTCCAGGGTCTCGGTGCGGCGGGCCGCGGCGACGACGACGTCGCCGGCGGCGATCGCGGCCTCGGCGAAGGCGCGCCCGAAACCGCTGTTGGCTCCCGTGATCAGCCAGACCTTGCTCATGTGCGTGTTCCCCCTGCTTGTCTCGGTCTCTCCCTGTCCCGACAAGCTTGGGACGGTGGGACGTTGTCTGTCCAAGAACCGTCGTGATAGCCAGAGGGCATGGACGTGCACGGGCGGGAGCTGCGGTACTTCCTCGCGGTCGCCGAGGAGCTCCACTTCACGCGCGCCGCGGCCCGGCTGTACGTCTCGCAGCCCGCGCTCAGCAAGCAGATCCGGGCCCTGGAGCGCCAGCTCGGGGCGGCGCTCTTCGACCGTGACCGGCAGGGCGTGGCCCTCACCCCCGTCGGTACGGCCCTGCTGCCGCACGCGCGGGCCGTGCTCGCCGCGTGGGAGGAGGGCCGGGGAGCGGTGGAGCGGGCCCGGGCGGCCGCGGAGCGGACCCTGGTCGTCGGCATGAGCACCAGCCCGGGGCGCGGCGGGCTGCTGCCCGCGATCCGGTCCCGGTTCACCCAGGAGCACCCGGAGGCCCGGCTCCGGCTGCGCCAGATCGGCTGGGAGGATCCGACGGCGGGGCTCGCGGACGGCACCAGCGACGTCGCGTTCGTGTGGCTGCCGATGGCCGGGCCGGACCGTTTCCGCTGGGTCGTCGTCGCCACCGAACCGCGCCTCGTCGCCCTCCCCGAGGCCCATCCGCTGGCCGCCCGCGCCGCCCTCGGCATCGCGGACCTCCTCGACGAGCCGTTCCTCGCGCTGCCCGGCACCGGGCCCGAACTCCGCGACTACTGGCTGGCCGTGGACGCCCGGGGCGGCCGCGCGCCGGTCGTCGGCGCCGAGATCGCCAGCGCGGACGAGACGTACGAGGCCCTGGTCGGCGGTCTCGGCATCTGCCTGGTCGCCGCGGGGAACGCGTCGCTGCTCACCCGCGGCGGCGTCGTCACCCGCCCCGTCCGCGACGTCACCCCGAGCCGTTTCGCCCTCGCCTGGCGCGCCTCCGACGCCCGCCCGCTGGTCCGGGACTACGCGCGAGCGGCGGCCGAGGTCGTACGCCGTGAGGCCTGAACTCGCCTTGTGCGGCTCGGGTGTTGAGGGGTTAATGGGGCTCCGCTCCAGCCCGTTCCAGCGCAGGGGGAAGCATGGAAACGCCGGGAACACCGTCACCTCCACCACCGAAGCCCTCGCGTCCGCCCGCGCCCGCCGCTCCGAGGACCCCGCCGCGTGAGAGTCTGGTGATCAGCAAGCGCCTGCTCTGGGTGCACGGGGCCGCGTACCCGCTGGAGAACATCGTCCGCGTCCACACCTTCTACCTCACCCCGCGTCGGGGAGCGGCCTTCGGGCGCTTCCTGAAGCGCGGCGGGTCCACCCTGCTCGTCCTGGTCTTCCTGATGTGGATCTCGGACTCGTCGAGCAGGGGGTGGGGCAGCAGCAGCGATCTCGCCGACGTGCTCGAGCCCCTCATGGTCGTGGTGGGGGGCGTGCTGATCTATTTCTTCGTCGAGATGCTGGCCGTGCTCTTCGCGGCGACCCACCATGTCCTCGCCGTCGAGACCAACGGGCTCTCGACCGCCCTGGTGACCGCGCCACGCGAGCAGTTGACGGAGCTCGTCCTGTCGATCGCGGAGGCGATCCACAAGCCGGACGCTGAGCTGCACGCCCACGTGGCCGCGCCGGCGGTCACCAACTACGGCAACTACTACTTCGGGGACGCCGTGAACATCTACGGCGGCAGCGGCAACACGGGGGTGTCGAAGTGAGCGGGGACCACTACTACGGGGACGTCGTGAACATGCACGGCGGCCAGGGCAATCGGGGCATCGTCCACCACCACGCCCCGCCCGACCTCGAACGGGCCCTCGCGGTGGTGCTCCAGCGCGTCGAGGAGCTGCGCGGCAGCCTGCCGGCCGGGGCGCTGGAGTCCGTCGACGGTGCGACCACCGACCTCGCCGTGCCGGACCGGCGGGGCGGTGCGCTCCAGGTCCTCCAGGCCGTCGCCGCCACCGTCGGCGGCATCGGCCAGCCCCTCCTGGACTCCGTGCGGGCAGCGCTCGAACTCCTCGCGCGTTAGGGCTTGTCCCGGACGAACTCGGCCGGTTCCCCGTCCGCCGACATCCCGTAGACCTGGAGCCTGTCCTTGCCCTGGTAGGGGACGATGCGCAGGTTGCTGGAGCCGTTCTCGACGCAGTCCGGGTCCCAGCTGCCCGGGTCGCGGGTCTCGGGGCCGATGACGAGGAGGGAGCCCGCGCCGCCGACGAGGGCGGTGGCGGCGCAGTCGATGTCCTCGGCGAGCGCGTTGCCCTGGTCGTCCATGCGCGGGTACGACTGCTCGAAGCGGACGAGTGGTGCGCCGACCGGCCCCTGCGTGACGGTGACCCGGTAGGACCAGCGGTCGGGGTCGGGCTGGTTCATCGTGTCCGGCGCCTGCTTCCAGGTGCCGATGTACGCGGCGGGGACGACGTCCGTGCCGGCCTTGACGCGCCGGAAGGTGCTGGTGGCGACGCCGGAGCCCCATTCGACGACGTCGGTCGAGCGCAGGGTGAGGGTCTGGCGGGCGGCCGGGGTGCAGCGCCGGGCGGGCACGCTCGCGGTGATCTCCGCCTCGCCGAGGACGAGTTCGCCCTCGGTGGCGGAGAGCAGGGTGGCCCGGCCCATGCACAGCTGTTCGCCGGTGACGTGGGTGTAGACGGCGGCCCTGGATCCGGCGGGTCCCTGGGTGATCTCGATCCGGCTGGTCTCGTACGGGACGCTCGCCGAGCCCTTGAGGACGCCCTCCCAGGCGCCGAGGAAGGCGGCCGGGACGATCCCGGCGGGACGGGCGGAGGTGCCGTTCTTCCGGCCGTCCGCGGTGCCTCCGGTGCCCTCGTCCCGGGGCCAGTACGTGGACGCGGCTCCGGCCGCCGCCACGACGACGAGGGCCGTGACGGCGGCGAGGAGGGCGGTACGGCCCCGGCGCCGGGGCGTGGCGGCGGGCGCGGCGGGCGCGGTACCGGCACCCGTCCCGGCGGCGGCCCCCGCGGTCGCCCCCGTCCCCGCCGCCCCGGTCCCGGTCGTGCCGCCCTGCTCGCCGCCCCCGGGATCCGTGCTCCCCTCCGCCTCCAGGAGCCGCGCCGCGTGCCGTCCGAGCCGGGCCAGGACGTCCGCCGGGAGCCACGGGTCGGCCACCGGGAGCGTCTCGACGATCTCGGTGGCCGTGGGCCGGGCCGCCGGGTCCTTCGCGAGGCAGGCCCGGATGAGTCCGGAGAGCTCGGGCGGGAGGTCCGTCAGGTCGGGCTCGTCGTGGGCGATGCGGAACATCGTGGCGTGGACGCCGCTGTCCGCCGTGCCGAAGGGGGCGCGGCCGGTCGCCGCGTAGACGAGCACGGACCCGAGGCAGAAGACGTCGGAGGCGGGCGAGACCTGGTCGCCGCGGACCTGCTCGGGCGACATGAAGCCGGGGGAGCCGACGACGGCCCCGGTGGTGGTCAGGTTGCCGCCCTCGGCGACGTGGTCGACGGCGCGGGCGATGCCGAAGTCGATGATCCGGGGCCCGTCGACGGTCAGCAGCACGTTGGACGGCTTGAGGTCGCGGTGGACGAGCCCGGCGGTGTGGATGTGGTCGAGGGCGCGGGCGAGGCCCGAGGCCAGGGCCCGTACGGTCGCGGGCGGCAGCGGCCCGAACTCGTCGCCGACCACGGTCCGCAGCGAGGGGCCCGGGACGTACCCGATGGCGACCCACGGCGAGTCGGCGGTGGTGTCCGAGCCGAGGACGGGCGCGGTGCCGGTGCCGCCGACCCGTTCCAGCGCGGCGACCTCACGGGCGAACCGGCGCCGGAACTCGTCCTGCGCGGCCAGTTCGGCGTGCACGACCTTGACCGCGACGGTCCGCCCGCCGGCCGAGCGCGCCAGGAAGACCCGGCCCATCCCGCCGACCCCGAGGCGGCCGATCAGACGGAACGGGCCGACGCTGACCGGATCTTCCGCGTTCAATGACTCCACGTCGCCAGAGCATGCCAGACGGCGAAGTCGGCCGTCTGCGGGGAAGGCTCAGCCCTCCCCGCAGACCTTCAGGCCCTTCGGGGTGGCGCAGGGCAGGTGGCCGTGGGCGCTGATGACGTCCTGGCCGCGCCCGGACCGGAGGTAGGTGAGGAAGCTGGAGGTCAGGGAGTCGGCCCTGGGCACGCCCCAGGTGTAGGCGTACTCGATCTCCCGGTAGGGGTAGGGCGAGGTGCCCAGCTCGTCCACGGCGGGCCCGTGGCCGTCGACGGAGATCCGGTGCAGGCCCTTGCGGCCGTCGCCGGCCCGGAGTTCGGTGTAGCCGATGGCTCCGGGGAGCCGGGCGACGGTGGCCAGGACCTGTTCGGTGGAGTCGAGTTCGCAGCGGATCACCTGCGCCGTGGGGTCGTCCGCGTGCTCGCAGTCCCGGGAGGAGTTGGCGGGTTCGTTGTGCCCGAGGACCCGGCGCTGGAAGACCTCCCGGGTGCCCGAGTTGGCGTCCCGGCTGACGAGCAGGACCGGGCGGTCGGGGCCGCCCAGCTCGCTCCAGTTCCGGATCCCGCCCCGGTAGACGGCGCGGACCTGTTCCAGGGTGAGGCCGTCGACGGGGATCTCGTCGTTGAGGACGAGGGTGAAGAGGGAGACGGCGACCATGTGCTCCCGCAGCTCCGGGAAGCCGCCCGGTTTCCGCCCGTCGGACAGGGCGACGACCGCCGGCGACGCCTTCCCCGCCTTCGCTCCCGCCTCGGCGAGCTCCCGGATGCCGGCGGTGGAGCCGTGCACGTCCACGGCCACGGTGGAGCCCTCGCAGTCCTTCTCGTACTGCCGTGCCGCCTCCCGCAGGGCGGGCGCGAAGGCCGTGGAGCCGGTGACGGTGAGGGTGCCCCGCGCGCAGCCGATGGGCGGCGGGGTCTGCTCGCGGACGATGATCGCGGCGAGGGCCATGACGCAGGCGGTGAGGACGACGGTGACGGTCCGGGAGGTCGGGCTGAACCTGGGCGGCTTCTCGTCGGGCGTGATGCTCCGGTTGCGCCGGATGGAGCCGCCCTGGATGCTCCCGACGATCCTGATGTCCTTGTCGGCGACACCGCCGGAGAGCTGGACGAGCAGCTTGAAGTACTGGCCGCGTTCGAGGGCCACCTTGGGGACGAGGACCGCGCTGCCGTTCCGGCCGAGGGTCGGGGAGCGCTCCAGGTCCTCCCGTACGGAGTCCCAGGCGGCCGGGATGGTGGCGACGACGCCCTGGACGGTCCGCTCGGCGAAGGTGATCCGCAGGCCGTGGGGCTCGGCGGCGGCCCCGTAGTCGTCGGAGCCGATGTCGAGCTCGCGGTCGTTCTCGATGCGGAGGAGGACGAGCGTGGACCCGTCGGTAGGCGGCGCGATGCCCACCACCTGGCCCTCCCGCACGGTGGTGACCTCGGCGTCCCGGCTCTCCTCCCGGTGGAGCGGCGTGTTCAGCTGCACGCGGTAGCCGAGCCGCTTGCGCTGGGGCGAGAACCGGTCGATCCAGACGACGGCGAGCGTGACCAGGACACCGACGAGTGCCGTCCCCACGGCGATGACGTTCTCTGCGGTTATCCACTCCATGGCCGGGACGGTACGGACGCCTGTACGAGGGCGGGGGCGGCGTAGCGGGCGGCCACCTGGACTTCTCCGTTCGTTCAGGTGGACCGACAGGGGTTGCTGGGGGCTGTGGAGCGTGGGTGTAATGGCGACGAGGGGGCCTTCCGTCTGAGGAGATACCCCATGCGCGTCGTCGAAGTGACCGCCTACGGCGGACCCGAGGTCCTCAGGATGGCCCGCCGGCCGGAACCGGAGGCAGGGGCCGAGCCGGGGAAGGTGCGGGTGCGCCTGAAGGCGGCCGGAGTGAACCAGGCGGACCTGCGGATCCGCGCGGGCCTGTACGCCGACGCGGTCGGCCCGCTCAAGCCCCCGTTCGTGCTGGGGACGGACTTCGCGGGGAAGCTGCTCGATGAGGCGCCCGGCCTGCCCGTGGGCACCCGCGTGGCCGGTTTCGTGCCCTGGTTCGAGATGCTGACGGGCGACGGGACGTACGCCGAGACCATCTGGGCCGACCCGGAGTGGCTGGCGGTGATCCCCGACGAGGTGGACTTCACCGTGGCCGCGTCCCTCCCGCTGGCCTCGGCCACCGCACAGCAGGGCCTGGACCGGCTCGCCCTCCCGGCGGGGGCGACGCTGCTCGTGACCGGTGCGAGCGCGGTGGTGGGCCGCGTGGCGGTCCAGCTCGCCCAGGCCGCCGGACTGCGTGTCGTGGCCGTGGCCCACGAGGGTGACGAGCCCGAACTGAGAGTGCTCGGCGCGGACCACGTGGTCCCGCGCGGTGTCCCGGAGGACATCGTCGCCAAGGTGCGCGCGGGCGACCCGGACGGCGTGGACGCGGTCTTCGACGGCGGGATCATCGGCGAGGCCCTCCTCCCGGTGGTGAAGGACGGCGGGGCGTTCGCCGCGATCGCGCCCGACCGGGTTCCGGTCGCCGAGCGGGGCATCCGTGTCGAGGCCGTACGGGCCAAGCCGGACGCCGTCCGGCTCGCGGAGAACCTGCGGAAGGTGGCGGACCGGGAGCTGGTCACCCGGGTGGCCGACGTGATGCCGCTGGAGGAGGTCGCGGAGGCGCACCGCAGGGCGGAGGCGGGCCACAGGCCGGGCCGGATCGTCCTGATGATCTGAGCGGATGACGACCGGGGGATCGTGATCTGAGTCACAGGGGCTGGACCTCAACTTTGGTTGAGGAAGCAGTCTTCTTCTCACCGACCCGGAGAGCGGGGCCGGCGAGAACCGCGACTCAGGAGACGATCCCCCATGGCCACGCTGCTGCACATCGACACCTCCTTCAACGGCGACAACTCCCACTCCCGCGCCGTCACCGCCGCCTTCCGCGCGGCCTGGGAGGCGGAGCACCCCGAGGGGACGGTGATCTACCGCGACCTCGCCGCGGAACCGATTCCCCACCTGGAGGCCGCCGCCTACTACGCGGGCGGCACGGCCCCCGCCGAGCGGTCGCCGGAGGAGCGGGCCGCGTTCGAGCTGCGGGGGAGGCTCATCGAGGAGGCCGAGCGGGCGGACGTGATCCTGCTGGGCGCGCCGATGTACAACTACACGATCCCCTCCACGCTGAAGGCCTGGCTGGACCACGTCTTCATGGTGGGCCGCACCTCGATCACCGAGAACCCCACGCTCGCCGGCAAGCGGGCGGTCGTCGTCACCTCCCGCGGCGGCTCCTACCGTGAGGGCACCCCGCAGTTCGGCAACGACTACGTCGAGAGCTACCTGCGGCTGACCCTCGCCGAGCTCTTCGGCCTGGACGTCACCTTCATCGTCCCCGAGCTGACCCTGGCCCCGCACGTCCCGGCCATGTCCGGGCTCGTCCCGCTCTTCGAGGCCTCCCGGACGGAGTCCCTGGCGGCGGCCGAGTCCCTGGCGAAGGAGTTTTCGGTGCGGCTGGCCGCATAGCGGACGCGGCCGTCCGGAATGAAGGCGCTCCGTCGGCCGGGGCGCCTTCATTCTGGTCTGGACCTTGACAGGTCCAGACCAATCGCGCTTCGCTGGGCTTCCCCATCCGGCTCCACCCGGCCCCACCCGGAAGGAAGTTCGCATGCTGCGAAGGCTGTTCACCTCGTTGGCCGCACTCTGTACGGCCGTCGGACTCGCCGTCCTCCTCCTCCCCACGGCCTCCGCCGGCGCCGCCGCCGCCTGCGCCGCCGCGTGGAACTCCTCCGCCGTCTACACGGGAGGGATGACGGCCTCTCACAACGGCCACAACTGGCAGGCCAAGTGGTGGACCCAGAACGAGACCCCCGGCACGACCGGTGAGTGGGGCGTCTGGGCCGACCAGGGCGTCTGCGGCGGCGGGGGCACCACTCCGCCCACCACCCCGCCGGCCGGCGGCGGATTCGTGGTCTCCGAGGCCCAGTTCAACCAGATGTTCCCGAGCCGGAACCCCTTCTACACGTACGCGGGCCTCGTGGCCGCCCTCAAGTCGTACCCCGGCTTCGCCAACACCGGCAGCGACACGGTGAAGAAGCAGGAGGCCGCGGCCTTCCTCGCGAACGTCTCCCACGAGACGGGCGGGCTCTACTACATCGTCGAGCAGAACACCGCGAACTACCCCCACTACTGCGACGCGAACCAGCCCTACGGCTGCCCGGCCGGCCAGGCCGCGTACTACGGGCGCGGCCCCATCCAGCTGTCCTGGAACTTCAACTACAAGGCCGCCGGTGACGCCCTCGGCATCGACCTGCTGAACAACCCCTGGAAGGTCGAGCAGGATCCGGCCGTCGCCATGCAGACGGGCCTCTGGTACTGGAACACCCAGAACGGCCCCGGCACGATGACCGCCCACAACGCCATGGTCAACGGCGCCGGCTTCGGCCAGACCATCTGGGCGATCAACGGCAGCCTTGAGTGCAACGGCGGCAACCCGGCCCAGGTCCAGAGCCGGGTCACCAAGTACCAGCAGTTCACCCAGATCCTGGGCGTGCCCGCGGGGTCGAACCTGTCCTGCTGACGGTCAGTCCTGCCAGGCCAGGAACGCGCTCCACGAGGACGGCTCCACGGTGAACGTGGGGCCGTCCGGCACCTTCGAGTCCCGGAGGTGGACGGCGTGGGCGCAGGTGGCCACCTCTACGCAGTTGCCGCCACCGCTGTCGCTGTAGCTGGACTTGAACCAGTGCAGGGTGTCGTTCATCTCCGTACTCCCGCCAACTCCTCGATGAAGCCCAGAGACCTGCGCGGATCCAGGGCCTGTGCCCGGATCTTCGCATACCTCTGCCGGTGGACACTTACCTTGGCCCGGTCGGTGATCAGCAGGCTCTCTCCCTGGATCTCCAGGTAGGTCACGTGGTCATGCTCCGGGGTCTCGACGATGTTCAGATCACCCCGATCGCCCGCGTACTTGCCTCCCAGTCCTGCGTCCAGTGGAAGCACCTGAAGGTTCACGCTGCTCCTCCGGGCGCACTCCGCCAGGTACGCCAACTGCTCCCGCATGACCTCCTCGTCTCCGATCGGCCGCCTCAGCACCGACTCGTCGAGGATCAGCTCGATCTCGCACACCTGCTTCCGGTCGAACAGCCGCTTCCGGGCCATCCGGCCCACGACCAGCTCCTCGACCCGCTCCGGAGTCGGCTCCGGGTGACCTCCCGCGATCAGCGCCCGCGCGTACGCCTCCGTCTGGAACAGCCCGTGGACGACATGGTTGGCGTACAACCACAGCGCCACAGCCTTCTGTTCGATCGGCGCGTAGTCGCGGAACAGCTCCGGCAGCTTCTCCAGCCGTACGAGCTCCCGCATCTCCTCGAAGATGCCCGTGCCGCCGCCGAGCCCCCGCTCCAGCTGGACCAGCATGTCGTCGCTGACCGGGTGGACGAGCCGTTCCATCGCGCTGATCGCCGCGCCCGTGAAGCCCGTCTGACTTCCCAGGTACTCCTGCGTCCAGCCCTTCTTCTGTCGCAATCTCTTCGCCACCGCGGCCGCCATCCTGGCCGCAGGACCGACCGTTTCCTTGTTCTCCGCTCGCGCCATTCACGCTCCCCATTCGGACTCAACCGATCTCAACCGGTCTCAACTGCTCCCCGCCGAATTCGACTGCGTGGAGGGCGTGTTGGCGCAGGTCAAGGGGTTGCCGACGCGCCCGTCGCAGTCGTGGAAAACGCTAGCGTCGACACGGGAACATGGTCCTGTGAATGCAGAGAATCGGGAAGTGATGGCCAGTTGGATTCCTGTTTCCGGATTCCAACTCCGTAAGGCGGGCGTACAATTCGACGCCGTTCGGGTCGACGGTGACGAAGGGCGTCGGCTCGCCGACTGGATGGAGGCGCTGACGGGGGGAGACCCCGGGCCCGTGGTCACCGAGGCGAACGGACGGCGGGGCGTCTACTTCCTCGTGCCGCCCGGTTCGACGGCCCGTCGGCCGTGGCCGCGCGGGGTGACCCGGTTCAACGCGGGACCGGCCCATGTGAGCTACGTACCGGTCCCGGCGCTGACGGGCAGGACCTGGCCCCTGGCGTGGCGCTTCCCGCCGACGGAACCGGACCGCTTCGTCCACCCGCTGCTGCTGCGGAGCGCGGTCACCGAACTGTTCACGGCGCCCTGAGGGTTCAGTCGCGCGCCGGCGACCCCTCGTAGCGCTCGCTCACCGTCTCCAGGGCCGACGACAGCCGCTCCAGGATCCGTACCGTCTCGTCGAAGGCCTCCTGGCCGCCCAGTTCGCGTGCGAGCAGGGCCGCGAGCTCCGCGTGGCCCGGGTCGATGCGGCGGACGGCCGCCCGTCCGGCCTCCGTGGGGGCGAGGAGCTTCGCGCGCCGGTGGGCCGGGTTCGGCGCGTAGGCGGCCAGCCCGTCCCGTACGAGGAGGTCGGCGACGCGCTGGACGCTCTGCCGGGTGATCCCCATGGCGCGGGCGATCCCGGCGACGGGCAGGGGCTCGGGCAGCACGGCTCCGAGGACCTGCCACCAGGCGGCGGTGAGGCCCGCCGGTTCGGCCAGCTTCTCGGACACGGCGAGGAACTGGCCGTTGAGGCGGAAGACGCCCAGGGCAGTGCGGGAGAGGGCGTCCTGCTGCTCGCGGCTCACGCGTTCAGCTCGGCGAAGGCGGCCGGGTCGGAGTGCTGGAAGAGGCGGTACCAGGCGTCCCGCTTGCCCTCGTAGGCGCCGAGCCGGGCGAAGATCTCGCGCGCGAAGGCGACCGGCTCCGTCGGGCCCGCCGTGATGAGGTCCCCGTCCCGCACGGCGTCCGCGTCGACGTAGTGGTCGGCGCCCTTGTAGCCGGTGGCGGCGAGGTAGAACGACACCGCGCTCGTGTGCGCGCGGTCGTCGAGCAGGCCCTCCTTCGCCAGTCCGGCCGTGGCCCCGCAGATCGCGGCGACCGGGACCCCGGCGTCGAGGAAGGCGCGGGCCTTCGCGGTGAAGGGGGCGAGCTCGTCGCCCTCGTCGTACTTCTCGGCGCCCGGGAGGATCAGCAGGGCGCTCTGGGCGGGGTCGAGGTCGGTGAGGGCGAGGTCGGGGACGATCCGGACCCCCGCGAGGGTCGTGACGGGCTCACCGGCGGCCGGGCCGACGGTCCGGATCGTGTAGCCGGCGCGGGCGAGCCAGGCCGTGGCGTGGCCGGTCTCCCAGTCGGCGAGGGTGTCGTAGACGGCGAGATGAACGGTCGTGGTGTCAGTCTCGGTTCCCATGACAGGAGACTGTCATGTCGACAGCATGCTGTCAATGATGGGGTGGGGGGAGAGCCGGTAGAGCAACGTGTCGCGTCCGCCCCGGTCTCGGTGGACAAGATGGCCATGGCCGGTCCCACCTGCGGTTCCTTACCCTCGACCCATGACCCCTCATGTCGAACCCGATCCCCAGGCCGGCGCGGCCGTCAAAGCCGCCGACCGCGCGCACGTCTTCCACTCCTGGTCCGCACAGGGACTGATCGACCCGCTCGCCGTGGCCGGCGCCGAGGGTTCGTACTTCTGGGACTACGACGGCAACCGCTACCTGGACTTCACCAGCGGTCTCGTCTACACGAACATCGGCTACCAGCACCCCAAGGTCGTCGCCGCGATCCAGGAGCAGGCCGGGAAGCTCGCGACCTTCGCCCCCGCCTTCGCCGTGGACGTCCGCTCCGAGGCCGCACGCCTCATCGCCGAGCGCACCCCGGGCGACCTGGACAAGATCTTCTTCACCAACGGTGGCGCCGAGGCCGTCGAGAACGCCGTCCGCATGGCCCGTCTGCACACGGGCCGCACCAAGGTGCTCTCCGCCTACCGCTCGTACCACGGCGCCACCTCCACCGCGATCAACCTGACCGGTGACCCGCGCCGCTGGGCCTCCGACAACGGCACCGCGGGCGTCGTGCGCTTCTGGGCGCCGTTCCTCTACCGCTCGCCCTTCTACGCCACCACCGAGGCGGAGGAGAGCGCGCGGGCCCTCCAGCACCTGGAGGACACGATCGCGTTCGAGGGTCCGGCGACCGTCGCCGCGATCATCCTGGAGACCGTGCCCGGCACCGCCGGCATCATGACCCCGCCGCCCGGCTACCTCGCCGGCGTCCGCGAGATCTGCGACAAGTACGGCATCGTCTTCATCCTCGACGAGGTCATGGCCGGCTTCGGCCGCACCGGCAAGTGGTTCGCCGCCGAGCACTTCGACGTCGTGCCCGACCTGATGACCTTCGCCAAGGGCGTGAACTCCGGCTACGTGCCGCTCGGCGGCGTCGCCATCAGCGCCGAGATCGCCGCCACCTTCGACAAGCGCCCGTACCCCGGCGGCCTGACCTACTCCGGTCACCCGCTGGCCTGCGCCGCCGCCGTCGCCACCATCCAGGTGATGGAGGACGAGAAGGTCGTCGAGAACGCCGCCCACATCGGCGAGAACGTCCTCGGCCCCGGCCTGCGCGAGCTCGCCGAGCGCCACCCGTCCGTCGGCGAGGTCCGCGGCATGGGCGTCTTCTGGGCGCTCGACCTGGTCAAGAACCGGGAGACCCGCGAGCCGCTCGTCCCGTACAACGCGGCCGGCGAGGCCAACGCCCCGATGGCCGCCTTCGGCGCCGCGGCGAAGAAGCAGGGCCTGTGGCCCTTCGTGAACATGAACCGCACCCACGCCGTTCCCGCCTGCAACGTCTCCGAGGCCGAGGCCAAGGAGGGCCTGGCGGCCCTGGACGCGGCCCTCTCGGTGGCCGACGAACACACCGTCTAGCAGCGAAACGGGGAGGTCCTCTCCGTCTGGACTAGGGTGTCCGGAGCCGGACGGAGGGGGCCGACCCATGCCCGCGAGCGGAGCTGTCACTCGCAACACCTTGCGACAGCAGATCGCGGACGCGCTCCGTGACGAGGTGCTCGCAGGCCGTCTCCAGCCGGGCGAGGAATTCACCGTCAAGCAGATCGCCGAGCAGTACGGCGTCTCCGCGACACCCGTCCGCGAAGCCCTCGTCGACCTCTGCGCGCAGGGCCTCCTCGACTCCGACCAGCACCGCGGCTTCCGGGTCCACCAGTACTCGATCGCCGACTACCGGAGCATGGTCGAGGCGCGGATGCTCGTCGTCGACGGCATCTTCCGCCGCCACGCGCCGCGGACCGTGCCCCCGGAGCCCGACCACGGCATCGGGGTCGCGCTCGTCTCCGTGCGCCGCCGGGGCGAGGCCGCCGCCCGCGCCGCCCGCGCCGGGGACCTGGACATCCTCATCGGCTACGACATCCGCTACTGGCGCGAGCTGGGGCGCCTGGTCTCCGCCAACGACCACATCGCCGACTTCCTGCACCGGCTCCGCGTCCAGGCCTGGGTCTTCTCCGTGCCCTACCTGCGCTCCGAGCGGGACGTCCTCGGCTGGCTGTGGAACGGACACGTGGACCTCGTCGACGCGATCACCCGCGGCGACGCCGACGCGGCCGTACAGGTCGTACGGGACTACAACGCGCACTCGCTGGAATGGGCCGACCGCCTGGAGGCCAGGGCCCTGAGCTGACCCGGCGCCGGGTTGAGCGCCCGGCTCCCGGGGCAGGTGGTCAGCGGGTGGGCGTCGTCGGCCGAGCCGACTACCCTGGCCGTCCCTGCAACTGACGGAGAGCGAGCCTCCCTTGGCCTGTGACCTGTGGCTGGTCCCCCTCGTCGACGTGCTGTGCCACAGCCCCGACAACCCCTTCGCCGAAGAGATAGCCGCCTATGACGCCGTCCTGAGCGCCTCCGGCATGCCGACCGTGCCCGTCTACGCGTACATGCCGGGGCTCTCCGGCGACGTCGCCCCGGTGGCCGGCTTCGACTACGAGGCCCTGCACTTCCTGCGCCGCGCCTACCTGCTCGGGATGTGCGGGCTGCCGGTCGAGCCGGTCGGGGAGCTCGGCGGGGACTACGAGCAGCTCCTGGAGATGTTCGAGGCGACCGCCCAGCAGTCCCACCTGGTCTGGCACTACGACCACTCGGGCGCGTACGTGCCCGTGGAATTCCCGGTGCCGCTCGCCAACGACGAGCTCCTGGAGGGCGGCGGGCCGCTGGGCTCCTCCTACGGACTCCTGCGCGAGCTGCAGTTCGTGGCGCCCTGGATCGGCATCGACCCGGCGAACCCGCCGCCGGCCCCCCAGCCGCCCGACCGGCCCACCACCCTGGAGGAGCCGGCCGCGGTGCCGTACGAGAACCACCCCTTCGCCCGGGAGCGGCACGTGTGGCTGGGGCTGCACGCGGCGGCGACCCGGAGCCTGGCCCAGGGCTCGATGATCATCCTGAGCTGATTCCCGCGCGCGCCGGAGGCCCGCCTAGCGGGCCTCCGGGGGGCGCTGGCGCGGCATGTTCGGGCGGGTGCCCGGCGGCAGCGGGAAGCGCCCGGACGGGTGGGAGCTCTCCGACCTGGCGGGGACCACGCCGACCGACTGGAGCGCCAGCGGCGCCGGACCCGAGCGGAACTCGACCATCCAGTCCGCGGTCTCCGCCCGTACCAGCTCCGTCACGTCCTCCGAGAAGCGGCGCAGCACCCCGAGGCAGCGCTCGGCGGCCTCGCTGGCCGTGCCCTCGGTGGGCCCCAGGACCTCCCGGACGCTCTCCGAGGCCCAGTCGAACTGGAGCGCCTGGAGACGGCGCTGCACGGCCTGCGCGGTCGCCACGTCCCTTATCCAGCCGGACGTGAGGCCGAAGTAGCGGTCGCAGGCCAGGCAGGCGGCACCGAGCAGCAGCGACAGATAGCCCCAGCCCGCGGTGCCCTCGGCGACGCCGGTCAGGTCGAGCAGCGGCAGCGCCGCCCCGGCGATCACCCCGGCGGCCGTGCCGAGCCGCAGGATCCGGGCGCTGCGGCGCTTCCAGACGCGGTCGGAGAGGTACCACTCGGCGGTGCGCAGGGCGTTCGACTCGACCCAGCGGTACAGCTCGTCGAGCCGTTCGGCCGGCTCGCCCCAGTCGCCCAGGGGGAACGGCGTACCGGTCAGATCGCGGGTGACGTCTCCTCCGGGGCTCCCCGGTGGCTGCATCTCCGGCTGCTGGCTCACCGGGGGACTCCTCTGTTCAGCTCAGCGCGCGTGTCCTTCTGTGACGTGCGGTGCACGTGGTGCCTGCCCTTCCTACCGCCGAATGGTGGGCGGCGGGCCCGGAATCCCGGGATTTCCGCCCGCAAGAGGGTCTTGATCAGGTAGAGGAGCCCGCAGTTTCTCACTCGAAAGAGTTGCGTCGGCACCCCGGTCGAGGAGCACGTAGGCTCGGGATACCGACGTTCCGGAGACCCGGACGTCCGACCAGGCGTTCCGACCAGCAGGAGTGAGTGACCGTGATCCCCGGTGGTGGCCAGCCCAACATGCAGCAGCTCCTCCAGCAGGCCCAGAAGATGCAGCAGGACCTCGCCCGGGCGCAGGCCGAGCTCGCCGCCACCGAGGTCGACGGGCAGGCCGGCGGCGGCCTGGTCAAGGCGACCGTCACCGGCTCCGGCGAGCTCCGAGGCCTGGTCATCGACCCCAGGGCGGTCGACCCCGAGGACACCGAGACGCTGGCCGACCTGATCGTCGCCGCCGTCCAGGCGGCCAACGACAACGCGCAGCAGCTCCAGCAGGCCAAGCTCGGCCCGCTGGCCCAGGGCATGGGCGGCATGCCGGGCCTGGGCTTCTGAGCCCCCGGCCGGGAGCCCCCGCCGGGACCCTCGGGTGAGAGCCCCTTCTAAGGGTCGCTTCCAGCCACTACCGTAAGAATCAAGCACTTCCGAGAAGGGCGCAGGCGTTGTACGAAGGCGTGGTTCAGGACCTCATCGACGAACTGGGCAGGCTGCCCGGCGTCGGTCCCAAGAGCGCGCAGCGGATCGCCTTCCACGTGCTCCAGGCCGAGCCCACGGACGTCCGGCGCCTCGCGCACGCCCTCCTGGAGGTCAAGGAGAAGGTCAGGTTCTGCGCGGTCTGCGGGAACGTGGCGCAGCAGGAGCAGTGCAACATCTGCCGCGACCCGCGCCGCGACCTGACGGTCATCTGCGTCGTCGAGGAGCCCAAGGACGTCGTCGCGATCGAACGGACGCGCGAGTTCCGCGGGCGGTACCACGTCCTCGGCGGCGCGATCAGCCCGATCGAGGGCGTCGGCCCGGACGACCTGCGCATCCGCGAGCTGCTCGCGCGCCTCGCGGACGGCACGGTCACCGAGCTCATCCTCGCCACCGACCCGAACCTGGAGGGCGAGGCCACCGCGACGTACCTGGCGCGGATGATCAAGCCCATGGGCCTCAGGGTGACGCGGCTGGCGAGCGGCCTCCCGGTCGGCGGCGACCTGGAGTACGCCGACGAGGTGACCCTCGGCCGTGCCTTCGAGGGGCGGAGGCTGCTAGATGTATGACGACAGGGTCGGCGCGCTCGCCCGCGCTCTCTCAGGGAGGCTCCTCGATGTCTGACGCCACACTGCACTCCGTCACGCAGGACCCGGACGACTTCGCCGTCCAGATCGCCGACTCGATCGAGAGCTTCATCGTCGCGACGACCGAGGTCGCCAAGGGCGACGAGCCCGACAGCGCGGTGCCCTTCCTGCTCCTGGAGATCTCCCAGCTGCTCCTGGCGGGCGGCCGGCTCGGCGCGCACGAGGACATCGTCCCGGACGAGCGGTACGAGACGGACACGGGCCCGGAGCCGGACGTCGACGACCTGCGGGAGCGGTTCGCGGTGATGCTGGACCCGGTGGACGTCTTCTCCGAGGTCTTCGACCCGTACGAGCCGCGCAAGGCCCCGGTGCCGGCCCGGATCTCGGACAACCTCGCCGACATCGTCACCGACCTGCGCCACGGCCTCGCCCACTACCGCGCGGGCCGCACCAGCGAGGCGCTGTGGTGGTGGCAGTTCTCGTACTTCTCCAACTGGGGCCCGACCGCCTCGGCCACCCTCCGCGCCCTCCAGTCCCTCGTCGCGCACGTCCGCCTCGACCAGCCCCTCGCGGCCCTCGACGGCCTCGACACGGACGAGGACCTCACGGAGGACGACCTCGCGGAGGAGGCGGGCCGCGTGATGCTGGAGGAGATCGGCACCCCGCTGGGGCTGCGCGGCGGACCCGTCACGAAGTGAGCCTCAGAAGGGCGCTGATGTCCTTCTCGTAGGTGAACTCGCGCAACAGCGTCCCCCAGCCGCCGTGGGGGGCGCGGCGCGAGACGAAGGTGTAGAGCACGGGCAGGCCGTCCTTCACACGGCGCATGACGACCGAGCCGTACGTGTCGTACGTGCTGGTCGTGAGGAAGGTCGCGTCGTCGACGGACTCCCCGATGCTCACGCCCCGCGCCTTCAGGGCGCGGAACCGGCCCATGAACAGGTCCTTCGAGAGGGTCACGGTCCGGCCCTCCTCGTCGCAGCGGACGTTCTCGAAGGCGGGGTCGTACGTCGCGTCCAGTGCCTCGACGTCCATCGCGAGGCCCGCGGCCAGGTAGGCGCGCATCCGGTCCACCAGGGTCTGGTCCATGATCGGCTCCTCTGCTCGGTGCTGTCCGTGGCTCCACCCTGGCGGGGCCCACCGACAGATCGCCGACCGACGGCCGACCGTTCGCCGACGGGCCCGGCCGATCCCTCTCCCGCGAGCCCCGAGTGATCACTCCGCGAGCACCGTGTCTCAGGATGCGATATCACCCTGGTGTTTCCGGGTCCCTCGATAGACTGAGCCGATCGCAGCACCGGCTGTGACACGGACTGAGCGAGGAGCGCACGTGGGCCTTGTCGTGCAGAAGTACGGAGGCTCCTCCGTTGCCGATGCCGAAGGCATCAAGCGCGTCGCCAAGCGGATCGTGGATGCCAAGAAGAACGGCCACCAGGTGGTCGTCGTGGTTTCCGCGATGGGCGACACGACGGACGAGTTGATCGATCTCGCCGAGCAGGTATCCCCGATCCCTGCCGGGCGTGAGTTCGACATGCTGCTGACCGCGGGAGAGCGGATCTCCATGGCCCTGCTGGCCATGGCGATCAAAAACCTGGGCCACGAGGCCCAGTCCTTCACGGGCAGCCAGGCCGGTGTCATCACCGACTCGGTCCACAACAAAGCGCGCATCATCGATGTCACGCCGGGCCGGATCCGCACCGCCCTCGACGAGGGCAACATCGCCATCGTCGCCGGCTTCCAGGGTGTGTCCCAGGACAAGAAGGACATCACCACGCTGGGCCGCGGTGGATCCGACACCACCGCCGTGGCGCTCGCCGCGGCGCTCGACGCCGAGGTCTGCGAGATCTACACCGACGTCGACGGTGTGTTCACGGCCGACCCGCGCGTCGTGAAGAAGGCGAAGAAGATCGACTGGATCTCCTTCGAGGACATGCTGGAGCTCGCCGCCTCCGGCTCCAAGGTGCTGCTGCACCGCTGCGTCGAGTACGCGCGCCGCTACAACATCCCGATCCACGTACGCTCGTCCTTCTCGGGGCTGCAGGGCACCTGGGTCAGCAACGAACCGCTCTCCGACGCAAAGGACCAGAAGGTGGAGCAGGCCATCATCTCGGGTGTCGCCCACGACACCTCGGAGGCGAAGATCACCGTCGTCGGCGTGCCGGACAAGCCGGGCGAGGCCGCGGCCATCTTCCGGGCCGTCGCGGACGCCGAGATCAACATCGACATGATCGTGCAGAACGTGTCGGCCGCCTCCACCGGTCTCACGGACATCTCCTTCACCCTCCCCAAGGCCGAGGGCCGCAAGGCCATCGACGCCCTGGAGAAGGCGAAGACCGCGATCGGCTTCGACTCGCTCCGCTACGACGACCAGATCGGCAAGATCTCCCTGGTCGGCGCCGGGATGAAGACCAACCCGGGCGTCACCGCGGACTTCTTCCGCGCGCTGTCCGACGCGGGCGTGAACATCGAGCTGATCTCCACCTCCGAGATCCGCATCTCGGTCGTCACCCGCGCCGACGACGTCAACGAGGCCGTGCGCGCCGTCCACACCGCCTTCGGTCTGGACAGCGACTCGGACGAGGCCGTCGTCTACGGAGGCACCGGCCGATGACCCCGAAGCCGACGCTCGCGGTCGTGGGAGCGACCGGGGCGGTCGGCTCGGTGATGCTCCAGATGCTCACGCACCACGCGGACGTCTGGGGCGAGATACGCCTCGTCGCCTCCCCGCGCTCGGCCGGCTCCAAGGCCGCCGTGCGCGGGGAGGAGTGCGAGATCCTCGCGCTCGGCGAGGAGGTCTTCGACGGCGTCGACCTGGCGCTCTTCCTGGTGCCGGAGGACGTCGCCGCCCGCTGGGCGCCCGTCGCCGTCTCCAAGGGCGCCGTCGTCGTGGACACCTCCGCGGCCTTCCGCGCCGACCCCGACGTACCGCTCGTCGTCCCCGAGCTCAACGGGCACGCCGCGCGCGTACGCCCCCGGGGCATCGTCGCCGGACCCGGCTCCACCACCCTCGCGCTGATCGTCGCCGTGGGCTCCCTCCACGCCGAGTTCGGGATCGCCGAACTGGTGGTCACCGCCCAGCAGGCCGCCAGCGGCGCCGGCGCGGGACAGGCCGGCGTCGACGCGCTCCGCGCCCAGCTCGGCCTGGTGGCCGCCGCCGGCGACCTGGGCACCCACCCCGGCGACGTACGGCGGGCCGTCGGCGAGAACACGGGACCCTTCCCCGGCCCCCTCGCGCTCAACGTCCTCCCCTGGTCCGGCACGCCCGGCGCCGACGGCGCCTCCTCCGAGGAGGAGCACGTCCGCGACGAGACCCGTCGGATCCTCGGCCTGCCCGGCCTCCGGATCGCCGCCACCTGTGTGCGCGTCCCCGTCGTGACCGGCCACTCCGTCTCCGTCCACGCGCGCTTCGAGCACCCCGTCCCGGTCGCACGCGCCCACGAGGTCCTGGCGACCGCGCCGGGGGTCGTCCTCTACGACGACCCGGCCGCGGGCGACTTCCCCACCCCCGCCGACGTCGTCGGCACCGACCCCGCCTGGGTCGGCCGGGTCCGGCGCTCCCTCGACGACGAGCGCGCGCTCGACTTCTTCGTCTGCGCCGACAACCTCCGCAAGGGCGCGGCCCTGAACGCCCTGCAGATCGCGGAATCGCTTGTCACGGATTTGTGGGATCTGTGAACGTCCTGTGAGCAAAAAGGCGTCAGATACCTCTTGAACTGCGGCGATGCCGTGGTCGACGATGCACTTTCCCCGTACTGCAACCAGAGTTGGGCGGGGCGCGTCTCTGCGTGCACCCACGACCGTGTGGCGCGGGACACGCCGAAAGCGGGGCATCGGGGGAGAACGGTTACGCATGAGGACGAACAACTCGCCGTCGAAAAGGGTGGCGTACGCGTACAACCCTGTCGGGGGGAAGCGTGTCCAACAGGCGTGGCAGAGGTACTCGACATCGCGACCATCGCCCCGCTGCGCGGCGCGGGCCCGGCGGTGCTCCCCGTGCGGAGCGGCGCCGTCGTCCCCGTACGCGGCTCGGCGGCCCGTCCGCTCAGGCGGCCGCGCGCACTCGGCGGCATGCCGGTGATCGCTCCCGTGCCCACCGGATCGCGCACCGGCGGGGTGGACGGCATCCCGTCGCCCCGCAAGAGCGCCGACGCCGTCCCGGCCGCCGGCACCACCGTCGACCACCTGACCGAGACCTACCGCGCCCACTACCGGTCGCTGCTCGGTCTCGCCGCGCTGCTCCTCGACGACACGGCCTCCTGCGAGGACGTCGTCCAGGAGGCCTTCATCCGCGTGCACTCGGCCCGCAAGCGGGTCCGTGAGCCGGAGAAGACGCTCGCCTACCTGCGCCAGACCGTCGTGAACCTCTCCCGGTCCGCGCTGCGCCGCCGCATCCTCGGACTGAAGCTGCTGTCCAAGCCGATGCCGGACATGGCCAGCGCGGAGGAGGGGGCGTACGAGCAGCTGGAGCGCGAGGACCTGATCAAGGCGATGCGCGGCCTCCAGCGGCGCCAGCGCGAGGTGCTCGCCCTGCGGTACTTCTCCGACATGACCGAGGTTCAGGTCGCCGAGACGCTCGGAATATCCCTGGGCTCGGTGAAGGCGTACGGTTCGCGGGGCATCGCGGCGCTGCGCGTCGCGATGGGAGCGACGACATGAGCCAGGCACCCGGCGGGGACGACGTGGCCCACGAGAACCGTGACGGCGACGACGTCCCCGAGAGCCATGTCACGGAGACGCCCGGAGGGACGGCCGGAGCGACGGCTGGGGAGACGGAGCCGTTGGCGACGCCCGGGACGGCGCCGGAGGTGACGCCCGGCGTCGCGCCGGGGGTGACGCCCGAGGCGGCGTCCGCGGTCGGTGCCGCGTCCGAGGAGCCTGACGCCCTGGATGAACGTGATGAACGTGATGAACGTGACGAGCTGAGTGGACAGCGCATGGTGAAGATCGAGCCCGGCCCCGGAGAGGGCGGCGACGAGCTCGCGCTGCGGCGGCTGTTCCAGGACGCCGTGGGCGACCTGGAGCCCTCCCTCGGCTCGCTGGAGCACCTGCGCCGCGCCGTGCCCGCGCGCCGCGCCCGCAAGCGGCAGGCCATCGTCGGCGCCGCGGCCGCCGCCGTCCTCATCGGCACCGCCGTCCCCGCCTTCGTGCACGTCGCCGCCTCGGGCGGCCTCTCCGCCGCCAACCCCGTGAACGCCGGCCACGGCGAGCAGGCCCAGGGCGGCACCGGCACCGAGACCGGCATCGAGGGCGGCCAGAGCTCCACGGCCCCCGCGAGCAGCGTCTCGCCGAGCCCCGGCGCGGCCGACGGCACCTCGGGCAAGCCGGAGCGCCCGGGAACCGGAGCCTCCGGCGGGGGCCCCCGGGCCACGCTGGGCGGCGACCCCGACTCCACCCCGCGCTGCGTCCCCGGCCAGCTCGGCGTCGCCGCGGCCCAGGCCGGCGGCCCCGAGGCCGACGGCAAGGTGTACGGCACCTTCCGGATCGCCAACGTCTCGGGCCAGGACTGCCTCGTGGACGGCGCGGGCCTCGTCGGCTTCGAGGCCCGCGGCGCCGCGGACCCGGGGAAGATCACGATCGCCCGGCACACCTCCGGGGACGGCGGCGGGCTGCCCGACCCCTCGCAGGAGGCGTCCTCGCTCGTCCTCAAGCCGAACGGCAGCTACGAGGTGAGGTTCGTCTGGGTGCCGAGCGAGACCTGCCCGACGACCGGCGGCACCCCGCCCCCCACGCCGACCACCCCGCCCGAGCCGACGGCCACCCCGCCCGAGCCGACGGCCACTCCGTCGGGCGGCACCAGCAGCCCCGACCCGAGCACGGGCACCGACTCCGGCGGCACCGGCACCGGACCGGGCACGAGCCCGGAGCAGGGCGCGGGCGCCGACGTGGCGCCCCAGCTGGTCCGCGCGGACGGCGACCCGGCGGACGGCAGTGTCGTGGTCAGCCACACGGCGGAGCCGGGCGGCCCGACGGCCTCGGCGGTCATCCCGAACGCCTGCGCCGGCACGATCTTCCGCACCGGGCTCCTGGCCACCTCCTGAACCGCCCCGCCAAGGCCCCCTGAGGCCCCGGCGAACGGGCGCTGACGGACGGGTGACGGGTGTCCCGGCTGGCCCGCCGCGCCGGACCCGTCCTGACGAACGGGCCCGGCAAACCGGTCCTACAGGCCCAGGGCCTCGTCGCGGGAGGCCTCCGCCTCGCGGCGGAAGAGGCGGAACCACATGAAGACGACGAAGCCGGCGAAGACGAACCACTCCGCCGTGTAGCCGAGGTTCTGGAAGGCCTTGGCGTCCAGGCCCGTGCCCGCCGCGGCCGCCGCCGGGACCGGCGTGAGCCCGGCGGGGGAGTCCGCGAGGGTGATCCAGGCGTCGTAGACGTCGTCCGTGACCACGTTCACCAGGGACGCCGCGCTGATCATGCCGAGCTGCCCCTCAGGCAGCCCGCCCGCCGCGTGGACGCCCTTCGTGCCCGGGTTCTCCGAGGCCTGGAGCGCGCCCACCACCGACACCTCGCCGGAAGGCGGGGCGGGGGCCTTCGCGCCCGTGGGGAGCCAGCCCCGGACCACCGGCAGCGCCCGGCCGCCGTCGGTCTTCAGCAGCGTCAGGACGTACGCGCCGGTCCGCCCGTCCAGCTCGCGGTCCGGCACCAGGAACTGCTCCCCGAACCGGCCGCGCGCCTGCGCCGACCGGCCCGAGGTCTCCTTGTCCACCGGCAGCAGGGCGTCCAGCGGCTCGGCCTTCAGCGAGCTCGCGGCGGGCCGCTCCTCGGCCTCCCGGTGGGAGTCGACGCGGTCCTCGAACTTCCCGAGCTGCCAGGTCCCCATGAACACGCAGAACGGGATCGCGAGGAGGACGAAGACGTTGATCCCCCACCAGCGGGGTGTTCTCAGGAACCGGTACACGCCCCCCACGGTACGCAAGCCGGATCAGCGGCCCGACGCCCGGGTCCCCAGGTGTCTCGCCGCGAAGTCCAGGTCCAGGGCGACCTGCTTGATCCGCTCCTCCACCACCAGCGAGCCGTGGCCCGCGTCGTACCGGTACACCTCGTGGACCGCGCCCCGCGCCGCGAGCCGGTCGACGTAGTTGTCGATCTGCCGGATCGGGCAGCGCGGGTCGTTGACGCCCGCCGACACGTGCACCGGGGCCTTGACCGCGTCCACGTACGTCAGCGGCGACGAGGCCGCGTACCGCTCGGGCACCTCCTCCGGCGAGCCGCCCAGGAGGGTCCGGTCCAGCGCCTTGAGGGCCTCCATCTCGTCCTCGTACGCCGTGACGTAGTCCGCGACGGGCACGGCCGCCAGACCGACCGCCCAGTCGTCCGGCCGGGTGCCCAGACCGAGCAGCGTCAGATAGCCGCCCCAGGAGCCGCCGGAGAGCACGAGGCGCTCCGGGTCGGCGAGGCCGCTCGCCACCGCCCAGGTGCGGACCGCCGCGATGTCCTCCAGCTCGATCAGGCCGACCCGGTGCTTGAGCGCGTCCGTCCACTCCCGGCCGTATCCCGTGGAGCCCCGGTAGTTGACCCGCACCACCGCGTACCCGTGGTCCACCCAGGCCGCCGGGCCCGACGCGAAGGCGTCGCTGTCGTGCCACGCGGGGCCGCCGTGCACCTCGAAGACCGTGGGGAAGGGGCCCTCGCCCTCCGTGGGGCGCTGCACGAGCGCGTGGACCCTGCCGCCGGGGCCGTCCACCCACACGTCCTCCACGGGCACCGACGGCGGCGCCTTCGGGCCGGGCGGGTCGAGGACGACCCCGCCGGCCGTGGACCGCACCACCGGCGGCTCGGCGGCCGAGGACCACAGGTACTCCACGGAGCCGTCGGGCCGGGCCGTGGCGCTCGACACCGAACCGGGCGGGGTGTTCACCCGCACGAGCGCACCGGTCCCGATCTCGTACCGCCACAGCTCGCTGCGGGCCTCGAAGCCGTGCACGATCAGCAGCCCCGAGCCGTCCGGGTACCACTCCGCCGACACGTCGCCCGGCAGATCGAGCCGGAGGTCGGTCTCGGTGCCCGTCGCCACGTCCCAGAGCATCGGCTCCCAGCGGCCCCGCCGCTGGTGTCCGACCAGCAGCCGGGTGTCCCCGGCCAGCGGCGCGAAGCCGAGGACGGTCAGCCCCAGCTCCTCCGTGCCCCCCTTGGTGTCGTCGAGCTCGGCCACCACGCCCGCGTCGGAGGCCCGCAGCACGCGCAGCGAGGAGTGCATCGCGTCGCCGTGCTCGGTGTGCTCGATCGCGATCAGCGAGCCGTCGTAGGAGAGGTCGCCCACGCCGGCCGACTCCCGGTGCCGGTAGATCTCGACCGGGGCGGCGGCCCCGGGCCGTACGAGATGGACCGTCGAGCCCTCCTCGTCCGTGGAGCGGCCCACCACGAGCGTGCCCTCCCGGCCGATGGCGAGCCCGGCCGGGTAGGACGCGGCGAGGCCGGGCACGGCCGGTTCGTCCGCTCCGCCCGCGAACGGCTGGCGCATCCACACCCCGAACTCGTCCCCGTCGGTGTCCGCGAACCACCAGATCGAGGCGCCGTCCGGCGACAGCGTGCCGTCCGTCGTCCCGTTCGGCCGGTCCGTCACCTGCCGCTGCCCGCCGCTCGTCCGGTCCCACGCGTACAGCTCGTACGTCCCGGTCGCGTTGGACACGAACAGTGAGCGGTCCGGGGCCTCCTCGGCCCACTCGGGCAGGGAGACACGGGGCGCCCGGAAGCGCTGCTCCCAGAGGGGGGTGTCGCTGTGCTTGCTCTCGGTAGTCATGGCATCCATCATGCTCCGCGCGGCCGACAATCGGGTCGCGTCGTCCGCAGCCTGTGGATAACCTCGCCGACATGTACGCACCGACGCCCGAGGACTGGCGCGACGCCAACCGCGCCCGCTGGGACGAGCGCGTCCCGATCCACGCCTCCAGCGAGTTCTACGACCTCGACGCCTTCCGCGCGGGCAAGGAGGCCCTGCGGGACTTCGAGCTCGCGGAGGTCGGTGACGTCACCGGACGCTCGCTGCTCCACCTCCAGTGCCACATCGGCCTGGACACCCTGTCCTGGGCCCGGCACGGTGCCTCCTCCGTCGTCGGCCTGGACTTCTCCGAGCCGGCCGTGGAGACCGCGCGCTCGCTCGCCGCCGACCTGGGCCTCGCGCAGGAGCGGGCCGCCTTCGTCGCCGCCGACGTCTACGACGCCGCCGAGGCCGTCCCCGACCGGTCGTACGACATCGTCTACACCGGCAGCGGGGCGCTGTGCTGGCTGCCCGACATCGAGCGCTGGGCGGAGACCGCGGCCTCGCTCGTCGCCCCGGGCGGCTTCCTGTACGTGGCCGAGTTCCATCCGCTGACCGACTCCCTCGACGACGAGACCGGCAGCCGGGTCGTGCACGACTACTTCGTCCGCGAGCCGTGGGTGGACACCACCCCGGGGACGTACGCCGACCTCGCCGCCGTCACCGTGCACAACCGCAGCGTGGAATGGGTGCACCCGGTCGGCGAGGTCGTCACGGCGCTCGCGCGGGCGGGCCTGCGGATCGACTTCCTGCACGAGCACGACGCGTCGCTCTTCCCGCGCTACGGGGCCCTCCAGCGCCACGAGGACGGCTACTACCGCTTCCCGGCGGACCGTCCCCGCATCCCCCTGATGTACTCGGTCAAGGCGTCGCGCCCGGCCTGATCCGGATGACGGCCCGCCCGCCGCCGAGGTCCACGGTCGAGTGGCGCGGCGGGGCGCCGTCCTCCTCGTCGTCGCGCATCACCAGGGCGCTCTGCCGCTCCTTGAGCTCGTTCTGCTTGCCCTGCGAGAAGGTGGCGTGCAGCTGCTCGAAGCCCGTCGACGAGACCTGCCCGGTGCGCTTGCCGCGTCCGGTCACGCGGAGGATCTGATCGGCGAAGGCGATCACGGTCAGCAGGATGACCAGACCGGGCAGCGTCACGAACACGGCGAACTCCATGCGGCCATCAGAACACGTCCCCGGCGCCGTGTCAGGGGTCGGTCGCGGGCCGGATGTGGTGGGTCCGGCGGCCGTCCGCGCCGAGGACCTGCGCGCCGATCTTGTGGGTGCGCAGGGACACCGCGGTGCCCGTGATCCGCAGCGAGGGCGCGGCCCGCACCAGGCCCGCCGTCACGACGTCGAGCTCCTCGACCGTACGGAGCCACATCGCCAGGGCCAGGTTGTGCGGCCCGGTGACCGAGGTGATCACGCGGGTCTGGCGCATCCTGGCCAGCGAGGCCACGCACTCGGCCACGTCCAGGGGCGGTACGGCCGCCGTGACCATCGCCCACACGGGCCGCCCGGAGAAACGCGGCGCGGGCAGGCAGTGGTGGTGGCAGGCGCCGGACGCGCCGAGGGCGTCCAGTCTGCGGCGTACCGTCGACTCGCTCGTTCCGCACTGCCGGGCCAGCTCCGCCGCGCTGCGCCGGGCGTCCCCCGCGAGCTCGGCGACGATCCGCCGGTCGAGCTCGGTGACCAGCGGGTACGCGCGCGTGGCGGCCCGTGCCCGCCGGTCGCCGCCGGTGACCTCGGTGAGGTGCTGCACCTGCCCCGGGGTGAGCTGCTCGATCCGTGAGCGGTACGGGCGGTTGTGCAGCTGGGTCACGACCTGGGTGCGGGCCCGGAGCACTCCGGGGAGGCGCCGCACCCGTCCGGTGAGGTAGCCGTCGAGGGCGTGCAGGTCGGGGCAGTTGACGAGCAGGATCAGATCCGCGTCGCCGGTCACCTGGTGGACGCCGAGGGAGTACGGATCCTCCGCGATCGCGATCGCCGTGGCCTCGGTGTCGCCGGCGACGCATTCCAGCTCCACCCACGCGTAGAGGGTGCCTTCGGCGCCGCGGCGGGCGGTGAGCAGCGAACTCCACGCGTACCCCCCGGCGGTGAGGGTCTCCCAGCGCCGGGCCAGGGTGTCCGGGCTCACCGCGAGCACCCCGGCGAGCTGGGTCCAGCTGGCGCGGGGTGCGATCTGCAGTGCGTGGATCAGCGCCAGATCCACCTCCCCCAGGACGGATTCCCTGGTAAGCATGTGCCTCCTTGGTCGATCCCGGGGAATCCCTGGGTTCGGGTGCGGGAAGGCCCCAGGATGTGGACCGGGGCACACGCATTCAAGCCGCGAAGCTGGCTGATTTCCATTGAATCCGTCCGAAGTCACAGAAGAAGGGCGGAGAACCGACACGGGGGCTGGAAGCACATGTGGGCTGGAGAACCACCCGAGACCGAACTCCTGTGGGGCGAACCCGTCAGCCTCGACCAGGTCGCCGCGGCGGAGCGCGGCTACGAGAGCTGCGGACCGGCCGAACAGCTCCTGTGGGAGCGGCTGTCCGTCTTCGAGGGCGCCTTCGGCCGCGAGGCCGTCCGCGAGGTCTGCGCCTCCGGCACCCTTCCGGCCGGGGTGGTCCAGACGGTCCTGGACCGGCTCGCACCGCTCGCCCTCCTTCCCGTCGACGACCTCTTCGACGGCGAGGACGGCCTGCCCCGCTACTGGATGCCGCACCCGATGAGGGCCGTCGGCGCCCGCCGGCTCACCGCGCGCGGGGACCGCTGGGCCGTCCTCCTGCACCACCGCAGGTGGTGCGTGAAGGTGGCCCGGCGGGCCGCCGACTGGTGGCAGCGGGGCCGGCAGCTCGACGCCCGGGACCTCGCGCTGCGCGAACTCCCCGACCTGGCCGCCGCCATGGACCCGACGACCGCGCCGCTCTCGCCCAGCGCGGAGGCCGAGACGTCCGTCGAGATCGCGGTCTCCCTGTGGTTCCTGTGGGTGGCCTGCGGACGGATCGCCGAGGGCCGCACCCGGCTGCGGCACGCCCTCAGCCTCCACACGGGCCCGCCCTCCGCCCGCGCCCTGTGGCTGGCCGCCTTCCTGGAGCTGGAGTCGGGCCGCCCCGAGGACGCCGACCCGCTCCTGACCCGGGCGTGGGCGGCGGCCGTACGGGACGGCGACGAGCGCTGTCTGGCCCTCCTGGCCCATCTGCGCGGGGCGACCGCCCTCTACCAGGGGCGTACGCGCGCGGCGGCGGCCGAGTTCCGGGAGGCCCTCGCCCTGATGGAGGAGCACCCGGAGTTCGGGCCGACCCGGCGGGCGTGCTGGGTCGGGCTCGCGCTTTCCCTGTGCCGCTCCGACCCGGAGGCCGCCCAGGAGGCCCTGGACCAGGGCGACCTGGACCGCGAGAGCCGTCGGGCCTGGGTCGGCCGCGACATGTTCGCCGAGGCCTGGGCGTATCACGTACGGGCCGAACTCGGCGCCTGGGACGGGGACCGGGAGCGCGCCTCGGAGCACGCCAGACGGGCCCTGCGGGAGCATCTGCGGCTCGGTTCCGCGGTGGGCGCGGCCTGCGCGGCGGAGCTGCTGGCCCAGATGCGGGCGATGGAGGGGCGGCACGGCGCGGCGGCCCATCTCCTGGGCGCCGTCGACCTGTTGCGGACCTCGGTCTTCGACTCCTCGTACCGACCGGCGGAGTACTGCGTGGTCACGCGCACGCGTGGCGAGGAGGCGCTCGGCGCGCTGCTCGTCGACCCCGAGCTGCGGAGCGCGTACGAAGAGGGCGCGAGGCGGGGCCTGTTCGCGCTGTCGGCCGAGGTCTAGGCGCCGGCTCCGGTTGTCCACAGGGCGCGGCCTTCGCCGGCCCCACCGTCGGTCCCGGTGCCTACGATGTCGGGATGTTCGCCTTCGTCGTGGCCGCCGTCTTCCTCCTGCTCGCCATGGTCGGTGTCCTGCGCGACCGGCGGCGCTTCGGCAACGCCGTGTACCTCGGTCTCGCCGTCACCTTCCTCGGCATCGGGCTGCTCTCCGGGATCGACGACGCCCCTCCCGGGTTCGCCGAGACGGTGATGGTCGTCCTGGTGCTCGTGCTCGGCCTGGGCCCCGCCGTCCTCGCCGGACTGCTGTGCGCCAACGGCGTGAAGATGCTCCGCAAGGAGGGCAGGAGCCCGGCCAACCTGCTCGCGCTCCTCGCCGGACTCGCCATATTCGGGGTGATGGGCCTGACGGTGGCGACGGCCGCCACCGGCTCACCGGTCCTGGGCCTGATCACGGGTACGAGCCTGCTGCTCCTCGGCTACGTCTCGTTCCTGTTCGTGTGCTTCGTCGGCTACGCGTTCCTGTACGGCCGGCTGCGGCTGCGGCGCGACGCGGACTACGTGGTCGTGCTCGGCTCGGGTCTGATCGGGGGACGCAGGGTGCCGCCGCTCCTCGCCAGCCGTCTGGACCGGGGCCGGGAGGTGTGGGAGACCCTGGCCGCCCGGGGCGGGCCCGCGCCCGTCCTCATCACCTCCGGAGGGCAGGGACCCGACGAGGAGGTGCCCGAGTCCCACGCGATGGCCGACTACCTGACCGACGGCGGCTTCCCGGCCGCCTCGGTGGTCCGCGAGGACCGCTCGCGGACCACCGAGGAGAACATGCTCTTCAGCAAGGAGCTGATGGAGCGGGACCGGCCCGGCTCCACCTGCGTGATCGTCACCAACAACTTCCACGCCTTCCGGGCCGCCCTGACGGCCCGGAGAGCGGGGATCGACGGACAGGTGGTCGGCTCGCCGACCGCCGCCTACTTCTGGCCCTCGGCCACGATCCGCGAGTTCGTCGCGGTCTTCCTCCAGTACAAGGTCGTCAACCTCGGGATCTGCCTGACGCTGATCCTGCTGGGCGTCCTGGCGTGGCTCGTCCGGTGACGGCTCATGCGGGGGCTCCTTCGCCGTTCGGGAGGTGCCGGTTCACGGGGTGACGATCGGGAACTGGGGATCGGGCTTCGTCACGTACGAGAAGAGCCGCGCGAGCAGGGCCGGGTCGCCCTCCACCCCGATCCCGAGCTCCTGGAGGCTCTTCCCCGCGAGCAGGCCGAGGAGCTGGGCCTTCGCCAGGGTGAGGGTCAGCCCGGCGGGCGTGCGGGGCTCGGCGACCACCCGGTGCGTGAGAGCGCCGTGGCGCAGGGTGAGGCGGCGCCGCTCACCCGCGCCGTAGCGCGCCCGCGTCGGTCAGGACGAGGTCGATCGTCAGGTCCTCGTCCCAGGCACGCGGACCGTCGACGGCGATGGCGATCGAGTCGACCAGCATGGGCACGGTCAGGGCCATCGCCATCTCGGGGTTCGTCATGTCGACCATGTCGCCCGTGACGCCCCGGCGGAGCTCCTGGGCGCCGCGCAGGTAGAAGTTCCGCCAGGTGGCGTTCTCGGCGCCGTACCCGAGCGTCTCGTACACCCCGGCGAGCGCCTCCTTCGCCTCCTCGTCGCCGGGGTCGGCGAAGACCAGGTGGTTGAGGAGGGTGGCGGCGAAGCGCGGGTCGCCGCCCTCGGCGTACGAGCGGGCCTTGGCGAGGGCCTCGGCGGGGCCGCCGGCCACGTCCACGTACCGCCGCGCCAGCTCCACCGGCGGGTGCTCCCACAGGTGCGCCGGGTTGCCGTCGTACCAGCCGAGGTACCGCTGGTAGACCGCCTTGGCGTTGTGGCTGAGCGAGCCGTAGTACCCGCGGGCGTGCCAGGCCTTCTCCAGGGCCGGCGGCAGCTCGATCCGCTCGGCGATCTCGACGCCCGTCCACCCCTCGTTGAGCAGGCGGAGGGTCTGGTCGTGCAGGTACGCGTAGAGGTCGCGCTGTTCCTCCAGGAAGCGCACCACGTTGTCGTGGCCCCAGGTGGGCCAGTGGTGGGACGCGAAGCCGACGTCGTACTGCCCGTGGAAGAACTCGATCGCCTCGTCCAGGTAGTGGGCCCAGATCCGGGAGTCCCGGACGACCGCGCCGCGCAGGGTGAGCACGTTGTGCATGTTGTGCGTGGCGTTCTCCGCCAGACACAGGGCGCGGTGGTCGGGGAAGAGGAAGTTCATCTCGGACGGGGCCTCGGTGCCCGGCGTCAGCTGGAACACGATCCGCACCCCGTCGACCGTCTCCTGCTGCCCGGTCTCCGTGATGTCCACGGTCGGCGGGATCAGGCTGATGGTGCCGGTGGAGGTGCCCTGGCCGAGGCCCACGCCGATCTGGCCGTCCGGCGCCTTCGGGAGCCCGACGCCGTACATGTAGCTCGCCCGGCGGGTCATCGCCGTGCCCGCGTACACGTTCTCGCTGACCGCGTGCTCCAGGAAGCCGGCCGGGGCCAGGATCGGGACGCCGTCCTCCGTGCCGTGCGGGAGGACGCCGCGGACCCCGCCGAAGTGGTCGCCGTGCGAGTGGGTGTAGATCACGCCCGTGACGGGCCGCTCGCCCCGGTGCTCCCGGTAGAGCGCGAGGGCGGCGGCCGCCGTCTCCACGGAGATCAGCGGGTCGATGACGATCACCCCGCGCTCGCCCTCGACGAGCGTCATGTTGGAGATGTCCAGGCCGCGGACCTGGAAGACGCCCGCGGTGACCTCGTAGAGGCCCTGGCGCGCGCAGAGCTGTCCCTGCCGCCACAGACTGGGGTGCGCGGTGTCCGGGCAGTCGCCCTTGAGGAAGGCGTAGGCGTCGTTGTCCCAGATCACGCGGCCGTCCTCGGCCGTCACGACCCCGGGGACGAGCGCGCCGAGGAAGCCCCGGTCGGCGTCGGCGAAGTCGCTGGTGTCCTCGAAGGGGGGCAGGGTGTCGCTCATGTGCCGGGTGCTCCGTTCCGCGGGGGCGGTGATCGGCGTACCGGTCCATCTGAACACCGGGGTACTACGACCGCACTTCGGAGCGCCGTGAGCGGCGGACCGTGCCTAGGCTGGAGCTACGTCCCACTCCGCGGTTCGGAGGTGGCCCATGAGGGCACGCCACCACTTCCACATCGACCACCTCGGGCACTCGGTCTCCGTGACCGTGCAGACCGGGCACACCCCGGTCGTCGAGGTCCTCGTCGACGGCAAGGAGACCGGCCACGCGACGACCCACGACGAGGAGCCGGTCACCGTCCGGGTCGAGCTGCCGACCGACCCGCCGACACCGGTGACCGTCCGTGCGACACCGGGCCCCGGCGAACCGCGCTGCCTGCTGCTCACGGAGGCGGACGGGGAAGCGCACGTGATGGCACCGAGACCGTACTGAGGGGTCCTGGGCCTCAGGGCGGCCCGCACCGGGAGTCTCCGGGGACCCGGCTCAGGACAGCCAGGCCATCCCGATGATCAGGAACACCACGAAGGCGATGGCCCCGGCCACCGCGGCCGTCTTCCGCGGGCGGCGGCGGGAGAGCTCCGCGAGCCGGTCGCCGGTGCTGGCCTGGCTCTGGCGCCGCCGCGCGGAGGGCGCGGAGCGGGTCGCCGGCGGCCGGTTCACCGGAGGCGGGGTCGGCGCGGGCGTGTGCGCCGGGGCGGGCATGGGCAGGGGCGCGGGACCGGCCGGCTGATGGGGCGCCTGGCTCCGGCCCTGGGGGTGTGCGGCGGGCTGGTGAGGCGCGTGGGGCAGCCCGGGGGCGGCGCCGGAGTAGGAACGCCAGGCACCGGAGGAGAACCAGTCGGCGATCGCCTGCGCCGAGGGCCGCTGCTCCGGCTGCTTGGCGAGCAGGCTCAGCAGGTACGTCTCGAAGGCGGGCGGCAGCGCGGCCCCGAGCCGGTTCGGCGGCATCGGGGCGGTGTCGATGTGCTGGTACAGCAGGGCCGTCGCGGTGTCCGCGCGGAACGGAGGTCTCCCGGTCAGGAGTTGGTAGAGGACGCAGCCCAGCGAGTAGACGTCGGAGGCGGAGGAGGCGGGCTGCCCGAGGGCCCGCTCGGGCGCGAGGTAGAGCCCGGTGCCCACGATCTGACCCGTCGTCGTGAGCGCGGCAGACGGGTCGTCGACGAACCGCGCGATGCCGAAGTCGGCCAGCTTGACGGTGCCTTCGGCGTCGACGAGCAGGTTCCCCGGCTTGATGTCGCGGTGCACCACGCCCTGCCGGTGCGCCGCCGCGAGCCCGGCGGCGGCGTGCGCGGCGACGACCGCGACCCGCTCGGCGGGCAGGATCATCGGATCGGAGGGGCTCCCCTGAAGGCTGTCGCCCTCCACCAACTCCATGACCAGGAACAGCTTTCCGTCCCAGGTGCCGAAGTCGAAGACGCCCACCACGTGCGGGTGGCTCAGCCGCGCGGCGGTCTGCGCCTCCAGGCGGAAGCGGTCGCCGGCGGAGGGGTCGGTCGCCTGGGCCAGCATCAGTTTCACGGCCACGGACCGGCCGAGCACCTCGTCGGTGGCCTGCCACACCTCGCCCATGCCGCCCCGGCCGATACACACATGAAGCCGATATCGGTCCGCGACCAGCACCGGGAGACCACCCTTTCGACGATCGATCAACCTGACGGAAGAGAACCAGCGTAGAGCCGCCCGTCCCCGCCCCGTGCCGCGCGCCCCCCTCCGGCCTCCCGACGGGTGCACGACACCCGTGGTCCGGGTGAACGGAAGGTGTCCCCGGACGGTTAGCATCGCGGCCCGGAGCGGGTTTCCGGAGCGAGTGCCGGAGCTGATTTCCCGGCGGACATGGACGGAGTGGGTCGTGGCGCGACCGCGTGTAGGTGTGGCGGTACTGACGATGGGCACGCGCCCGGCCGAGCTGCGGGCGCTGCTCGACGCCGTGGCGGGGCAGGACGAGCCCGCAGCCCGGATCGTCGTCGTCGGCAACGGCACCGGGTCGCTCCCGGCGCTGCCCGAGGGCGTGACGGGTGTCGAACTCCCCGAGAACCGGGGTGTCTCGGGCGGGCGGAACGTCGCGATCGAGACGCTGCGGGCGTTCGGCGACGTCGACATCGTGGTGGACCTCGACGACGACGGCCTCCTCGTCGACGAGGACGTGTTCCGCCGCCTCGCCGACCTGTACGAGGCGGACCCGGCGCTCGGCATCGTCTCGTTCCGCATCGCCGACGAGACCGGCGAGACCCAGCGCCGGCACGTCCCCCGCCTCGGGGCGAAGGACCCGCTGCGCGGCGGCGAGGTCACCACCTTCCTCGGCGGCGGCCACGGTCTCTCGATGCCGATGCTCGACCGGATCGGCGGCTGGCCGGAGGACTTCTTCTTCACCCACGAGGAGACCGACCTCGCCTGGCGGGCCCTCGACGCCGGCTGGAAGGTCCTGTACGCGCCGGAACTCCTGCTCCAGCACCCGAAGACCAGCCCGGCCCGGCACGCCGTCTACTACCGGATGACCGCCCGCAACCGCGTCTGGCTGGCCAAGCGCAACCTGCCGGCCCTCCTGGTCCCCGTCTACCTCGGCGTGTGGACCCTGCTGACCCTGGCCCGCACCCGCTCGCTGCCGGGCCTCAAGGCCTGGTTCGCCGGCTTCGCGGAGGGCGTCCGCCGCTCCTGCGGCCCCCGGAACCCGATGCGCTGGACCACGGTCCTCCACATGACCCGCCTGGGCCGCCCGCCGGTGATCTAGGGAGACCGCCTTTCGGGGGCCGCCGACGAACGGCCCCCGAAAGCGCCTTCACGAACTCCCCGGAAACCACTCAGGGGCCCGACCCGCTGACGCGGATCGAGCCCCTGAACTGGTCTTACGGCTGTCGGGGTGGCGGGATTTGAACCCACGACCTCTTCGTCCCGAACGAAGCGCGCTGCCAAGCTGCGCTACACCCCGATGTCGCTGCTTTGTTCTTCATGTCGCGGCGACATCGATTACTTTAGCCCACGCGCGCCCTCAGGCGAAATCCGGTATTCGGGGGACCTCGGCGCAGGTCGGATGCGGTCCAGGCCGACGATCGCGAGACCGAGGACGTAGAAGGCCGCGCCGAGGACGACGGCGTTGGTGAGGACGCCCGTGTAGCCGTGGACGGTCACGTCGAGGAACGGGTACGTGTAGCGGGTGGGCGCGTCGGAGGAGAGCACCGCGCCGCGGACCAGGGCGAAGGCGAGGTAGGCGCCCGGGGCCGCCAGCCACTGGGCGGCGTGGCGCCACCGGAGGGCGCCGGGCGCCGTGAGCAGGAGGAAGTCGAGGGCCGTGCCGATCGGGGTCACGGTGTGCAGGAGCTGGTTGGCCACGGCCCTCGGCCCGGTGAGCCGGGCGATCTCGGCGGCCTGGTTGAACTCGCTCGCCTCGTTGTCGAGGACTAGGTGGAAGACGAGGCCGACCACCGCGATGCAGAGCAGCGCACCGCCGGTCCACAGCGCGGGCAAGGGCGGGCGGCGGGTCCACGCGCGGACCGCGCCCAGGCCGAGGACGACGGCGACCAGGATGTTGGACCAGACGGTGAAGAAGCTCAGGACGACCAGTACGTCCCCGTAGACGCACTCGATGGCCAGGCCCGTCGCCGCGGCCAGGGCGATCAGGCCCCGGAAGGACGCCGCCCCGGGGCGGCGGCGCGGCGGGGGGACGACGGCGGAGGCCGGCACGGCCGCGGTGGGGGGCAGCATGCCCCCACCGTAGGGGCTCAGGCGCGGGCCGTCAGGGTGAGCAGGGTGACCTCGGGCGGGCAGGCGAAGCGGACGGGGGTGAAGCGGTTGGTGCCGCAGCCCGCCGAGACGTGGAGGTAGGAGGTCCGGTCGGCGACGGTGTGCGTGGAGAGCCCCTTGACCCGGTCGGTGTCCAGGTCGCAGTTGGTGACGAGGGCCCCGTAGAAGGGGACGCACAGCTGGCCGCCGTGGGTGTGCCCGGCGAGGAGCAGCTCGTACCCGTCGGCCGTGAAGGCGTCGAGGGCGCGCAGGTACGGGGCGTGCACGACGCCCACGGAGAAGTCCGCCGACGCGTCGGGGCCGCCGGCCACGCGCTCGTACCGGTCGCGCTTGATGTGCGGGTCGTCGAGGCCGGTGAACGCGAGCTCGGCCTGCGGCAGCTTCAGCCGGCCGCGGGTGTTGGTCAGGTTGACCCAGCCGGCCGCGTCGAAGGCGTCCCGCAGGTCCTCCCAGGGGTTGTGGACGGCGCCCACGACCGGCGGGTTGCCGTTGAGGCCGTGCTTGCCCTGCACCTTCTCCAGGAGGTAGCGGGCGGGGTTGCGCAGCCGGGGGCCGTAGTAGTCGTTGGAGCCGAAGACGTACACGCCGGGGAACTCCATCAGCGGCCCGAGCGCGTCGAGTACCTCCGGCACGGCGTCCGTGTCGGAGAGGTTGTCGCCGGTGTTCACGACGAAGTCCGGGCGGAGCCCGGCGAGGGACTGCAGCCAGGCCCGCTTCTTGCCCTGGCCGCGGACCATGTGGATGTCGGACACCTGGAGGACCCGCAGGTCGCGCATGCCGCGCGGGAGGACCGGGACCGTCACCCGGCGGAGCCGGAAGGAGCGGGCTTCGAAGCCCGCCGCGTAGACGACTCCGGCCGCCGCCGTCGCCGTGAGGCCTGCCGTGATCTTCAGGGGGATGCCGTACCGTGCGCGCATCCCCCCATCGTCGCAGACCCGCTGGGCCGAAATGCGCGGGCGGTTCGGGTGGCGCACCTGCCACACTTGACCCCATGACCACGCTCAAGGCGAAGCTCAAGGACGACCTCAACGCCGCGATCCGGGAGCGCGACGAACTGCGCTCCTCGACCCTGCGGCTCACCATCACCGCGATCACCAAGGAGGAGGTCGCGGGCACCACCAAGCGCGAACTCTCCGACGACGAGGTGCTGAAGGTGATCGCGAAGGAGGCGAAGAAGCGCCGCGAGGCCGCGGACGCCTTCGCCAAGGGCGGACGTCCCGAGTCCGCCGAGCGCGAGAAGGCCGAGGGCGTCCTCCTCGACGCGTACCTGCCGAAGCAGCTCAGCGACGAGGAGCTCGACGGCATCGTCGTGGCGGCCGTCGAGGAGGCGAAGGCGGGCGGCGCCGAGGGGCCGCGTGCCATGGGCGCCGTCATGAAGATCGTGAACCCGAAGGTGGCCGGCCAGGCCGAGGGCGGCCGTGTCGCCGCCGCGGTGAAGAGGCTGCTCGCGGGCTGACCCGCGCAGCAGATACGGGAGAGGGGGGGCCCCCCGGGGGGGGGGGGGGGGGGGGGGGGGGGGGGGGGGGGGGGGGGGGGGGCGGGGGGGGGGCGGGGGGGGGCGCGGGCGGCGGCGCGGTGTGGGGGAGGGCGGTGGAGGTA